>NZ_JBSHNE010000004.1:105734-401622 GCF_053646035.1 Streptomyces sp. NPDC055287 | reverse complement strand
CGCGGGGGGTGGCGCTTTCGCGTATAAATCTGATGGCTAGGGGGGGGGGTTTTTTCCACCTGGTTTGGTGCCCCCCCCCCCCGCGGCTCTTGTCATGCCCGGGGGGCGTCACACCCCCCGGGGCGCCGGCCGGAATCAGGGGTTCAGCGGCGGCCGCGGGCTGTCGTCGCGCCGGCCCGCGGGCGGCTCCTCCCTGATGACCTCACCCTGGACGACCTTGCCGTCCGGGCGGTGAATACGGGCCTGCTGGAAGGCGTCGCCCAGACTGCCGGCCCCGGCCGCGCTCATCCTGCGTTCCAGGGAGCGCTCGGCGTACTTGCCGAGGAACCCCCGCACGGGCGGTACGAGGAGCAGCAGCCCCGCCACGTCCGAGATCATTCCGGGCAGCATCAGCAGCAGGCCGCCGAGCATCAGGAAGCCGTTGCCGCTGCTCCCCCGGCGCTGGGCGGGCGTCTCGCCCGCCTGCTGCCGCTGGAGCGTCTCGGTGAGGTTCGTGAACGCGCGCCGGCCGGCCCGCTTGATCACCACGGCGCCGAGCACGAGGCCCGCGGCCAGCAGCAGGAAGACCGTGAAGCCGCCGGCGGCGCCGGCCACGAGGGTCAGCAGCCAGATCTCGAGCACCAGCCAGGCGGCGACGCCGAGCGGTACGAAGGTGCGTGCGCGTGAACGCTTGGAAACTGTCGGGGGCGGTGAGCCGGTCGTCATGCCCCCAGTGTGCCTGTACGGGCGCCTGAGCGGCGTAAAGGAGAGATCAGGAGGGCTTGCGCCCGAGCAGCTTGTTCGCCCGGGAGCCGACGCCCCAGGCCGTCACGCGCCACAGCGCCTCGACGACGATGTCACGGCTCATCTTGCTGTCGCCCAGCTCGCGCTCGACGAAGGTGATGGGTACCTCGACCACGTTGTAGCCGGCTTCGACCGCCCGGCGGGCGAGGTCGACCTGGAAGCAGTACCCCTGGGAGGCGACGTCTTCGAGGCCCAGCCCTTCCAGCGTCTGCGCACGGAAGGCCCGGAACCCGCCGGTCACGTCGCGGATCGGTACGCCGAGAAGCACCCGGGAGTACGTGCTGCCGCCGCGCGAGAGCACCTCGCGGTGCTTGGGCCAGTTGACGACACGTCCGCCCGGCACCCAGCGCGAGCCGAGAACCAGGTCGGCCCCCTTGAGCGCGGTCAGCAGCCGGGGCAGTTCCTCGGGCTGGTGCGAGCCGTCCGCGTCCATTTCCACGAGTACGCCGTAGTCGTGCTCGATGCCCCAGCGGAAGCCCGCCAGATAGGCCGCGCCGAGCCCTTCCTTGCCCTTGCGGTGCAGGACGTGCACCTGGTCGTCGGCGGCCGCGATCTCGTCGGCGGTCTTTCCGGTGCCGTCGGGACTGTTGTCGTCGGCGACCAGGACGTGCGCGTCGGGAACCGCGGCGCGCACCCGGGAGACGATCGGCTTGATGTTCTCGGCCTCGTTGTAGGTCGGAATGATCACCAAGGCTCTGCCGAGCGGGCCGTAACGCCTCTGACCGCCGTCGTTCACTGCTTCCCCTTAATGTCCGTACACCGTTGCCCCACCATAGCGAGCATGGTCAGCGGGCCGGCACGGTGTTGTCCGGAGGAAGCGACAAGTCGTTTCTGCGGGTCGGGGCCCGGTGTCCTTCGGGCCGGCCCCGGGCCCGCCGGCTGCGGGTCGGCCGAGAGCCGTTGTCTACTGAACGTCCCGGGCCCCACCCGGGTCCCACCTGCCGGTCGGCTGAAACCTTCCCTCGCCCCCGAGGCGCGGGCGCTGAACCTGGCTCCGAGTACTGGTGCGCCGGTGCGGCACACCACCCCATGACCCAGCGGCGTTCGACGACTGCGTGGAGGTTTGCCGGTCGGACGTCCTGCGGTGGACTCGGCCGAACCTACCCGCCGGTGGCCGCTTTCTGTCAACAGTCGTTCGACCTGGGGTGTTTGCCCAAATCAGCAGGTCAGTGCGGAAGGTACGCAGGTGGCACGGGGCCGCGCGGGAACACCGATCGGCGGTACGCGGCCGGCGCACATCACTCGTTCGGCCTCAGGTAAACAGTTTGTCCGAGGATCACCGTCCGCAGGCAGACGGGGAGTTCGGCGCCGGGCGTGAGATCCGGCAGGCCGGGCGTTCCCGAGCGCGGGTCGGTCGACCAGCGGGCGACCCGGTCGTCGGGTGCCTGCACGACGAGCTCGTCGGCGCGCCAGACCGCGTAGTCGGCGGGGGCCCCGGGGACCAGGGTGCCCGCGTCGTCGCGGCCGACGGCCCGCCAGCCGCCGCGCGTGTGGGCGGTGAAGGCGGCGCGTACGGAGACGCGGTGCCCGGGCGTGCGGTGGAAGGCGGCGGCGCGGACGGTGCCCCACGGGTCGAGCGGGGTGACGGGGCTGTCGGAGCCGAAGGCCAGCGGCACACCGGCGCGCAGCAGCGCGGCGTACGGGTTGAGCGTACGGGCCCGCTCGGCGCCCAGGCGCTGCGCGTACATCCCGTCCTCGCCGCCCCAGGCGGCGTCGAAGGCGGGCTGCACCGAGGCGGTCAGGCCGAATTCGGCGAAGGCCGCGATGGTGGCGGGGGTGAGCATCTCGGCGTGCTCGACGCGGTGGCGGGCGGCGCGGATCCGGGCGAGGCCGAGCTTCTCGGCGGCGGCGCGCACCCCGTCGACGACCGAGGTGAGGGCGGCGTCGCCGATGGCGTGGAAGCCGGCCTGGAGTCCGGCCTCGGTGCAGGCGGTGACATGGGCGGCGACGGCCGCTGTGTCGAGGTGGGCGGTGCCGGTGTGGGAGGCGTCGGCGTACGGGGCGTGCAGGCAGGCGGTGTGCGAGCCGAGGGAACCGTCGACGAAGAGGTCGCCCGCCGCGCCCGTGGCGCCGAGTTCGCGCACACGTTCGGCGTCCTTCGCGCCTGCGACCTGCTCAGCCCAGTAGCCGAAGACGCGCGGGCCGGGCTCAGCGGCCGCCAGCTTCAGCAGACCGGTGAAGTCCTCCTCGTCGGAGATGTCCGGCCCCGCGCACTCGTGGACCGCACCGATACCGAGCGAGGCCGCGTGGGCGAGCGCCGCGCGCTGCGCCTCCGCGCGCTGCTGGGGGGTGACGGCGCCGTGCGCCGCCGCGCGTACGGCGTGGTGGGCGGCGGCGGTGAGCGGGGCGTCCGGGTGGTGGCCCGCGAGCCCGGTGACGCCGGGGACCAGGTCGAGAAGGGCGGTGCTGACGACGGCCGAGTGGACGTCGACGCGGGGCAGGTAGAGCGGACGCCCGCCGGCTGCCTCGTCGAGTTCGGCGCGGGTCGGGGGCCGCTGCTCCGGCCAGCGCGTGGCGTCCCAGCCGTGGCCCAGGAGGATCCGGCCCGCGGGGGCCGCGGAGGCGTGGGCCCGTACGAGCTCCAGCGCGCCGGCGAGGCTGCGCGCGCCGGACAGGTCGAGGCCGGTGAGCGCCAGGCCGGTGGACGTGGTGTGCACATGTGCGTCCGTGAACGCGGGGGTGACCAGAGCCCCTTCGAGGTCGATCACCTCGTCGACGCCCGGGGCGAAGGCGTCGGCCGCCCCTTCGGAGCCCACCCAGGCGACATGCCCACGCTCGACGACCATCGCGGTGGCGAAGGGATCGGCGGGGCTGTGGACCTCGCCGCCGCGCAGCAGCACGGTGCGGTGTTCGGCCTGGGGAGTGGGGGCGTTGTGCTCGGTCATGGGGAACAGTCTCGCCCCTCGCGCGGGCCGTTCCGTGCGCGGGGCCGTGGGCAACGGGTCAGACCTGCGGCGGCCGGGCCTCGTACGGCGTGGACAGGACCACGGTCGTACGGGTGGACACGCCGGCCAGGGAACGGATCCGGGTCAGCAGGTGCTCCAGCTCGAGCGGGGTCGCGACGCGCACCTTGAGGATGTAGTTCTCGTCGCCCGCCACGCTGTGGCACGCCTCGATCTCGGGAACGCCCGCGAGCCGTTCCGAGATGTCGTCGGGGGCGCTGGGGTCGAACGGTTTCACCGAGATGAAAGCGGTGAGCGGCAGCCCGACGGCCTCGGGGTCGACCACCGCGGCATAGCCACGGATGACACCCCGCTGCTCCAGCCTGCGCACACGCTGGTGCACGGCCGAGGTGGACAGGCCCGTGGCCTTGCCCAGGTCGGTGTAGCTCATCCGCCCGTCCTTGACGAGCAAATCCACGATCTGACGATCCAGCTCCTCCATAGCCGGTCAACCTATTGCCCCGGAGGTCCCCAGGCACAGCCGGGGCCCCTCCGGAGGGGCATCTGCGGCGGGCATGTGACGAACGCCACAGGCCTGCGGCCGTGTCCGTCGGGCAGGCGCCGATTACCGCGCGTGCGCGACGGGAAGTGCTTGCTGTGGTCGAGGCCGCAGCGCCTTGTCGGCCCACCCGAGGGGGAGTGTCTCCATGCAGAGCCTGAAGCGCACCGGACGTACCGAACCGGAGCCTGTTGAATCCGTCGACGACGATGAGATCGATGATTTCGACACGTACGACACCTTTGAAATGTTCCGGGTGATCTGCCCGGACTGCGCCCAGCCGATCGCGCTGCTGGCCGACGAGACCGTCCTTCCCGAGCACGCGAAGTGCCCCACGCCGTGGAACCCGTTCGGGCTCACGGCCTGCGCCGGCACCGGGCGCCCGGCGGCGGACGCCAAGCCCGCCGACGAGACGCTCGAGGTCCAGGAGCAGGAAACAGCACTGCTGTTGACGCTCCCTCAGGGACTGGACTGGCGGACGCAGCCGTTCTCGCACGTCGGCGGCCCGGGCTCCCGTCCGCTCAAGACGTCACAACTGCGGCGCGCGGCCTAGGAAGCACGGCCCGGGGGCGGCCGCGTCCGCCTCAGGGCGTGTCCCAGTACGTTCCGCGCACCATCGCCTCCAGTGACGCCCGGTGCAGGATCATCGCGTCCGGGTCCTCAGGGACCCGGACCTCGCCGAAGTGCACCTGCCGGTAGGCGATGCGCAGCATCACGACGGCGTGCCGCAGAGCGGCGTACAGCGTGTGGAACTCCATGTCCCGCGGTGTGTGCCCGGTCAGTTCGGCGTACCGGCGCTCGATGTCCTCGCGTCGCAGGAAGTCCGGCAGGCCGCTCTGGCCGAAGCCCACCGTCAGGTCCTGGAAGAAGCGGTGCAGGTAGACCGTCCAGGCCAGGTCGAGTTCACGCGGGCCGCAGGACGCCATTTCCCAGTCGAGTACGGCGGCGGGCTCGAAGCCGTCGTAGATGATGTTGCCGATACGGGCGTCGCCCCAGCTGAGCACGGCGGGGCCGGGGTCGTCGGGCCAGTGCGCCTCGAGCCAGTCGAAGGCGGTCTCGATGAGCGGTGAGCGGGCGACGCCGTCCACGACCCAGTCGTAGTACGCCCGTTGGGCCGTGACGTGGCGGCGCAGGGGGCTGCCCGTGCCCGGCGCCATCAGGAACTGCGCCTCCTTCGGCGGGAACCGGTCGTGCAGGCGCGCCAGGACGGTCAGCGTCGCGTCCTGGAGCCGGGCGCGTTCGGCCTCGGTGGCGGAGTACAGCCAATTCCCCTCGTACGTATAGGGCATGACGTCCGGCGGCACGCGGCCCTCCACCCGCTCCATGACGAAGAAGGGCGCGCCGAGCGGCTCGGGGTCCTCCTCCAGCCACAGGACACGCGGCACGGGGACATCCGTGTGCTCGGCCACGAGGCTCATGACGCGGTGCTGGCGAGCCATGTCGTAGACGGGGAAGACGCTGTACGCGGCGGGATCGGCGGCCAGCCGCAGGGCGCAGGCGCCCACCGGGGCGGACGGGTGGGCGAGATCGAAGAGCAGAGTCTCGCTCGACATGCCGTTGGAGTCCGGCGCGTTGACGCCGCTGACCCGCGCCCCGGGCAGCCGGGCGTCGAGCCAGGCGGTGAGGCGGCGGCCGAGTTCCTCGGGGTCGCGGGTGGTGGTGCGCGGGCGGGGTGCGGTTGCCATGCCGTACTCCTGTCGGGAGGGCGACGCTCAGAGGGCCAGGGAGTCGTAGCCGGTGAAGCCGCTCGGGTCGTGACGGCCGAAGGTGCCGTGCTCGAAGACGCCGTAACCGGTCCGCCCGTCGAGGGTGAAGCGGGCCGCGTGGTCGGTGACGCCGTACGCCGCCATGGGGTGCGCGGCGGGATCGGAGAGGTCGTACGTACGCCGGTCGGTCCAGCCGCGCCCCTGCCAGCTGCCGTGCTGCCAGTCGGTCGCGGGCGGGTAGCCGGCACCGACGGCCAGCGGTGAGGAGTTGAGGATCTCGACACCGAGCTCCAGCGGTTTGCGCCCGGGCCCCGTGAGGTGGATGAGGGCGCGCTCGGGGTGGCGGGTGCCCGGGTGGTACGTGATGTCGGCGTGCGGCCAGCCGAGCTGGACGTCGCGCTCACCCTCGCGCACCAGCAGCGCCTCGTTCAGGGTGCGGTGACCGTCGGCGTCCTCCTGGGCGATCACCATCAGGAAGCGGTCGTCGAAGCGCGCCGGGATCCAGAGCCAGTGGAAGCCCTCGGGGCGGTGTTCCTCGGCGGCCCGGCCGCCGTCCTCGCCGGGGATGGGCCGCACGCCCCAGCTCCGGTCGCGGGTGCCGGTCCACTCCCCCGCGGTCAGCGGTATCTCCTCTCCCCCGGTGCGGATCACGCCCGTACAGCCGCCGGCCTGGACGAAGCGGCGGCCTTCGAGCATCAGGCGGTCGCCGCGCCGCTGGACGTGGTGCGGCTCCCAGACGGCGGGAAAGGCGGCCGTCCAGGTGACGTCGTACGAGAGGGAGTCCGGGTCGCCGGGGTCGGCGTCGCAGTGGAGCGTGAAGCGGCGCAGCGGCTCGTCGACGGTGATCCGCAACGGGCCGACGGCGAGGTTCATACGGTCGTCGGTGAGGGCGTCGGACGCGCGCACGGCGTGCAGCCGGTCGCCGGTGCGCAGCGTCGCGTAGGCGTCGATCACTCCGGTGTTCGGGTAGACGCCCAGTCCGGCGATGAGCAGGGCGCGGCCGGTGTGGTCGACGACGTGGAAGATGCAGCGGTCATAAGCGTTGCGGTCCCCCGTGGCGACGTGCTTCATCGACAGCGGGGCCTGGTGGATCGGGTATTCGTCGAGCGCGATCGGGCGGTCCTCGGCCACAGCGGTCCTCCTGGGCGCGGACGGAGCGGGACACGGCGTACGCGTCGCCCGGAGGCGCGACCCCCGGCGGCGGATTTGACGGTACGTCAGAAAGCCCGTTCAGGGCCATACGCGCGTCACCGCCCGGGGCGCCCCGGTTCACCGCGCGAACGGACGCCCGAATGAGACCGGCGATAACCCCCGGGGCCTTGCGGCTGTTGGCCCGATATGACCCTGCAGTACACCCAGGTAGGCGACGGACGCCGGCGCCTCGTTCCCCCGCCCTCCGTTACCGCAGAATCGGTTCCGCACCCCTCGGACCCGCCCCTCTATCGCGCGCTCCTGCGCCAGTGGCACAGTCACGGCCGCACCCTGCCGGGGCGCCGCGACCCGGAGTGGACCCGGCTCGTGGCGTCCCCGGCATGGCCGGACGCGGGGCGGCTCAGCGCGTCTCGGGACCCACGAGATGGCGGGCGATGACCATGCGCTGAATCTGATTCGTGCCCTCGACGATCTGGAGCACCTTCGCCTCGCGCATGAAGCGCTCGGCGGGGAAGTCCAGCGTGTAGCCGTAGCCGCCGAGCACCTGGACGGCGTCGGTCGTCACGCGCATCGCCGCGTCGGTGCAGAACAGCTTCGCCATCGCGGCCTCCCGCGAGAAGGGGCGTCCCGCGTCCCGCAGGCGCGCCGCCGCCAGATACAGCGACCGGCCCGCCTCGATCTGGGTGGCCATGTCGGCGAGCATGAAGCGCAGGCCCTGGAAGTCGGCGATCGGCCGGCCGAACTGCTGCCGTCCGGTCGCGTACGAGACGGCCTCGTCCAGCGCTGCCTGGGCGACCCCGACCGCGCAGGCGGCGATCCCGAGCCGGCCCGAGTCGAGCGCGGACAGCGCTATCGCGAAGCCCTGCCCCTCCTCGCCGATGCGACGCGAGTCCGGGACACGTACGCCGTCGAAGTTGAGCTGGGCGGTGGGCGAGCCCTTCATGCCCATCTTCTTCTCGGGCGCCGCGGCGTTCAGCCCCTCGGCGTCGCCGGGCACCAGGAAGGCCGTGATGCCCCGGGCGCCCTCCTGGCCCGTACGGGCCAGAACGGTGTAGAAGTCGGCGACCCCGCCATGGGTGATCCAGGCCTTCGTGCCGGTGATGACCCAGTCGTCACCGTCGCGCACGGCCTTGGTGCGCAGCGAGGCCGCGTCGGATCCGGAGGCGGGCTCCGAAAGGCAGTAGGCGCCGAGCAGGCCGCCGCCGAGCATGGCGGGCAGATGCGTGGCCTGCTGCTCCTTGGTGCCGTAGCCGGCCAGCGCGTGACAGGCGAGGCTGTGGACGCTGACGCCGAGTCCCACCGTGAGGCGGGCGGCGGCGAGCTCTTCGAGTACCTGGAGATAGACCTCGTACGGCTGGTCTCCGCCGCCGTACTCGGCGTCGTACGGCAGACCGAGCAGACCGGATTCGGAGAGCAGCGCGAAGATCTCGCGCGGGAAGTGCCCGGCGTCCTCCTCGGCTGCGGCCCCGGGGGCGATCTCTCGCTGGATCATGTCGCGCACGAGCGCGAGCAGATCCCGGGACTCCTCGGTGGGCAGCCATCGTTCCACCGGCTGCGGGGCGCGGTCGGGCATGGGGGCGCTCTCCTCCCTGTCGGGCGCTGCGGCGGTCGCGCGCGCAGGGTGTGGCGGCGCCGCCGGTCTCACTGCCTGGCCGCCGGCACTCGTCCGGATCACGGAAGTCGCTGGCCAGCGGCTGTGGCGCGTTGAGTATGCCCGATGGAATGCCTTCCGTCACGGGGTTGTGGACGGCGCGGGGCAGGTCGGTTCCAGTTCCTCGATCGTACGGAGCGTGGCGCGCAGCAGCCTGGTGAGCCGCTCGCGTACGGCCTCGCGGCCGAGCTCCTGATGACCCATCCAGTCCAGCGTGACCCCTTCGACCCCGGTCATCCAGCCGATCAGGGCCAACCGGGCGGTCAGCGGGATGCCGCGGTGGCCGTACGCCCCCTCCGCGATGGTCGCGATCAGCTCCTCGCGCACCGCGTCCCGGACGGCCTGCACCTCGGTGTCGAAGCCGACGCCGCCCGTGACGATCGTGCGGTGCGCCGCCTGGTGGTGCTGGGCGTAGCGCAGATAGCCGTCGATGGTCCGCTGGACACGCTCGGCGGTCGGGAGGTCGGGCTCGCTGCCGGCCCGCGCGACCAGGTCGGCGACCGATTCCTCGGCGATGGCGAGTTAGCAACCGCGTTTGCTCTTGAAGTAGTAGATCAAGCCCTTGGCGACACCCGCGTGCCGGGCGATGTCGTCCATCGACAGGGCGTCGTACGACGTATCGGCGAACAACTTCCGCCCGGTCGAGATGAGTTCGGCGCGGCGCACCTGCGATCGCTCGGTTGGTGAGCCTCGGGCTCGGCGGGCTCGCGGCGATCGGGATCGGGATCGGGATCGGGCTGGCGCTGATCGCGGCGGACCTGTTCCTGTGGTTCCTGCCGCACACGCGCCACTGCGTGAGCGTCAACGCGCTGCTGTCCGTCCTGTCGTTCGCCGCGACCAATCTCGGAGGCTTCGTGGTCGGGATGGGCCTGGGGATCGCGGGCAGCGCCATGGGGTTCGGCTGGACGCCCGTGCGGGTGGAGGAGCGGGAGGAGTCGTCACCGCTGCGGGAAGGGCAGGGGCCCCGGACGCTCGCGGCCCGCTGCCGGTCGTCCTGCTGGCGGCGCTGGGGCAGGGCCCGGCGCGGAGGCCGCCGGAGCCCGGGGCGGTCCGCGCGGCGCGTAAGCCGCCGACCGTCACCACGACTCTCTTCGCGCCGCACGGCTTCCTGATCGCGGGCAGATGACGTGCGCCACGCCCCGGGGCGGCCCGGTGGGTTCAGCGGATGCCGACGGCCGCGAGAGCGCGCCGCTGGGCGGCCGTGGGGCGGGCGGGCCAGTAGACGTAACAGACGCCGCCTGTGCCGGACACCACCTTCCCGCTCGCGTTGTAGCGCTTCGTCCGCAGCCAGATGTTCTCCCACTCGCGGCGCTTGTAGACGCGGCGTACGGCCTGGTTGCCCGGGGATGCGGGGTCGTTCGCGATCACGTCGCCGTCGGGTGTGAAGCCGATGACGGTCATGAGGTGCCCCGACGTGCCGTAGCCCGCTCCCGTCAGCTCCTCCTTGAGGAAGGACTGCGACGTTATGGCCGGGATGCCCGCGCGGATCAGGCTCTCGAGCTCGGTGAGCGAGTGGAGGCGGGTGACGACGGCGCTCATGGCCTTGTACGTCGCGGCGTACGCGGCGTTGAAGGGCCAGTTGCCGCAGCCGGAGTACTGGTAGTCGAAGGTGAAGCGCGCCGCGTGGCAGACCTGCGGGTCCGCGAAATCCGGGTTGACCCACGCCAGGTCCTCGGCGGTGGGCCTGCGGCCCCAGTACTCGATGATCATCTGCGAGGACGTGGGGCTGCACCAGGCCTCACCGCCGTTGTCGTACTCGGGGTACTGGCCGATGTGCGTGTTCTGCGAGTAGCGCGGTACGGCGAGCTCCCGGGCGACGCGGGACCGCGAGGCGGGCACGGTGAAGCGGTCCGGGATGTCGGAGGCCATCGCTCCCAGGCGCCAGACCTTCGGGGTCAGGCCGGTGCCGGGCTTGCGGTGGAGGGTCAGCCTGAGCCGGTACGACGCCAGGCGCAGGGCGCCGGCCGAACTGTTCATGGAGAACGTGTCGGTCCAGATGCTGCTCCGGCCGTCGCTCTGGTCGTCGACGGAGGTGCGCCTGATGTCGCCGTCGCCCGCGGCCCAGCGGCCCAGGACGTACCAGGGCGTCTCGGTGCCGTCCGAGTAGGTGCCGCGCAGCTCGACCGCCAGCCAGGTGCCGGGCGGGGTGTGCGCGTTCCAGGAGGCGATGACCTCGGTCGCCGGGACCGTGGAGCGGTGGACCGGGGAGGTCCAGGTAGCGCTCTCCCAGGTGGAGGTGGTGCCGGTGTGCGGGTCGGTGTAGTCGGTACGGCCCGACGGCGTACCGATGACCAGCCCGGGCCTGCGGCCCGCCACCGCCCTGGTGCCGTCCGCCGCGCCGGAACGCCAGTCCGTGGCGGAGGACCAGAAGCGGTTGTCCACCGGGCGGGAGGGCGCGCGGGAGGGGGCGCGGGTCGCGGTGCCGACAGCGGCGGCGGACGCCGTGGTGGCGCCGACGGCGGCGGCGATCGCCGCGGTCAGAACGGTGCGGCGGGAAGTGGGTCTGGTCATGGTCATGGCCCCCGAGTCGGATGCGGATGCGCGGGCAGGTGCACGACAGTGGGCCAACTATGACCGGTGGCGTCGGCCTTCTGCCAGCACCTGGGACCGCGTCGCTCCACCAATATTGGTGTGGACCGGTGGCGGCGGAGCCCGGCCGAGGTGGGGAAGAAAGGCCACCCGGTGCGCCGCCTAGGGTGGAGGCGTGGAACGTCTCGATCAGCTCGCCCGGTCCCTGCGCGCGCTGCCGCCCTCCTGCGGCCCCGTCCGCCTGGTCGCCGTCGACGGGCACGCCGGCTCGGGCAAGAGCACCTTCGCCGCCCGGCTCGCCGCCGCGCTCGGCGGCGCTCCTGTGCTGCACCTCGACGATCTGGCGACCCACGACGAGCTCTTCGAGTGGACCGGACGACTGTTCGAGCAGGTGACGGGTCCGCTCTCGCGCGGGGAGAGCGCGCGGTACGCGCCGTACGACTGGACGCGCCGCCGCTTCGGTCCCGCGTGCCCGCTGGTCCCCGCGCCCGTCGTGCTGATCGAGGGCGTCGGGGCCGGGCGGGCCGCCGTACGCCCGGAACTCGCGCGGCTGCTCTGGATGGATCTGGGTGCCGAGGAGTCGTGGGCGCGCGGGCGGCGCAGGGACGGGCAGGCCCAGGCGGCATTCTGGGACGGATGGACAGCGGCGGAGATACGCCATTTCGCCGCGGACCCCTCGCGACCGTACGCGGATCTGCTGGTACGGCAGTGTCAGGGGGGGTACGAGTGGCGCCAAGGGACTTCCGCGACAGCGTTGCCGAACCATGGCGTCACCGTCCGTGACCGCCAGGCCCCACCCTCGGGAACGGCCTGAAAAGCTCCCCCGTGAGTGCCTCAACTCCGCTTGACCCAGGGGGCGTACAGGTCTTACGTTCTCAATGTGCGGCTTTCCGAAGCCGCCGCAGACGCGAAGCCCCCGGTTGTTCCCCCGTGATCGGGGGCTTCGTTCTGCCCAGAGCCCCTTCTCCGGGCCCCGCGTGACGCAGTTCGCTCACCCTCGGTCACCGTCACTCTCCGGCCTGCGGCACTCTTAGTCCCGGACCACCCGCACAGGTACGATGCCCTTCGGTGCGGTCAATTCCCGTCCGCGACACGGCGGTTCTGAGACCTGCCGACGGGCTCAGGCCCGGCGGCACATCACGGGGGGCACAGTTCGTGGGGGATGTGACGGAATTCGGCACGCAGGGCGTGAACGCCCCGGCCGACCTCGCCTGGCTGCGTGGTGTCGACGCCTACACGATGGGCGCGTACCCGCAGGCGGAAGAGGAATTCAGGGCCGCGGTACGGATGGACCCCGGCATGGCCGACGGCTGGCTCGGCCTCCACGCGCTGCGCATCGACACCACCACCGCGCTGCTGCGCATGTACCGCCACCGCGAGCGCTTCGGCGAGCAGCGGGCCCGGCACCGGCGCACCCTCAACTCCTGGTACTGGCTGGGCTGGTGGGTCCAGCCAGTCCTGGAGAAACCGCGCGACCTGCTGCTCGCCCACGCGTCCCACTGGCTCGACGGCCGCCATGTGCCCGAGCTCGACCGCGCGCTGGCCGGGCTGCCGCCGGTGGACGCCGATCCGCAGGTGCGCTTCCTGCACGCCTGCCGGGCGTACCTGGTCAAGGACTGGGAGCAGCTCGTACGCCACACCGATCCGCTCGTCGACGACCCGCTGCTCGGCATCGAGACCGGGCTCTTCGGCGGCATGGCGCGGGTGCGCCTGGAGATGTACGGGCAGGCCGAGCCGATGCTCTCCGCCGCCCTGATGCGCTGCCGCAGCGAGCAGCCGCAGCGCAAGGAACTGCGCTACTGGCTGGCCCGCGCGCACGAGGGCACCGGGCGCAGCGCGGCCGCGCTGCCGCTGTACCGGGCGGTGCACCGGGTGGATCCGGCCTTCATGGACACCTCGGCCCGGCTCGCGGCGATCGCCGAGGGCGACGGGTACGAGGACTCCGCCGGATTCGCCGCCGTATCGCTGGCCGGGATCGGCCAGGACGCGGCGGACGCGGCGGGCGACACGGAGAGCCTCGTGGGGCCCGAGGTCCCGGAGGGCCGGGACCTGCTGCTGGGCGACGTGGGCAAGCCGCCGCTCACCGGCGGCCCGGTGCCGGTGGCGGGCGACCGCGGCGTACGGGAGAAGGCCTCCGTACCGCCGGGGCGGGGAGCGCCCCCGGCCTTTCCGTCCGGGCCCTCCGATCCCGCCCTGCTCGCCGAGGCGCTGGCGGAGCTGGAGCGCATGGTCGGCCTCGAACCGGTGAAACGCCAGGTCAAGGCGCTCTCCGCGCAGCTGAACATGGCCAGGCTGCGGGCCGGGCAGGGCCTTCCCGTCCAGCCACCCAAACGCCACTTCGTTTTCTCCGGCCCCTCCGGCACCGGCAAGACCACCGTCGCGCGGATCCTCGGCCGGGTGTTCTACGCGCTCGGGCTGCTCGGCGGCGACCATCTGGTGGAGGCCCAACGGGCCGACCTGGTGGGTGAGTTCCTCGGTCAGACCGCCGTCAAGGCGAATGAGCTGATCGACTCCGCGATCGGTGGCGTCCTCTTCGTCGACGAGGCGTACTCCCTCGCCAACTCCGGTTACAGCAAGGGCGACGCGTACGGCGACGAGGCCCTCCAGGTGCTGCTCAAGCGCGCCGAGGACAACCGGGACCACCTCGTCGTGATCCTCGCCGGCTACCCGGAGGGCATGGACCGCCTGCTCGCCGTCAATCCCGGCCTCTCGTCCCGCTTCACCACCCGCGTGGACTTCCCCAGTTACCGGCCGCTGGAGCTGACGTCCATCGGTGAGGTGCTGGCCGCCGAGAACGGCGACGCGTGGGACGACGAGGCGCTGGAGGAGCTGCGCAGCATCAGCGGGCACGTCGTCGACCAGGGCTGGATCGACGAGCTGGGGAACGGCCGTTTCCTGCGCACGCTGTACGAGAAGAGCTGTGCGTACCGCGATCTCCGGCTCTCGGGCTACGCCGCCACACCCACCCGCGACGACCTGTCGACGCTGCGCCTGCCGGACCTGATGCAGGCGTACGGCGAGGTCCTGTCGGGGCGCGGCCCGGCGAATCGCAGGCGGCAGGAACCGCCCGCGCTCTGAACGCCGCGCGGACGGTCCCGGCCCTCCCCTCACCCCACGAGCGCCGCCGGTTCGTCCGCCGCCGGCGTCGTGTCCCGGGGCAGCCGGGGCACCACCACCCGGTGGGCGGGGTCGCGTACCTCCCCCACCAGCATCTCGAGTACGTCCTCCAGCGCGACCAGGCCGAGCACCCGCCCCGCCCCGTCCGCGACCTGCGCCAGATGCGTCGCCGCGCGGCGCATCACGGACAGCGCCTCGTCCAGGGGCAGTTCGGCGCTCAGCGTCGCCATCGGCCGCCAGACCTGCTGCGGGACGCCCCGCTCCCGCTCCTCCAGGTCGAGTACGTCCTTGACGTGGACGTATCCCATGAAGGCCCCGCCCCCGACGCACACCGGGAAGCGCGAGTAGCCGGTCCGCACGGTGAGTTCCTCGATCTCGCGGGGCGTGACCGACGGCGCCACGGTGACCAGGGACGCCCGGTCGAGCAGCACGTCCGTGACCGGGAGGCTGCCGAGCTCCAGGGCGTCCTCCAACCGCTCCTGCTCCCCCGGCTCCAGCAGACCAGCCTGGCCCGAGTCCTCGACGAGACGGTTGAGCTGCTCACTGGTGAACACCGCCTCGACCTCGTCCCTGGCCTCGACGCCGAACAGCCGCAGCACCACCCGCGCGCACGCGCCGAGCCCCGCCGTCACCGGGCGGCACAGCCGGGCGAACCCGACCAGGCCCGGGCTGAGCCACAGCGCGGTCTTCTCGGGGGCCGCCATGGCGAGGTTCTTGGGAACCATCTCGCCGATGACCAGGTGCAGGAAGACGACCACGGCGAGCGCGATCACGTAACCCAGCGGGTGGATCAGCCCTGCGGGCAGGTGGACGGCGTGGAAGACCGGCTCCAGCAGATGCGCCACCGTCGGCTCCGCGACCGCGCCGAGCGTCAGCGAGCAGACGGTGATGCCGAACTGCGCCGCCGCCATCATCTGCGGCAGGTTCTCCAGCCCGTGCATGACCTGCCTGGCGCGCGCCGAGCCCTCGGCCGCGAGCGGTTCGATCTGGCTGCGGCGCACGGAGACGAGCGCGAACTCGGCGCCCACGAAGAAGCCGTTCGCGAGCACGAGGAGCACGGCGAACAGCAGGTGCAGAACGCTCATCGCACGGCCTCCGGAACCTGCGCGGTGCGGACGAACCGCACCCGCTCGGCGCGGTAGCGGTCCACCTGGCGTACGGAGAGCCGCCAGCCGGGCAGGTCGGCGCGGTCGCCGGGCGCGGGGATGCGTCCCAGCAGGTCGGCGACCAGGCCGGCCACGGTCTCGTACGGCCCCTCGGGTACGTCGAGGCCTATGCGCCGCAGGGTGAGGATCCGGCAGCTGCCGTCCGCCTCCCAGGCCGGATGGCCGTCCTCGGCGGGCGCCGCGGCCAGTTCCGGCCGCTCGGCGCCCTCGTCGTCGTGCTCGTCCCTGACCTCTCCGACGAGTTCCTCGACGATGTCCTCCAGGGTGACGACCCCCGCCGTACCGCCGTACTCGTCGACGACGACGGCGATCGGCTGCTCGCTGCGCAGCCGCTCGAGGAGCTGCTGCACGGGGAGGGTCTCGGGAACCATCAGCGGCGGTACGGCGACCCGGGCCACCGGGGTCCGCAGTCTTTCGTGCACGGGCACGGCGAGCGCGTCCTTGAGGTGGACCATGCCCACGACCTCGTCGATGCGGTCCCGGTAGACGGGGAAGCGCGAGAGGCCGGTGGCGCGGGTGAGGTTGAGTACGTCCGCCGCCGTCGCGGAGGACTGGAGGGCACTGACCTTCACGCGCGGCGTCATGACGTGCTGCGCGGTGAGGCCGCCGAGCGAGAGGGTGCGTACGAACAGATCGGCGGTGTCCTGTTCGAGTGCGCCGGCCCGCGCCGAGTGGCGGGCGAGCGAGACGAGCTCTCCGGGGGTGCGGGCGGAGGCCAGCTCGTCGGTGGGCTCGACGCCCAGCATGCGGACGAGCCGGTTGGCGACCGCGTTCAGCAGGGAGATCACGGGACGGAAGACGGTCGAGAAGAGATGCTGCGGCCCGGCAACGAAACGCGCGACCTGCAACGGACGGGAGACGGCCCAGTTCTTCGGGACGAGCTCGCCGATCACCATCTGCACGGCGGAGGCGAGCAGCATGCCGACCACGACGGAGACGCCGGAGACGGCCCCTTCAGGTATCCCGGCCGCGGTGAGGGGACCGGACAGCAGGTGGGCGAGCGCGGGCTGGGCCAGCATGCCGACCACCAGCGAGGTGATGGTGATGCCGAGCTGGGTTCCCGAGAGCTGGAAGGACAGCTCGCGCAGCGCCGCGACGACGGTGCGAGCGCGCCGGTCGCCATCGGCCGCGGCGCGCTCGGCGTCCTGCTTCTCGACCGTGACCAGGCCGAATTCGGCGGCCACGAAGAAACCGTTGGCGAGGATCAGGAGGAATGCCGCAGCGAGCAGCAGGAGGGGGATGGTCATGCCGCCGCCTCAGCAGAAGGGGCGGCGCAGATACTGCCGGACGATCCGTCCATTGCTGGAGGGAGTCA
This sequence comes from Streptomyces sp. NPDC055287, assembly GCF_053646035.1. NCBI lineage: Bacteria > Bacillati > Actinomycetota > Actinomycetes > Kitasatosporales > Streptomycetaceae > Streptomyces > Streptomyces sp. NPDC055287. The sequence goes on along the minus strand of NZ_JBSHNE010000004.1, from coordinate 384,762 downwards.
CTCCTCGGGTCGCAGGTGCCCCGCGGGCCAAAGGGCGCCGTTACATGCGGAGCGGGGCGCCCTCGGCGCCGCCTGCAACAGAGTAAACGGGACCGGGGCGGCTCGGGCAGGTGCTCAGCTGTCGTGTGTGCCGGTGCCGCGGGATTCCGCCAGGGCGCGCAGGGCGCGGGCGTCGCGGACGGCCTGCTGCTTGGCGACTCCGGGCTGGATTCCGAGCGCGGGCAGGCTGGTGCCGTCGCTGAGGTCGAGGAAGACCCAGGCGTCGCCGGGGCGCAGGTTGACCCGCAGGATCTCGGCCCACTCCAGCCGGCGCTTGGTGGTCAGATTGACCACCGTGACGCCGGCCTCGTCGGCGACGACCTTGGGCCGGCTCAGTAGCAGCAGTACGGCGAAGAGCAGGACCGCGGTGAAGATGAAGGTGGCCCGCTCCCCGCCGCTGAGCGTTTCGAGCAGCAGGGCGATCGCGGTGATGACGGCGAACATCGCCACGCCGACGGTCAGCAGGACGGCCCGGGTGCGGGTCGGCCGGAAAGTGACCGGCAGGGCGGGGAGTTCGGGCTGTGACACGGCGGTCGCGTTCCTTAGAGGGTGTGGGGGCGGCTGTACGGCGGTCAGAGGCGGCAGGCGTGGATGGCCGTGGTGAGGATGGCGCGCGCGCCGAGCTCGTACAGGTCGTCCATGACGCGCTGGGACTCCTTGGCCGGGACCATCGAGCGGACGGCGACCCAGCCCTCGTTGTGCAGCGGCGAGATGGTCGGCGATTCCAGGCCCGGGGTGAGGGCGACGGCCGCTTCGAGGTGCTCGGCGCGGCAGTCGTAGTCCATCATCACGTAGCTGCGGGCGACCAGGACGCCCTGGAGGCGGCGCAGGAACTGGGCAACCTTCGGGTCGACGGCCTCCTCGGCGGACACGCCGGTGCGGCGGATCACGACGGCCTCGGACTTCATGATCGGCTCGCCGATCACTTCGAGACCCGCGTTGCGCAGGCTCGTGCCGGTCTCGACGACGTCGGCGATGATCTGGGCGACGCCCAGCTCGATGGCCGTCTCGACCGCGCCGTCCAGGTGGACGACGGCGGCGTCGATGCCCTCGTCGGCGAGGTGCTTGGCGACGATGCCCTCGTAGGAGGTGGCCACCGTCATGCCGCCGAAGTCCTTGACGCCGGTCGCGGTGCCTGGCTTGGTGGCGTACCGGAACGTCGAGCGGGCGAAGCCGAGCTGGAGGATCTCCTCGGCGTTGGCGCCGGAGTCCAGCAGCAGGTCGCGCCCGGTGATGCCGATGTCGAGGCGGCCGGAGCTCACGTAGATCGCGATGTCGCGGGGCCGCAGGTAGAAGAACTCGACCTCGTTCTCGGGGTCGACGAGGCGAAGCTCTTTCGACTCCTTGCGCTGCTGGTAACCGGCCTCATGGAGCATCTCCGACGCAGGTCCGGAGAGGGAGCCCTTGTTGGGGATGGCGATGCGCAGCATGAGGTCAGGTCCTTCTGTGCGGTGGGAGTCGTAGTCGTGCGTTCGAGAAGAGAAGATGCGGCTCAGAGGTGGGCGTAGACGTCGTCGAGCGAGATCCCGCGGGCGACCATCATCACCTGGACGTGGTACAGCAGCTGCGAGATCTCCTCGGCGGCGGCTTCCTTGCCCTCGTACTCGGCGGCCATCCAGACCTCGGCGGCCTCTTCGACGACCTTCTTGCCGATGGCATGCACGCCCTTGTCCACCAGCTCGGCGGTGCGGGAGGTGGAGGGGTCGCCGTTGGCGGCCTTGAGCTGGAGCTCGGTGAAGAGCTCTTCGAAGGTTTTGTTGGCCATGATGGTCCTAAGAGTACGGGGTGGCCCGCTGCCACTCAGCGCCAGGGTTCGGCGACCGTGCGCAGCGTGGTCGCGGTCGCGACGGCCGCGGTGACCGCCTCGTGGCCCTTGTCCTCGTTCGATCCCTCGATGCCGGCCCGGTCGAGCGCCTGCTCCTCGGTGTCGCAGGTCAGTACGCCGAAGCCGATGGGGACACCGGTGTCGACGGAGACCTGGGTGAGGCCGTTCGTGACGCCCTGGCACACATACTCGAAGTGCGGGGTTCCGCCCCGGATGACGACGCCGAGCGCGACGATCGCGTCGTAGCCGCGGCCCGCGAGGACCTTCGCGACGACCGGGAGCTCGAAGCTGCCGGGGACCCGCAGCACGGTCGGCTCGTCGATGCCCAGCTCGTGCAGGGCGCGCAGCGCGCCGTCGACGAGGCCGTCCATGACCTTCTCGTGCCACTGGGCCGCGATCACCGCCACCCGGAGGTCGCCGCAGTTCTTCACACTCAGTTCGGGTGCGCCCTTGCCACTCACGCGTTGTCTCCTTCGAGGTTGGTACGGAGTTACTGGTTGCCGCAGGTGGAGGCGGAGGCGCCGTCCAGCCACGGAAGGTCGTGTCCCATCCGGTCCCGCTTGGTGCGCAGGTACCGGAGGTTGTGCTCGCCCGCCTTGACGGGCATGGGCTCGCGATCGAGGACGGTCAGGCCGTGCCGTACGAGCGCGTCGGTCTTCTCGGGGTTGTTCGTCATCAGCCTGAGGCTGTGGACGCCGAGGTCTTCGAGGATCTGCGCGCCCGCCGCGTAGTCGCGGGCGTCGGCGGGCAGGCCCAGCTCCAGATTGGCGTCGAGGGTGTCGCGGCCGAGTTCCTGTAGCTCGTACGCGCGCAGCTTGGACAGCAGCCCGATGCCGCGCCCCTCGTGCCCGCGCAGGTAGACCACGACGCCGCGGCCGGTCTCGGTGATGCGCTGCATGGACGCTTCCAGCTGCGGGCCGCAGTCGCAGCGCTGCGAGCGGAAGATGTCGCCGGTCAGGCACTCGGAGTGGATCCGTACGAGGACGTCGTCGCCGTCGCCGATCTCACCGTGCACGAGCGCGACGTGCTCGACGCCGTCGACGGTCGAGCGGTAGCCGTACGCCGTGAAGTCCCCGAAGGTCGTGGGGAGCTGGACGGTGGCCTCGCGGCGGACCTTCGGGTCGGAGGTGCGGCGGTAGGCGATCAGGTCCTCGATGGAGATGATCGTCAGGCCGTGTTTGCGGGCGAACGGGATCAGCTCGGGCAGCCGCAGCATCACGCCGTCCTCGCCGGCGATCTCGACGATGGCGCCGGCCGGGCGCAGGCCGGCGAGCCGGGCGAGGTCGACCGCGGCCTCGGTGTGGCCGTTGCGGACGAGTACGCCGCCGGGCTTGGCGCGCAGCGGGAAGATGTGGCCGGGGCGGACGAAGTCGCCCGCGGTGGAGCGGCCGCTCGCCAGGAGCCGGAGGGTCGCGGCGCGGTCGGCGGCCGAGATGCCGGTCGTGACGCCGTGTTCGGCGGAGGCGTCGACGGAGACGGTGAAGGCCGTACTCATCGACTCGGTGTTGTTCTCGACCATCTGCGGGAGTTCGAGCCGCTCCAGCTCGTCGCCCTCCATGGGCGCGCAGATCAGGCCGCGGCACTCGCTCATCATGAAAGCGACGATCTCGGGCGTCGCCATCTCGGCGGCGATGACGAGGTCGCCCTCGTTCTCCCGGTTCTCGTCGTCGACGACGACCACGGGACGGCCGGCGGCGATGTCGCGGATGGCCTGCTCGACGGGGTCGAGGGCCAGGTCCTCGGCGTTGTCGGTGCTGTACCAGGTGGGCAGGGCACTCATGCTGCTGCTCCTTCCATGACGGGCTTCACGCTCGTACGCGAGCGCTGCCACCAGTCGTAGGCACCCCACAGGACGAGGGCGAGGTAGACGACGTACACAAGACCGGAGAAGGCGAGGCCGCTGTTGAAGGCGAGCGGGACGCCCACCAGGTCGACCAGCAGCCAGGCGAACCAGAACTCGACCAGGCCACGGGCCTGGGCGACCATCGCGACGAGCGTGCCGACGAAGATGTACGCGTCGGCCCAGGGGCTCCAGGACAGCGACGGGTACAGCGTGAAGAGGCCGCCGACGGCCAGCGTGCCGACGACCGCTCCGGCGAGGAGCAGTGCGCGCTCGCGCCAGGTGGCGAAGCGGACGGCGATCGAGCCGTCCTGGGCCTGCTGTCGGCCGAGCTGCCACTGCCGCCAGCCCCACAGGGCGACGCCGATGACCAGCAGCTGCTTGCCGACGCCGCCGCTGAGGTTCGCGGAGGAGTACGCGGCGACGAGGACGACGCCGGACAGGAACTGGGCGGGCCAGGTCCATATGGAGCGGCGCCATCCGAGACCGAGGGCGATCAGGCCGATGGTGTTGCCGATCATGTCGGACCACATGATGTGCTGGTCGAAGGCCGTGAAGGCCTCGCTGTTGAGCCAGGACACGGCGCTCACTTGACGCTCTCCTTCCGGCCTGTGCCCAGCAGTCGCTCGACGTACTTGGCGAGTACGTCCACTTCCAGGTTGACCCGGTCCCCGGCCTGCTTGATGCCGAGGGTGGTGAGGTCGAGGGTGGTGGGGATGAGGCTGATGGTGAAGTAGTCGTCCCCGGCCTCGACGACGGTGAGGCTCACGCCGTCGACGGTGATGGAACCCTTCTCGACGATGTACCGGGCGAGGTCCGAGGGGAGCGAGACCTTGACGATCTCCCAGTGCTCGGAGGGCTCGCGGCCGGTGATCGTGCCGGTGCCGTCGACGTGCCCCTGCACGAGGTGTCCGCCGAGGCGGCCGCCGAGCGCCATCGGGCGCTCCAGGTTGACGCGGGAGCCGACGGCCAGGGCGCCGAGGCTGGAGCGCTTCAGCGTCTCGGCCATGACGTCGGCGGTGAACTCACCATCCCCGCAGTCCACGACGGTGAGGCAGACGCCGTTGACGGCGATCGAGTCGCCGTGCTTGGCGTCCTCGGTGACGAGGGGTCCGCGCAGTCGGAAACGGGAGGCGTCACCGAGGTTCTCGACGGCGGTGACCTCGCCCAGCTCTTCGACGATTCCGGTGAACACTCAGTGCTCCTTCGATACGGGTGTGGCGGGGACGGCGGTGATGCGCAGATCGGGGCCGATGCGGACGGTCTCGGTCACGTCGAGCCGCAACGCCTCGGTGAGGGTGGTGATTCCGGCGTCGGCGAGGGCGGCGGGGCCCGCGCCGAGCAGTACCGGGGCGAGGTATCCGGTGACGGTGTCGACGGCGTCCGCGGCGACGAAGGCGCCGGCGAGCGTCGGACCGCCTTCGAGGAGCACGGAGCGCACGCCGCGGGAGTGCAGGGCGGCGAGCAGCGCGTGGATGTCGAGGCCGCCGGCGGCGCGTGGCAGCCGTACGACCTCCGCCCCGGCTTCGGCCAGGTGCGCCGCGTCGGCGTCCTCGGCGACCGCGATCAGTGTGGGCGCGGCGTCGTCGAGGACGCGGGCGCCGGGCTTGACGGCGGTGGCGTGGGTGTCGACGACGACCCGCAGGGGCTGGGTGACCGCCGCGGCGCCCTCGGCGGCCGCGGTGCCGCGTACGGCGAGGTGGGGGTCGTCGGCGCGCATCGTGCCGGAGCCGACGATCACGGCGTCCGCCTCGGCGCGCAGCCGGTGGACGTCGGCGCGGGACTCGGCGGAGCTGATCCAGCGGCTCGTGGAGTCGGCGGCGGCGATGCGGCCGTCGAGCGTCGCGGCGTACTTCCACCGCACGTACGGGCGGCCGAGGCGTACGGACGTGAGCCAGGCGATGTTGCCGGCCTGCGCCTCGTCCGCGAGCAGGCCCTGCTCGACCTGGACGCCGGCCGCGCGCAGGGTGTCGGCGCCGCCGGTGGCCTGTGGGTTCGGGTCGGCGACGGCGTATACGACGCGGGCGATTCCGGCGGCGACGAGGGCTTGGGCGCAGGGGCCGGTGCGACCGGTGTGGTTGCAGGGTTCGAGGGTGACGTACGCCGTACCGCCGCGCGCCAGCTCCCCCGCTTCCCGCAGGGCGTGGACCTCGGCGTGCGGGCCGCCCGCGCGCTGGTGGAATCCGGCGCCGGCCGGCTGTCCGGCGGCGTCGACGACGACGCATCCGACGACCGGGTTGGGGCTGGTGGAACCGAGTCCGCGGGCGGCGAGCGCGATCGCCCGGCGCATGGCGTTCGCGTCGGTCGTGGCTTCGGCTGCGGTGGCCACCGGGTCCTCCTGCCTCTTCGGGCACGGACTCCGGGGCTGTCGATGACGACAGAGAGCGGGAAACGCCCACGGGTACGACGGGACGCCGTAGCCGGAAAGAGGGATCGCCCTTGGAGGACGAGCCGGACCGCCGACAGCGGCGTACCCATGACCTGTGACGGCCCGCCGCGCACTGCCTCCCATCCGGACTTTCACCGTCGGTACAGGAATTTCACCTGTTCAACCGGCCACTGGAGGTGACCGGGTCGCGGACTATAACCGCCGGTTCGGAATTACACCGACCCCGGAGTGCGCTGCTGCTGGTACAGGGTCAGTGTGCCACGCCCGGCGTGGTGCCACGCATCCGATTTCCTGTGGCCCGGCTCACAGGAGATTGGTCCATACCTATTGACCGCTCTGGTCTAGTCCTCTTAACGTCTGCGCCACAGGACGATCACCCACCGTTCGCTGTGCCAGGCCGACCTCCCCAGGAGGAACAGACCGTGCTGTCCCCCACCCGAGCGAGAACCTCCCTGCTCGCCGCCGGCGCAACCGTCGCCGGTCTCCTGCTCAGTTCACTCGCCGGAGGCGTCTCGCACGCCGCCGACAACGAGTCCTGTCGTCCCGACGGGCTGTACAAGACCCCGGGCGTGGACGTCCCGTACTGCTCCGTCTACGACGCCGAGGGCCGCGAGAAGATGGGCGCCGACCACAAGCGCCGCGTCATCGGCTACTTCACCGGCTGGCGTACGGGCAAGAACGGCGAGCCCGCGTACCTGGCCTCCGACATCCCGTGGGACAAGGTCACCCACCTCAACTACGCTTTCGCGCACATCAGGAGCGACCACAAGATCTCGGTCGGCTCCGACGGCGAGAAGAACGCCGCGACCGGGATGACCTGGCCGGGCGTGGCCGGTGCGGAGATGGACCCGGCGTACGGCTACAAGGGCCATTTCAATCTGCTGAGCAAATTCAAGAAGCAGCACCCGGACGTCAAGACGCTTGTCTCGGTGGGCGGCTGGGCCGAGACCGGCGGGTATTTCGCCGACAACGGCGACCGGGTGAATTCCGGCGGGTTCTACGCGATGGCGACCAACGCGGACGGCTCGGTCAACCAGGCGGGCATCGACACGTTCGCGGACTCGACGGTCGCCTTCATCAAGAAGTACGGATTCAACGGCGTCGACATCGACTACGAGTACCCGACGACGATGAAGGACGCGGGCAATCCGCTGGACTTCTCGTACTCGAACGCGCGCCGGGCCGGTCTGGTCAAGGGCTACGCGGCGCTGATGAAGACGCTGCGCGAGAAGCTCGACCGGGCGGGGGACGCCGACGGGAAGCACTACCTGCTGACCGTGGCCGCGCCCTCGTCGGGCTATCTGCTGCGCGGCATGGAGACCTTCCAGGTCCAGAAATACCTGGATTACGTCAACATCATGTCGTACGACCTGCACGGCGCCTGGAACGAATACGTCGGCCCCAACGCCTCGCTCTTCGACGACGGCAAGGACGCCGAACTGGCGGCCGCCGGTGTGTATGCCACCGCGCAGTACGGCGGGGTCGGATATCTGAACACCGACTGGGCGTATCACTATTTCCGCGGCTCGATGCCGGCCGGCCGCATCAACATCGGTCTGCCGTACTACACCCGCGGCCACAAGAACGTGCAGGGCGGCACGGACGGTCTCTGGGGCAAGGCGCCTTCGACGAACTGCCCGGCCGGCGCGGGTCTGACCAAGTGCGGCGACGGCGCTTCGGGTATCGACAACCTCTGGCACGACAAGGACACGGCGGGCAAGGAGTCCCCGGCCGGATCCAACCCGATGTGGCACGCGAAGAACCTGGAGAAGGGCGTCGTCGGGGACTACGTCACCAGGTACGGCTTCCCCGCCGACACCAAGTTGACCGGCACGTACGCCCGCAAGTACGACTCGACGCTCGTCGCGCCCTGGCTGTGGAACGCGGAGAAGAAGGTCTTCCTGTCGACCGAGGACGAGCAGTCCGTCAAGGCCAAGGCCGACTACGTGGTGGACAAGGGCATCGGCGGCACGATGGTCTGGGAGCTGGCGGGCGACTACGACTGGAACGCGGCCAAGGGCCAGTACGAGATCGGCGACTCGCTGACGACAGCGATGTACGAGAAGTTCAAGTCGGCCTCGCCCTACGGCGCGAAGCGCTCCACCGTCGAGCTGCCGGCGCAGGCACTCGACATCGGTGTGGACTTCGGGCAGTTCCCGCTCGGGGACTCCAACTACCCCATCAGCCCCAAACTGAAGATCACGAACAACTCGAAGGCGACCCTGCCCGGTGGTACGGAGTTCCAGTTCGACTACGCGACCTCGGCGCCCGCCAACGCCAAGGACCAGTCCGGCTTCAACACGAGGATCGTGCGCAGCGACCACACCGCCGCCAACAACATCGGTGGCCTGAAAGGCGACTACAACCGCGTCTCGCTGAAGCTGCCGGGCTGGCAGACGCTCGCGCCGGGCGCCTCGGTCGAGCTGGACTTCGTCTACTACCTGCCGACGTCGACGCCGTCCAACTGGACGGTGACCGTCGGCGGCCAGTCCTACGCCCTGGCAGGGGACTTGGCGCGCGGCACGACGGTGCTCGACCCGGGGACCGGTCCCGGTCCGGACCCCAGCCCCACCCCGAGCCCGGGCGGGCCGTGCTCCGCGCCCGTGTGGAGCGCCTCGTCCGAGTACGGCAGCGGTACGACCGTCGCCCACAAGTCGCACCAGTGGAAGTCCAAGTGGTGGACGAAGGGCGAAGAGCCGGGTACTACCGGTGGGTGGGGTGTGTGGCAGGACCTCGGAGCCTGCTGACCCGCCCCCGTCGAACGCCCGGCGGCGGTGACCGGCCCTTCCCGCCGCCGGGTCTCCGCCTCTCAGCCCCGATGGGCGAACACGTCGTCCTGGGCGGCGTCCCGCGCTGCGAGCAGCGCGCCCTGGAGCACCGCCGCGTCGCCCAGTTCCCCGGCCCGCACCTCCGTGCGCAGCGGCGACATCGCGGCCAGCCTGCCGGCGACGCGGTCGGCGAGGGCCGCGCCGCCCGTATGGCCGGTCTCGCCGCCCAGGAGGACGCAGCCCGGGTCGAGTACGGCGGTGACGGACGCCGCGCCGACGGCCAGGCGGTCGGCGAGGGCGTCCAGGAAGGGCTCGCCGCGCCGCTCCGCCGCGAGGGCCGCCCGTACACCCGCGGCGGCGGAAGGGTCCCCTGCGGTCACCAGGCCGTGACGGGCGGCGAGTTCGCCGATCGCGGCGCCGCCGACCAGCGAATGGAATCCGCCTCCGCAGTCCGTCGCCGAGGGAAGCCCCACGGTGCCCGGCACCGGCAGGAAGCCGATCTCACCGGCGCCTCCCGAGGCCCCGCGGCGCAGCTTGCCGTCGAGCACGAGCGCCGCGCCGACGCCGTGGCCGAGCCAGAGCAGTACGAAGGTCTCGCGGTCGCGGGCCGCGCCGAGCCGCTGCTCCGCGACGGCGGCGAGGTTGGTCTCGTTCTCCACGAGCACCCTGGCGGGGAGCCGCTCCTGGAGGGCGGCGACCAGCCTGCGGTGCCAGGCGGGGAGGCCTGTGGTGTCACGCAGTTCCCCGGTCGCCGGGTCGATCAGACCGGGGGCGCCGATCCCCACGCTGTGCAGCCGGGCCGCGCCGGCCTCGCGGGCGGTGCGTTCCAGGAGGGCCACCGCCTGCTCGACGGCGGGTCCGGTGCCGGTCGCGTCGCCGTCGATCGGCAGCGTCGCCTCGGCGAGAGTCGTACCGAGCAGGTCGGCCACGACGACCGAGACCCCCTGGGTCCGTACGTCGAGCGCGGCGAGGTGCGCGCGGTCCGCCACGATGCCGTACAGCCGCGCGTTCGGGCCGCGGCGCTGTGCGCCGGTCTCCCCCACCACCGCGATCAGGCCCGCACCCTGCAGCCGTTCGACCAGGTCGGCGACGGAGGGGCGGGAGAGTCCGGTCAGCGTTTTGAGCTGTCCTGCCGTCAACGGGCCCTCGTCCTGGAGCAGCTTGAGGGCGAAGCGGTCGTTGATGGCCCGGGCGGTGCTCGGTGAGGCGGGCATGCCACGGATCCTCTCAGACTGACGCCTTCTATTTATCAGGCAGGGTTCCTGATAGTTTATTCCGACACGCTGGAAGCACGGGGCGACGGGGAGGACGCGACGGATGCCGGGCGAAACGGTCTTCAGTCAGCAGCAGTTGCAGCGGGCACGGTATGCCGTGGCCGCCGTTTTCTGTGTGCACGGGGCGGTCACCGGCAGTTTCGCCACCCGTATCCCGTGGATCGCGGACCACACCGGCGTCAGCGCGGGACAGCTCGGCCTGGCCCTGGCCTTCCCGGCGATCGGCGCCTCGGTGGCGATGCCGCTGGCGGGCGCGATCAGCCACCGGTTCGGGGCGCGGGCCGCGCTGCGCGGGCTGCTGGTGCTGTGGACGCTGTCCCTGATCCTGCCCGCGCTCGCGCCGGATCTGCTGACGCTGTGCGCCGCGTTGTCCGCGTACGGCGCGGCGGCGGGGATGTCGGACGTGGCGATGAACGCGCTCGGCGTCGAGGTCGAGAACCGGATCGACAAGTCGATCATGTCCGGGCTTCACGGCATGTGGAGCGCGGGAGCGCTGATCGGCTCGGCGGCCGGAACGGTCGCCGCCCACCTGGGCAGCGACGCGCGGCTGCACCACACGCTGGCGGCCGTGGCGCTGACCGTGCTCGGGCTGGTCGCCTGCCAGGGGGTGATCGACCTGCGGAGCGCGCCGGGCGCGGAGGCTCCGCCGCGCTTCGCGCTGCCGCCCAGGTCGGCGCTGGTGATCGGCGCGATCGGGTTCTGCGCGGTCTTCGCGGAGGGGGCGAGCCTGGACTGGTCGGCGGTCTATCTGCGGGACGTGCTGGACACCTCGCCGGGCGTCGCGGCGGCCTCGACGACCGCGTTCGCGCTGACGATGGCGGTGGCGCGACTGGCCGGGGACCGGGTGGTCGACCGGTTCGGTCCGGTACGTACGGTCCGGGTGGGCGGCGTGGCGGCGACGGCCGGTGGCGTACTGGTGGTGGCCGCGCCCCACCCGGCGCTCGCCATGGCCGGCTTCGCGCTGATCGGGCTCGGGGTCGCGGTGGTCGTACCGCTGGCCTTCGCCGCGGCGGGGCGCAGTGGTTCGAACCCGAGCCAGGCGATCGCGGGCGTCGCGACGATCACGTACACCTCGGGCCTGATCGCCCCGTCGGCGATCGGCGCGGTCGCGGACGCGACGTCGCTGGTGGTGTCGTTCGGGCTGGTGACGGTGCTGGCGTTCGGTCTGGTGGTGGGGGCGGGGGTGCTGCGCGGGGCGGGACGGGTCTCGGCGGGCGCCCGGAGCAAGGCGGAGGCCCCGGCGGCGGCGAAGGACTAGGGGCCGCGTGCCTGCGGGGGCCTTTCCTCCGAGCCGCCCCTTCCCTGCTGCCGCTCGCGTTCAGCCCCGCCGGCGTTGGAGGAACGGGGTCCGGGGGGAGCCGGACCACACCCGTCGGCCACACATCCCGGCCCCCTCCCCGCGGCCAGTACCGGCCATTTTCGGCCTTAGCATTGCCGGGATCATTTCTGACCGAATTTGTCTGTACGGGAGCCACAATGAACCTCGGGGTGCGCTGGACCCTGCACGGCGACGGGCGGACCCCCGCCCCGGGCGCCGTCGTACGCCCCGACGAGCGCCTCTCCTGGCCCCGTACGGCCGGGCTCGGCGCCCAGCACGTGGTGGCCATGTTCGGGGCGTCGTTCGTCGCCCCGGTGCTGATGGGGCTCGACCCCAACCTCGCCATCATGATGTCCGGCGTCGCCACGGTGATCTTCCTCCTGGCCACCCGCGGCCGCGTACCGAGCTACCTCGGCTGTTCCCTCTCCTTCGTCGGCGTGGCCGCCGCCATCCGCGCCTCCGGCGGCGACAGCGCCACGGTCACCGGCGCGGTCCTCGTCGTCGGCGCGGCGCTCTTCCTCGCCGGTCTCGCCGTCCAGAAATTCGGCGCCCGCATCATCCACGCAGCGATGCCACCGGTCGTCACGGGCGCGGTCGTCATGCTGATCGGTTTCAACCTGGCCCCGGTCACGGCGGCGACGTACTGGCCGCAGGACCAGTGGACGGCGCTGCTGGTGATGCTCTTCACCGGGCTTGCCGTCGTCTGCCTGCGCGGTTTCTTCTCACGCGTCGCGATCTTCCTCGGCCTGCTCTTCGGGTACGCGATCTCCTGGGTCTTCGACCGGCTCTTCGGCAAGATCCACTCGACTGTGGGCGGCCCGGAGGCCGTCGTCCACTGGCGCCTCGACCTGTCCGCGGTCGGCCGGGCCGACTGGATCGGTCTCCCCTCCTTCCACGCGCCGAGCTTCGAGTGGTCGGCGATCCTCGTCGCGCTGCCCGTCGTCATCGCCCTGATCGCCGAGAACGCCGGCCACGTGAAGGCCGTCGGTGAGATGACCGGCGACTCCCTGGACGACAAGCTCGGCACCGCCATCGCCGCCGACGGCGCCGCGTCCATGCTGTCCACCGCGGTCGGCGGGCCGCCCAACACCACGTACTCCGAGAACATCGGCGTCATGGCGGCCACGCGCGTCTACTCCACTGCCGCCTACTGGGCCGCCGCCGGTTTCGCGCTGCTCTTCGGGCTCTGCCCCAAGTTCGGCGCGGTCGTCGCGGCGATCCCCGGCGGTGTGCTCGGCGGCATCACCGTCATCCTGTACGGCATGATCGGCCTGCTCGGCGCCCAGATCTGGCTCAACGCCCGCGTAGACCTGCGCAATCCGCTCAATCTGGTGCCGGCCGCCGCAGGCATCATCATCGGCGTCGGCGGCGTCAGTCTGAAGATCACCGACAACTTCGAGCTGAGCGGTATCGCGCTGGGCACGATCGTCGTGATCACCGGCTACCACGCGCTCCGCGCCCTCGCCCCCGCCCACCTCAAGGAGCAGGAACCGCTGCTGGACGCGGGCACCTCGACGTACGACACCACCAAGGTCTAGGCGTCGGCCAGTTCGGCGTTGGCGCGGGCCGTCAGGGCGGTCAGCAGGCGGCCCGCGGCCGCCATCTCGTCCGGCTCGAAACCGTCGTACAGCCGCGCCGTGATCTCGCCGACGGCGGTACGGATCGAACGGTGCAGTTCCTGTCCCGCGTCCGTGAGCCGGATACGGCACTCGTCGCCGGGCACCGCCTCCACCAGCACCGACGCGGTCAGTTCGGCGATCGTCGCCAGGGCCGTCGCGTCATCGATCTTCAGCGTCCCCGTCATCCGGCCGACGAGGCGGCCGCGGTCGATGCCCGCGCCGCTGTCCGCCGTGGCGTTGAGCGCCAGGGCCTGGTGGAAGGTGGTGCCGGTGCGGGCCAGGTGCCGTTCCAGGACGGCGCGCGTGGCGTAGTGGGCCTGGCCGATGATCTGGCCGTTGACGGTCGGGGCTGCGGACATGGCTACTCCTCGGTCGGTGGGATGGGCGACACGTCGGGAGACGCGTCCAGCGGTACGTCGATCAGTGCCGTCAGCTCCCGGACCAGCACCTCGGTGCGATCCCCCTCCAGGCCGCCGAGCGGCGCCAGGAGCTGGTCGACGAGCCGCTGTACGACGCCGACGGCGCGGCCGGTGACCTCACGGCCCCGGCCGGTGAGTTCCAGCCGGACCGCGCGGGTGTCGGAGGCGTCCCGGGTACGCGCGAGGAGACCGGCGGTCTCCAGCGCGCGGGCCAGCTTCGAGACATACAGCGCCTCGAGGCCCGTGTGGTCGGCGAGTTGTCGCTGACTCGGCCGCTGCCCGGCATGTTCCATGTCGAGCAGCGACGCCAGCAGCGAGTACTGCGCGTGGGTCAGGCCCAGCGGTGCGAGGGCCCGGTCCACGGCCACACGCCATTTCATCGACAGTCGCCAGACCAGGAAGCCGGGGGTCGGGCCCTCGGAAGCTGCGCTCATGGGAAATACAGTACATGGCGACTATGTACATGGCTAGTATTTTTCTCAGTCACCCCGCGCCAGCTGGTAGGCGTAGTCCGGGGTGAACGTACCCGCCGCCCCCTTGCAGCCGTCGGACTCCCCCGGCAGTTTGATCCACAGGTATGCGTCGACCCTCGCCTCACCGGTCCGTGTCGTCGGTGCCCGGCCGAGGGCCCGGCCCGCGGGGTCGCACCACTGCCCCTCGGCCGGCGGGCCGTTGCCGTTCCTGCTGGTGTCGATGACCGCGCCGAGCCCCGCGGGGCCGCCGAGCGCGGCGAGGACGCGCCGGGCGTAGGCCGCCTCGTCGGCGGTGCGGTGGAAGTTGGAGACGTTGGTGAAGATGCCGTCGCTGTTCGACCTGGCGCCCGCCGCACGCAGGGCGGCGGCCTGCTTCTCGGCGGAGTGCCACCCGGAGTGCCCCGCGTCGAAGTAGACCTTCGCCCGGGGGTTCGCGGCGTGCAGGGTGCGGCCCGCGCGGGCCAGCGAGGCGAACCGCGCCGCCCGCTCGCGCGCGGAGAGGCAGTCGGAGAGGGCGATCGAATCGGGCTCCAGGACGACGATGACCTCGCCGCCGCCGAGCCCTGCCGCGAAGTCCGCGATCCAGTCGTCGTACGCCCCGAGGTCCGGCGCACCGCCCTGGGACGCACCTCCGCAGTCCCGGTCGGGTACCGCGTACGGCACCAGGACCGGGACCCGTCCCGCGCTTTGGGCCGCCGAAGTGACGGCCCTGACCTGCGCGGTGACGGCGCCCGGGTTGTACGCCGCGAACCACACGGCGGCGGGCCGGTCGGCGATCCGGGACTTGATGAGCGGGTGCCTCGGGTCGTCGCGGTTGGCCCTGACCCAGTCGAGCACCTGGGATTCGGGATGCCGGTAGAGGGCCGCTGCCGGAGGCGGCTCCTGCGGCGGCGACGCCGGTTTCCTCGTGGGCTTCGCCGACCGCGGCGGTGTGGACGGCGAGGGCGCGGCCGGCTTCGGGGAAGTGCGCGGCGCCGGGGCCGACGCCTTCATTGAAGGCGTCACCGACGGGCTCGGGCGCGCGGGCAACGGCCCGGGGACCGGTGTTCTGGTCGTCTCGGGCCTCGCCGTGTCCCTCCGGTCCTCCTCGCCCGCCACCGCGGACATCACGCCCGTCACCGTTCCGACCGCGACGACCGCCGAAGCGACGGCGGCCATCGCGGTACGGCGTCTGGCGCGCCGCCGCTCGGCCCGCTCGATCCGGCGCTGCGCACGTAAGCCTGGCACCCTGGCTCTCCCCCCAGACGGCCGATCCCCCGGCGCCTGCGACGCGGTTCGTTCCCCCGTTCTGGGGAAGCCCTCGCCCACGGCACCCGGGGCAAAGCCTAGGGCTGCGACGCTGCCCGTATGGCGCAGATCGAGCACTTCCCAGCTCAGACGGACCGCTCCCGGAACTCGGTCGACATCGTGGTGGCGCGGATGCGTTCCTTCCGCTGCGACTGGCCGGCGTCGGACGGTCTCGCGGTGTTCAACCGGGTCTACCTGGCGGTCACCGAGGAGATCGACCGGCGCATCGAACGCGGCCTGTTCCCCGACGCCCGCACCGCCGCAACCCTCGATGTGCTCTTCGCCGAGCGCTACCTGACCGCCGTCGACGCCTCGTCGGCGGGGCACCGGGGCCCCGCCTGCTGGCGGCCCCTGCTGCAGTACCGGCGCCATCCCGGCGTACGGCCGCTGCAGTTCGCGCTTGCCGGGATCAACGCGCACATCGGGCACGACCTGGCGCTTGCCGTGGTCGACACCTGTCACGCGCTCGGCTGCCGGCCCGCCGAGCTGGAGGGGGACTTCGACCGGGTGGGCGACACCCTCGTGGCGCTGGAGGAGCGGATCCGCGAGGAGCTGATGCCGGGGCCCGATCTGCTGGAGATCGCCGATCCGCTGACGCATCTGCTCGGCTCGTGGAGCCTGGAGCGGGCCCGCGACGCCGCCTGGTCCGCCGCCCGGCTCCTGTGGCGGCTGCGCGAACTGCCCGATGTGGCCGAGGACTTCACCGACCGCCTGGACGCGGGGGTGGGACTGGTCGGGCGGATGCTGCTGACGCCGCTGCCCTGCGGCGACTGATCCCGGGGCTCTCGGGCGCCGCATCGGTGAAGCCGCGGTGAACAGCGTCCGTCGGACAGCCCGAGACCCCGTTGCCACCCCGCGCCCCGCCCTACCCTGACCCGCACAAGCGCGCGAACGGGCGTGCACCGGCCGGCTGGGCGAGGACACACGTGAAGTGGTTGAACCCCGAGAATGTGGTGGCTCTGCTCACCGCGGTGGTGGGTGTGGCGGCCGCGGTCGGCCCCTTCTGGTACGAGCGCCGGGTCCCCCGCCGCAAGCGGATCGGTTACCGCGTACAGATGGACACCCCGATCGGCGGCGACGCGCGCAACGGTCACGACACCGTGCGGCTCGGCCTGTTCGACGACTCCCCCGACATGTCCAACGCCACCCTCGTCCTGCTGCGTATCGAGAACGACGGCGCGCAGGGCATCTCGGCCACCGACTACACCGGCCCCGACACCCACGGCCTCACCGTCCACTTCACCGACCGCACGGTCCGCGGCCTGGCGGTCACCCAGCCCAACCCCGAACACGCCCATCTGATGGCGCACTTCACCCCCGAGGCCGGGATGCGCCACCACCTGAACCGGGTCCACCTCCCGAAGGTCCCCCTCAACCGGGGCCAGCACTACAAACTCCTCGTCCTGCTCGGCGGAGGCGGCGTCGGCAGTACGGTCCGGGTGACCGGCGGCATCCAGGACGGCGAGGTGATGCCGAACAAGAGCACCACCCCGGACGACAAGCCACCGCTCTTCGGCAGGCCGGCCCGCGCCCTCATCTTCGCCCTCGCCGTCTGCGTCGTCGCCCTCGCCGGCCTGACCGTCCTGCGCGACAGTCCGGACCCGCCGCCCATGGGATGCGCCACCGGGGAGCTGACCGTCACCGGCTCCACCGCCTTCACCCCGGTCGCCGGGGAACTGGCCGAGAAGTACGAGCAGGAGTGCCCCGGTTCGAAGGTCACCGTGGACACCCACGGCAGTACGGCCGGAATCCGTACGCTCGACGAGGCGGGCAGCGCGGCCGGGGACGGGTCGCCACCGGTGATCGCCCTCTCCGACGGCCGCAAGCCCAACGGCTATCCCCAGCTGCGCGAGAGCCGCGTCGCCGTGTCCGCGTTCGCGCTCGTACTCAATGACCAGGTCCCGCTCAAGGGCCTGACCACCGCGCAGATACGCAGGCTGTACGCCGGCGGCATCCGCAACTGGAAGGAGCTCGACGGTCCGGATCTGCCGGTCCGCCTCGTCAGCCGGGACGCCAACTCGGGGACCCGGCAGGTCTTCCAGCGCAGAGTGCTGGACAGGGGCGAGCCCGCCAACTCGTCGCAGGACTGCGTCGGCCGGGACGACGCGCGGCCCGGCGTCATCCGCTGCGAGCTCGACTCGACCGAGCAGGTGCTGGCCAAGGTGGCATCGGTCCCGGGCGCTCTCGGTTACAGCGAACTGCGCTCCGGCACCGGCCCCAAGGGCCTCCACCGCCTGCGCCTGGACGGCCGGGAGCCGAGCATCGAGAACATCGGGACCAGCGGCTACCCGTACCACGAGATCGAGTACGCCTACACGTACGGCAGCCCGCCCGCCGACTCGCTGGTCTCCAGCTTCCTCGTCTACCTGACGCGCGGCAGCGGCCAGGACATCATCCGCACCCACGGCCACCTGCCGTGCGCCGCCCCGGAAGCGGCGAAGCCCTGCGCCGGAGACCAGGCGCAGGGCAATTGATGACCGCCCGGGGCCGGCCGGATCGCGGCCGGCCCCGGGCGGCACGTATCTGGGTGACCCGGGTCAGTCCTCCGGGAGCTCGACCGGGGCGATCTCGTCGTAGAGGTCACCGGGGCCCGGATTCGTCGGGTCGGTCGTACCGCCGAAGTGGTGCATGACGCCCCACACCGCGTTCAGCGCGGTCTGTACGGCGCCCTCGGCCCACCCGGCCGTCCAGGAGATGTCGTCGCCCGCGAGGAAGATGCCGCGCTTGTCCTCGGGGAGGCTGTCCTGCATGAAGTGGGTGAACAGGCGGCGCTGGTAGCGGTAGTGGCCCGGCAGGTTCGCCTTGAACGCGCCCATGAAGTAGGGCTCGTTCTCCCAGGAGACCGTCACCGGGTTGCCGATGATGTGCTTCCGGATGTCGACCTTCGGGTAGATCTCGCCGAGCGACTTCAGCATGACCTCCATCCGCTCGTTGGCGGACAGCGGCAGCCACTTGAGGCTGTCGTCGCACCAGGTGTACGAGAGGCAGATGGTGGCCGGCTTGTCCGGGCCGTCGTCCAGCAGGTACGTACCGCGCGTCATCCGGTCGGTGAGCGTCATCGACATGACGTCACGGCCGGTCTCCTCGTCCTTGTCCAGCCAGAACGGCCGGTCGACGGGCACGAACAACTTGGACGACTCCATGTAGTGGGTGCGCTCCATCGCCGTCCAGTGGTCGATGGGGAACAGCGTGTCGTCGCAGGCGATCTTGGACAGCAGCATCCAGGACTGCGCGGTGAAGATCGCCGCCTGGTACGTGCGGATGTCGCCGGACGCGTCGGTGACGGTGATCCGGTTGCCGGCCGTGCGGTGCAGGCGCGTCACGGCGGGCTTCGGCTCGCCCTCGTGGAGGGACTTCAGCGACGTACCGAGCGGCCAGTGCACGAGCTTCTGCGGCTCGCGCTCCCACAGCCGGACGGGGAGCTGCTGACTGCCGCCGACGATGCCACGGTGGTGGTCGTCCGCCTCGGTGTAGACGACGCGAAGGATCTCCAGGATGGAGTTCGGGAAGTCGGTGTCCCAGCCGCCGGTGCCGAAGCCGACCTGACCGAAGATCTCGCGGTGGCGGAAGGACTTGAAGGACTCGGACTCGCAGAGGAAGCCGTAGAAGGTCTGGTTGTCGAGCTTCTCGACGAGCTCGGCCCAGATCTCACGGATGCGCGGTACGTCGCGCTCCCGCATGGCCTGGTTCATGTCGGAGAAGTCGGCGCCCTCTTCGAGGCAGGCGTTCCAGGCGTTCATCACGTCGCGGTAGACCTGCGGCAGGTCGTCGACGGTCACGGCGTAGTGCGACTCGCCCTTGAGGTCGACGACGGTCGACGGGGTCTCGGGGGCCAGCGGGTTGGGGAACGCCTTCGTCTCCAGGCCCACCAGGTCGATGTAGTGCTGGAGCGCCGTGGAGGACGGCGGGAAGCGCATGGCGCCCATCTCGGCCGTGAGCGACTCGTCGCAGCCCTCGAAGCCGACGGTGCGCAGCCGGCCGCCGATCTGGTCGGCCTCGTAGACGACGGGCTTGAGGCCCATCTTCATCAGCTCGTACGCCGCGATGATGCCGGACAGGCCGCCGCCGATGACCGCGACCTCGGTGCCGTGCTCGGTCGCCGGTATCTGGCCGAGGCCCGCCGGGTGCGCGAGGAAGTCGTCGTACGCGTAGGGGAAGTCCGGACCGAACATGGTGATCGGCGGCTGCGCGTCGGTGTGCTGGACGGCTGTGGGCACCGTGGACGTCATGGGGTCGGGCTCCTTGCGAAAACGAAAGAAAAGGGGCGAGGCGGGGGCGGCGTCAGGCCAGCGACGCGTACAGCCCGGGGCGGCGGTCGCGCAGGTACGGGTTGTTCTCGCGCGAGGCCCGCAGGAACTCCGGGTCGGCGTCGCCGAACACCAGCTCCTCGCCGCGGCCGGCGCGGGCGCGGGAGGCCCCGTCGGGACCGGCCAGGCAGCTGAGGCCGACGAACTCGAACTCGCCTTCGGGGCCGGTCCGGTTCACGTAGGCGACGTACATCTGGTTCTCGAAGGCCCGCACCGGGACCACGGACTCGGCGACGAACTGGAACGGGTGCATCTGTGCGGTAGGCACCAGCAGCAGGTCGGTGCCCGCGAGCGCGTGGGCGCGGACGTTCTCCGGGAATTCCACGTCGTAGCAGATCATGAGGCCGACGGTCAGGCCGCCGAGCTCCGCCTGGACGACCGCGTCCTCGCCGGGCGTGAACCACTCCTGCTCGAAGCAGCCGAAGAGGTGGGTCTTGCGGTAGTTCGCGAGGCGCGTGCCGTCGGGGCCGATGAGCTGCGCGGAGTTGTAGACGGCCTCCCCGTCGCGCTCCGGGTAGCCGTAGTGGACGGCCAGACCGTGGCGTACGGCGATGTCGGCGACGGCGTCGGCGGCCTCTCCGTCGGCGGGCTCGGCCAGCCGGTGCACGTCCGCCCCGATGGCGTAGCCGGTCAGGAACATCTCCGGGCACACCAGCAGCCCGGCGCCGGCGGCAGCCGCACGACCCGCGGCCTCGTCGAGGACCTTCAGGTTCTCGACGACGGACCCGGGGCGGCCGGAGCTCTGGAGGAGTGCGGTGCGCAACGGCGGCATGGCTGACCTCGGGCAGGTGGGGAGGGCGTGCGGGGAGACGTAATGACGGTACGTTCCGCGCGCGCGCCCGGACAAGGCGCGAGCGTTGCGGACCGACCGTCGATCCGTTGCGCAATCAGCGGGGTCCGCGGCGATTCATTGCGCGTGCGCCGCCGGGCCTGAGGTCGTACGGTCCCTACGCCCTGCGGAGTACCCCCGGCCGGGGCTTCCCGCCGCCCGGCGGAGCGGGGATCCCGACTTCGGCGCGATGCCCGCACGGGTTGCCGGCGGAAGAGTTGGGGGCGTCCGGACGACAGCCGGATCACCTCTTCAAGGAGCCGAAATGAACCGCCTCGCCCACCGCCGTACGAAGATCGCCGCACTCGGCGCCGCACTTCTGGTCACCGCCGGAGCCGCCGGCACCGCGCTCGCCTCCGGAGACGACGTACCGCGCGGCAAGGCGCGCGAGGCGGCGGCGCTGACCGGCACGGCGAAGCTGTACCGGCCCGCCGGGGACGACATCACGTTCACCTTCGACGCGCACCTGGCGGCGAAGGACAACGTGGACCCGGAGAAGGCGTACGGCACGTTCCGTTTCAAGCACGTCTTCCCGGACGGCACGTCCGGCTGGGCCAGGGGGAAGGTCGACTGCCTGGTGACCGGCGGGAAGGTGGCGGTGGTGACGGGGATCATCACAGAGACCGACCTGGACAACAAGGGCAAGCGGGTCGGGATCTCGGTCCACGACCAGGGCAGGAACGACCGCCTCGGCTACAGCTGGATCGGCCGTGACGTGGCGAAGCAGAACCTGCCCAAGTGCATGAGTTCGGCCCCGTTCGAGAAGACCAAGGCGGGCTCGGGCGACTTCAGGGTGCTGCCCTGGCAGCCGGAGTACCAGCAGGCAGCCACGAAGGGCTAGGCGGGCGAGCCCGACGAGAAGCGCCTGAGCAGCGGCGACAGTACGAGCACCGATTTCGTACGCTCCACGAACGGCTCCCCCGCGATCCGCTCCAGGACCCGCTCGAAATGGCGCATGTCGGAGGCGAAGATCTGGACGACGGCGTCCGCGTCGCCGGTGACGGTCGACGCGGACACCACCTCCGGGTAGCGCGACAGGCCACGACGGATGTCCTCGGGGGACGTGTTGTGGCGGCAGTACATCTCGATGAAGCCCTCGGTCTCCCAGCCGAGGGCGGCCGGGTCGACGCGGACGGTGAAGCCGGTGATGGCTCCCTCCGCCCGCAGCCTGTCCACGCGCCGCTTCACAGCGGGCGCGGACAGGCCGACCTCGGAGCCGATGTCCGCGTAACTGCGGCGGGCATCCTCAGCGAGAGCGTGCACGATGCGTTCGTCGAGTTCGTTCAGTCGCACTACGGGTGGATCACTTCTCTGCGATGGCCAGACTGGAGCGGCGCAAGCCGTAGAGGAAGTAGAACACGAGCCCGGCGATCATCCAGCCACCGAAGTAGAGCCAGGTGAGCCCGCCGAGCTGGAGCATGTTGTAACCGCAGGCGATGAAGCCGAGGATCGGCGTCACCGGGAACAGGGCGACGCGGAACGTGCGCGGCATGTCCGGCCGCTTGTACCGCAGGATGATCACGGAGACGTTCACCAGCGCGAAGGCGAAAAGGGTGCCGATGCTGGTGGCGTTCGCGAGCTCGCCCAGCGGGATGAAGGCCGCGAGGACGCCGCAGAAGAGCGACACGATCACCACATTGGCCTTGGGGGTGCCGGTGCGGGAATCGACCTTCGCGAAGACCTTGGGCATCAGACCGTCGCGTGACATGGCGAAGAGGATGCGGGTCTGGCCGTACAGGACGGCGAAGACGACGCTTGCGATGGCGACGACCGCACCGGCCGCCAGGACGACGCTCCAGAAGCTGTGACCCGTTACGTTTTCCATGATCTTGGCAAGGGCCGCGTCCGTGCCTTCGAAGTCCTGCCACGGCATGGCGCCGACGGCAACCAGGGCGACGAGGCAGTACAACACGGTGACGATCAGCAGCGACAGCATGATCGCGCGCGGCAGGTCCCTCTTCGGGTTCTTGGCTTCCTCACCGGCGGTCGAGGCGGCGTCGAAGCCGATGTAAGAGAAGAACAGGGTGGCTGCGGCGGCGCTGATGCCGGTGATGCCGAGGGGAGCGAGGGGGGCGTAGTTGCCCGCCTTGATTCCCATGAAGCCGATCACGCAGAACAGCACCAGCGTGGCGATCTTGATGACAACCATGATCGTGTTGACGCGGGCGCTCTCCTTGGCGCCGCGCAGCAGGAAGACCATGGCGAGCAGCACGACGAGGAGCGCCGGAAGGTTGATGAAGCCGCCCTCACCGAGGGGGGCCGACACCGCCTTCGGGATGGTGACGCCGATGGTGCCGTCAAGCAGCTCACTGAGGTACTGGCCCCACCCGACCGCGACGGCGGAGACGGATACGCCGTACTCGAGTACGAGGCACCAGCCGCAGATCCAGGCAACGATCTCGCCCATGGTCGCGTACGAGTAGGAATACGAGGAACCTGACACCGGTATGGATCCGGCCAGCTCCGCATAGGAGAGCGCCGAGAAGAGGGCGGTGAGACCGGCGATGACGAACGAGATCGCAACGGCGGGTCCGGCCACCGAAGTTCCCTCGCCGAGCACGACGAAGATCCCGGTGCCGAGCGTGGCGCCGATGCTGATCATCGTCAGCTGCCACATGGTGAGCGAACGGCGGAGCGAGCCGCCCTCGCCCTGGCCGCCTTCCGCGACGAGCTGCTCGACGGGCTTGCGCCGCATCAGCCGGTTGCCGAGATGCGGACGCTCGGATTCCGGGTGGGGAGTGACGGGTGGCGCTGCGTCCAACACTGGGGTGGCTCCTTATCGCTGCCGATCGGGAAGGCGGCGACCGCAGCGGTCCGCTCGGGGCGTCAGAAATCAGCCCCGAGCTCGGGAACCGCCGAGCAGGCGGTCCCCGCCACTCCACGTACAGCGCGAAGCCTACGAGGTGCGCGTTCACATCCGTAATGCAGCAACCTTGCGTACCGACGGACGATCATTGCGCACGACTGCGACACATGGCTTTTTGTTGCGCCTCACCTTTCGATATCCCTTTTGTCCGGTACGGCGGAGGCCCCGTGACCGCCGTACGCACACCGACGACCGGAGGCGATCATGACGACGACAGACCGAGCGGCCGGGACCGACTTCACGGACTCCGAGGGATGGCTGGACCCCGCCCCCTTCCTCCGCGGCGTCGCCTGGCGCGACGGCCGCCGCGCCGTGCGGGCCGATCCCACCGATCTGGACCGGCTGCCCTGGGACACCGCCGAGCGCGCCGCCGTCCCCGTCGGCGTACGGCTGGAGTTCACGGCGCGGGGCGCCACCGCCCTCGACATCCGCTACCGCGCCGCCCTGCCCGGCCCCGGCGACGCCCTGCGCGACCTCGCGCACACCTTCGCGCTGTGGCACGACGGCGCCCTCGTGACGGAGGTCACCGAAGCTCCGGAGGAGGAGACGGTCGTACGGATCGGCCTGCCGGACCGGCCGGGCAGGTTCACCGTCCACCCGCCCGAGAGCCAGTGCCCCGAGGTCCTCGGGCTGCGTCCGGCCGGCGGGGCCATCGTCCCTGCCCCGGCGCAGCCCCGCTGGCTGGTGCACGGCGACTCCATCACCGAGGGCTGGTGGTCCACCCGCCCCGCCCACGCCTGGCCCGCCGCGGCCGGCCGCGCACTCGGCCTGGACGCCGTGAACCTCGGCCACGCGGGCGCCGGCCGGGGCGAACTCGCCGTCGCCCAGCAGATCGCGGGCCTGCCCGCCGACGTCCTGACCCTCGCCTTCGGCACCAACTGCTGGTCCCGTACGCCCTTCTCGTCACCCCTGCTGTACGAGACGGCGCGGGCCTTCATCGGCCTCGTACGCCAGGGGCATCCGGACACCCCGTTGCTCGTCCTCTCGCCCGTGCTGCGCCCCGAGGCGGAGGGGACCCCCAATGCCCTGGGCGCCACCCTCGCCGAGCTGCGCACCGCCCTGGAGGAGGCCACACGGGCCCGTATCGCCGATGGCGACGACCGTCTGGCGCTGCTCCCCGGCAGGGACCTCATCGGCCCGCGTCACCTGGCGGACGGGCTGCACCCGAACGACGCGGGCCACGCCCTGATGGCGGATGCGGTCGCCGCCGCCCTGCGGGACGCGGGGTTCGTCCCGGCGCCGGGCGTCTGACGGACGTGCCGTGTTCGCCCACGGCGTGAGTACGGGAGGGGCCAGAGGGTCATGGGACGGCCAAGGCCGGGTAAGTGAGCCGTAGATGACTGAGGAGCCGCCCATGGTTGTCCTGGACTCACCCCGGCAAGACACCGCGACGGCCCGGGAGACCGCCGCCGACTACGTGACCCGGCACTGCCCCTGGGCCGACCTCGACGCCGTACTTCTCGTGGTCAGCGAGCTGGTGGCCAACGCCGTGCGGCACACCTCCGGCTGGTGGCGCCTCACCCTCCACGCCGGGCCGGAGGAACTGGTGGTGGAGATCGATGACTCGAGTGACCAGCCGCCCGTGCCCCGCAAACCGGACTTCGGGGGCGGCGGCGGATTCGGCTGGCACATGGTGCAGCGGCTCGCCGGCCGGGTCGAGGTCCGCCCGCTGCCCGGGGGCAAGCGCGTCCGGGCGGTCTGGGCGCGCCCGGCCGATGCGTACTAGAGGCCCGCACGGACCCACACGCCGACGGCCGGTCCCCGCGGAAGCGGCAACCGGCCGGGTGGTGACAACTGCCGGAGCGTCAGCTCCAGCTGGCGTGCAACGGCTTGCCCTCGGCGTAACCGGCGGCGCTCTGGATACCGACGATCGCCTTCTCGGCGAACTCCTCGAGCGAGCCGGCACCGGCGTACGTGCACGAGGAGCGGACACCCGCGATGATCGAGTCGATCAGGTCCTCGACGCCCGGACGCACCGGGTCGAGGAACATGCGCGAGGTGGAGATGCCCTCCTCGAACAAGGCCTTGCGGGCGCGGTCGTACGCCGACTCCTCGCTCGTACGGTTGCGCACGGCGCGCGCGGAGGCCATGCCGAACGACTCCTTGTACGCGCGGCCGTCGGCCGAGTGCTGGAGGTCGCCGGGCGACTCGTACGTACCGGCGAACCAGGAGCCGACCATGACGTTGGACGCGCCGGCGGCGAGCGCCATCGCGACGTCACGCGGGTGGCGGACGCCACCGTCGGCCCAGACGTGCTTGCCGAACTTCTTCGCCTCGGCGGCGCACTCCATGACGGCGGAGAACTGCGGCCGGCCCACGCCGGTCATCATGCGGGTGGTGCACATGGCGCCGGGGCCCACACCGACCTTGATGATGTCCGCGCCGGCCTCGATGAGGTCGCGCACGCCTTCGGCGGCGACGATGTTGCCCGCGACGATCGGGACCTGCGGGTCGAGGGCGCGCACGGCCTTGACCGCGGCGATCATGGACTCCTGGTGGCCGTGCGCCGTGTCCACGACGAGCGTGTCGACGCCTGCGTCGAGCAGCTGCTTGGCCTTGCCGGCGACGTCACCGTTGATGCCGACGGCCGCCGCGATGCG
Source organism: Streptomyces sp. NPDC055287 (assembly GCF_053646035.1). Classification (NCBI taxonomy): domain Bacteria; kingdom Bacillati; phylum Actinomycetota; class Actinomycetes; order Kitasatosporales; family Streptomycetaceae; genus Streptomyces; species Streptomyces sp. NPDC055287. The sequence goes on along the minus strand of NZ_JBSHNE010000004.1, from coordinate 358,909 downwards.
CAGCTTGCCGTCCGCGTCGGTGGCGGGGGTGTAGAGCGTCGCACGCAGGGCGCCCTTGCGGGTCAGGACGCCGGCGAGGCGGCCGTCCTTGTCGACGGCGGGCGCGTACTTGCGGTTGGCGTGGTCGAGCCGGTTGAAGGCCTCGCGCGGGTCGATGCCGGCATCCAGCAGGACCAGGTCACGGGACATGACCTCGGACAGCTGCGTGAAGCGGTCGACGCCGGTCAGGTCGTGGTCGGTGACGACGCCGACGGGACGGCGCTCGGCGTCCACGACGACACCCGCGCCGTGCGCCCGCTTGGGCAGCAGCGACAGTGCGTCGGCGACGGTCTGCGAGGGGGCCAGGACGATCGGGGTGTCGAGCACCAGGTGACGCGACTTCACCCAGGAGACGACCTCGGTGACGACGTCGATCGGGATGTCCTGCGGAATGACGACGAGTCCGCCGCGACGGGCCACGGTCTCGGCCATGCGGCGGCCGGCGATCGCGGTCATGTTCGCGACGACCAGCGGGATGGTGGTGCCGGTGCCGTCGGGGGCCGCGAGGTCCACGGCCTGGCGGGAACCGACGGCCGAGCGGCTCGGCACCATGAATACGTCGTCGTACGTGAGGTCGTACGGCGGCTTCAGATCGTTGAGGAAACGCACGTGCTGAACATCCCAGTCGTTCGGAGTTGGCCCCCGGGCATTTCAGCCGGGGAAAAACGCACGTACTTCAGTGTCCCATGAGCGCACCTGAAGACCCTCCGGGCCGAACGTCCAGGGCGCGGAGGGTGCACTCGTCGGATCCTCCGAACGAAGAGGTCCCTGCTCAGTCGTCGGGGTCCGCCCGGTCCAGCGCGGGCCTCGGCGCCGTGCCCGTCTCGCTCAGCAGGAAGTCTGCCGCCGCGGTGTCCGTGACCAGGCTCGTCACCAGGCCCGATCTGAGAACGGCGTCGATGGCGGCCGCCTTGCGCAGTCCGCCCGCGATGGCCACCACCTCGGGGATGCGCCGCAGCCGGTCGGCCTCGACGGTGATGCACCGCTCGCCCAGGTCGCGCCCGACCCTGCGGCCCTGCGCGTCGAAGAGGTGAGCGGACATCTCGGCCGCGACGCCCAGCGAGGCGTAGTGCGCGCGCTCCTCGTCGGAGAGCATGTCGTGGACCGTGGAGATGCCCGGCTCCCAAGAGCCGATGGAGACGGCCGCGACGGTCACCTTGTCGAAGTACTCGAAGGCCCGCGCGATGCCGGTCTGGCTGCGCAGGGCCGCCGCGGTCGCCGGGTCGGGCAGCAGCATCGGCGCGTAGATGGGGTGCGCCTCGCCACCGGAGACCTGCGCCGCGCGGCGCACCGCCTCGACCGAGCCGCGCTCCGCCGTCCCCGCGTCGTACACGCCGGTCAGCTGGACGACCGTGCACGGCGGCAGCTGGTGCAGGGCCGCCGCCATGTGGATCGTGGAGCGGCCCCAGGCCAGGCCCAGTACGTCGCCCTCGTTCACCAGCTCGCCCAGGAGGTCGGCCGCGACCTCGCCCAGGTTCTCCGGGTCGGTGGGGGCACTGCCGGCGAAGCCGGGAGATCCGGGGAGGGCGTCCTCGGTGGCGTCGGCCGGGGACTCGACGACGACCGCGTGCCGTAGGCCGTAGCGGGCGCGCAGCGCGTCGGAGCGCTCCGCGTCCAGCTCGGCGGGCACCCTGATCTCGATCCGTACGAGATCGCGTTCGAGGGCTGTCTCCAGGACCCTGGCCACCTTGAAGCGGCTGACGCCGAACTCCTCGGCGATCTGGATCTTGGACTTGCCCTCCAGGTAGAAGCGGCGGGCCATGGCCGCCGCCTGGACCAGCTCTGCGGGTCCCATCCGCAGGGCTGACCGGCCCGCCGACATTGCAGACACCGCGATCTCCTCACTGCTGTTCACACTCTGGGCTCGCTGTTCATCCTGTCAGATCAGCGAACCCTTGATCAGCCCCGAAGGGCGGCGTTCACCGAGCCGTGGCTCAGTGGCCGCATGCCCAGCCGGCCGTGACCGTGGCCTCGGTCGCCTGGTTCCGCAGCATGCGCACCGCGGCGGCCGGGTCGTCCGTCCCGTACACGGCGGAACCCGCGACGAAGACGTCCGCGCCGGCCTCCGCGCAGCGCTCGATCGTCGTCGCCGATACGCCGCCGTCGACCTGGAGCCACAGCTCCAGGCCGTGCTTGGAGATCAGCTCCCGGGTACGGCGGATCTTCGGCAGCATGATGTCGAGGAACGACTGGCCGCCGAAGCCCGGCTCAACGGTCATGATCAGCAGCATGTCGAGCTCGGGGAGCAGATCCTCGTACGGCTCGATGGGCGTGGCCGGCTTCAGCGCCATGGAGGCACGGGCACCCTTGGCCCGGATCTCGCGGGCCGTGCGGACGGGGGCTGCGCACGCCTCGGCGTGGAAGGTGACCGATCCGGCGCCCGCCTCGACGTACTGCGGGGCCCAGCGATCGGCGTCCTCGATCATCAGATGGCAGTCCAGGGGGATGTCCGTCGCGCGGCTGAGCGACTCCACGATCGGGACGCCCAGCGTGAGGTTGGGGACGAAGTGGTTGTCCATCACGTCGACGTGGAGCCAGTCGGCGCCCTCGACGGCCTTCGCCTCCTCCGCCAGGCGGGAGAAGTCTGCGGAGAGGATACTGGGATTGATCTGAACAGCCATGGGCCAAGCCTGCCATGTTCCGGGGCTCTTCCTCTCCCCGGTAGGCCCCTCGGTACGGACCAGAGGTGGCCGGGATCTGCACAGTCCTCGCAATCCTGGCGATTCGGCCCGCGACAAAGGGTCATGGGGAGCGCTATGCGGGATGCACAGGAGCTTCAGCCGCCGGAAAGAGGGATCGCCCGGCTGGTCTGCGGGCGGCGCAGCAAGTGGGTCGTGGTGGTGCTGTGGCTGGTGGCGATGGTGCTGGCTTTCCCACTGGCCTCGAAACTCACCGACGCGCAGGACAACGACGCCGCCTCGTGGCTCCCCGGAAAGGCGGAGTCCACCCAGGTTCTCGTGGAATCGGAGGCGTTCCGGCCCGAGGTCATCCCCGCTGTCGTCGTGTACGCGCGCGACAGCGGCCTCACGACCGCCGACCGCGCGCGCATCGACGAGGACGTCGCGGCGTTCAAGGAACTGCGCGACCACGGGGTGCGCGGCGCAGAGACGCGCGGCCCTGTCCTCGACCGGCCGGACGACCCGCGGGCCGCTCAGGTCTTCGTACCGATCACCATGGACGAGAAGGGCTGGGAGCGGCTCGCGCCCGCCGTCGACTCCCTGCGCGCGGAGTCGGGCACCGGCGAGGACGGGCTGGCGGTGCACGTGACCGGGCCCGGCGGCACCAACGCGGACTTTTCCGAGGCATTCGAGGGAATCGACTCCACCCTGCTCTTCGCGGCGCTCGGTGTGGTGATCGTGATGCTGCTGATCACCTACCGCAGCCCGACGCTGCTGGTGGTCCCGGTGATCGCGGTGATCGGCGCCCTGGCGGCCGCGCAGGCGCTCATCTATCTCCTGGCGGAGCACGCGGATCTGACGGTCAACGGGCAGAGCGCGGGCATCCTCACGGTCCTCGTCTTCGGCGCGGGGACGGACTATGCCCTGCTGCTGGTCGCCCGCTACCGCGAGGAGCTGCGCCGCCACGAGGACCGGCACGAGGCGATGGCGCTGGCGCTGCACCGCGCGGGACCCGCCGTGCTGGCCAGCGGCGCCACCGTGGTGCTCGGCATGCTGGTGCTGGTGGTCGCGGAGATGAACTCGACCAGCGGGCTCGGTCCCGTCGCCGCGATCGGCGTAGCGGTCGCCCTGCTGGCCATGCTGACGCTGTTCCCCGCCCTCCTGGTGATCTTCGGCCGCTGGGTGTTCTGGCCGGCCATCCCGCACTTCGGTTCGGCGGAGCCCACCGAGCGCGGCTTCTGGGCCCGTACGGGAGGGCGCATCGCCCGCCGCCCGCGGGCGACCTGGGCCGCCACGGCCCTCGTACTCGGCGTCTTCGCCCTGGGGCTGACGCAGCTGCGGGCCGAGGGGATCAGCAACGCGGACGCCTTCACGGGCAAGCCCGACTCGATCACCGGCCAGGAGGTCCAGGCCAGGTACTTTCCCGCGGGCAGCGGTGATCCGCTGGTGATCGTCACCGATGCCGGGCAGGCCAGACAGGTCGGCGAAACCGTGGCCCGGACGAGCGGCGTCGTGCCGCGGTCCATCGCCGTACCGCCTGGCACGAAACCCATTAACGACGGCCGGGTGCTCATCGAGGCGACGATGACGGACCCCGCCGACAGCACGGCCGCCAAGGACACGGTGGAGCGGGTACGCGACGCGGTGCACGCGGTTCCGGACGCGGACGCCAAGGTGGGCGGCGGCACGGCCGCACTCCTCGACATGGACGAGGCCACCACGCACGACAACATCCTGATCATTCCGCTGGTGCTGGCGGTGGTGCTGCTGGTGCTCATGGTGCTGCTGCGGTCGCTCGTCGCGCCGCTGCTGCTGATCGGTACGGTCGTGCTGTCGTTCGCCTCGGCCCTCGGCCTCAGCGCACTCGCCTTCCGGTACCTCTTCGACTACGCGGGCGAGACGACGGACTTCCCGCTGTTCGTCTTCGTGTTCCTGGTGGCCCTGGGCATCGACTACAACATCTTCCTGTCCACCCGGATCCGCGAGGAGGCCCGGCGCCAGGGCACCAGAGCGGGCGTGTTGACCGGTCTGGCCGCGACCGGAGCGGTCATCACATCGGCCGGCCTGGTCCTCGCGGGCACGTTCGCCGCCCTCGGCACGCTGCCCCTCGTGGCCTTCTCCGAGATCGGCTTCGCGGTCGCGCTGGGCGTGCTGCTCGACACCCTCGTCGTACGGTCCGTCCTGGTGACCGCGCTGTTCCTGGACGCCGGCCCGAAGGTGTGGTGGCCGCACCGGCTGGCCCGCGAGGACACCTAGGAGCGGTCGCGTCGGTCACCACTCGAGGTCGTCGCCGGAGACGATCTCGGCGTGCATGTTGCGGCGCATCATCTCCAGCGCCGCCTCGGCCAGCGGCCGGTGTATGTGCGCCACGGCGTCCCGGGGCACCGTCACCCGCAGGTGCCGGATGTGCGCGTCGAGCGCCGAGTACAGCACGCACTGCTCGGTGACCTGGCCGCACAGCACCACGTGGTCGGCGTTCAGTGAACCGAGCAGATAGCCGAGCGGTGTCTCGTAGAAGATCGAATGGCGCGCCTTGACCACGAACAGCGAGTCGTCGTCCGGCTGGAGGGGCCGCACCAGCTCCGCGTGCGGCCCCGACAGCGCCGTATCGACGATCTCACCGTGGTGCGAGCGCCATTCGCCGAAGTTGTCGTTGACATAGATGACCGGAACGCCCCTCTCCCTGGCGCGCTTGAGCAACCGGACGATCGCCGGCACGGCCTCGCGCGCCGAAGGAAGCAACAGGTCCACGTCGTCATGGTCATAAGTGGTGATCATGTCGATGACGATGAGTGCGGTCGTTCCCATACGCCCCAGGGTTCCCGAAAACCACCCGACGCCCCACTCGGGGACGGCCCGCGCTACGCGGTCCGGCGCAGCAGAGCGAGGTACATCGCGTCCGTGCCGTGCATGTGCGGCCACAGCTGTACGTCGGGCCCGTCGCCCAGCGCCGCGACTCCGGGCATCAGCGGCCTCGCGTCGATCCACTCGGCCTCGACCGGCTCGTGACCGCCGCGCCCCTTCAGTACGTCGTCGACGACGATCCGGGTCTCGGCGAGGTGCGGCGAGCAGGTCGCGTACCCCACGACGCCGCCCACGCGGACCGCGCCGAGCGCTTCGCGCAGCAGTCCGCGCTGGAGCGGCGCGAAGCCCTCCAGGTCCTCGGCCCGGCGCCGCCAGCGCGCCTCGGGGCGGCGCCGCAGGGCGCCGAGCCCGGAGCACGGGACGTCCATCAGGACGCGGTCGAACGAGCCCGGGAGCCACGGCGGGCGGGTGCCGTCGGCGGCGACGACCTGGTACGGGCCGGGGTTGCCGGCGAGCGCCCGCTCCACGAGACGGGCGCGGTGCGGCTGCTTCTCGGCGGCCAGCAGGGCCGCGCCGCGCTGGGAGGCGAGCCCGGCCAGCATGGCCGCCTTCCCCCCGGGCCCGGCGCAGCCGTCCAGCCAGCGCTCGTCCCGTCCCTCGACGGGCGCGTTGGCCAGGGCGACGGCGACGAGCTGGCTGCCCTCGTCCTGGACCCCGGCGCGGCCCTCGTGGACGGCGGCGATGGCCCCCGGCTCGCCGCCCTCGGCCAGCCGTACCGCGTAGGGGGACCAGCGGCCGGGCAGCCCGGAGTCCTCGCCCAGTACGTCGAGCAGCTCGTCGGCGGTGGAGCGGCCGGGGCGGGCGACAAGCGTCACCTCGGGGCGCTCGTTGTCGGCCTCCAGCAGGTCCTCGATGCCGGCGCGACCGCCGCCCAGGGCGTCCCACAGCGCGGAGACGATCCAGCGCGGGTGGGAGTGCACGACGGACAGATGCGCCTCGGCGTCGTCGTCGTACGGCGGAGCGACCTGTTCCACCCAGGCGTCGAGATCCTGCGCGGAGATTTTCCGCAGCACCGCGTTGACGAACTTCGCGCGCCCCTCACCGAGCACCACGCGCGCCAGCTCCACGCTCGCCGAGACGGCGGCGTGCGTCGGGATGCGGGTGCCGAGCAGCTGGTGCGCGCCGAGCGCCAGTACGTCGAGGACCGGCGGGTCCACCTCGCGCAGCGGCCGGTCGATGCAGGCCGCGATCACCGCGTCGTACGTGCCCTGGCGGCGCAGTGTCCCGTACACCAGCTCGGTCGCGAGGGCCGCGTCGCGCTCGTCGAAGTTGCCCTTGGCGCGGGCCTTCTTGAGCAGCGGCGGCAGGACGAGGTTGGCGTACGCGTCGCGCTCGTCGACGGCGCGCAGCGCCTCGAACGCGAGGAAACGGACCGGGTCCTTCTGGGGGCGCCGGTGCGGCTTGGCGGGACGCTTGGCGGATCGCTTGGCGGGACTGCTGCTTGGCTGGTCACTCACGAAAAAGGTGCTCCGCTGGAGAGGGGGACGAACCCTCTCAGCGTACGTCCGCCGCGCCGAGGTGTTCGCCCGGGGCGATCCGCACGCCGCGCGCCCAGTCGGCGGCGAGCATCGGCTTCTTGCCCTGCGGCTGCACCCAGAGGAGCTCGACGGGGTGCGACCCGGTTCCGGCGTACACGTTCTTCTTCCCCGCCGACAGCTCACCGGGAGCGAGTTCCAGGTCCGTCCGCTCCGGCAGCGGCTTCACGGCGACCAGCTTGAGGCGCTCGCCGCGGAACAGCGTCCACGCGCCGGGGGCGGGCGTGCAGCCGCGCACGACCCGGTCGACGCGCAGCGCGGGCGCCGCCCAGTCGATCTGCGCGTACTCGACGGTGATCTTGGGTGCGAGCGTGATGCCCTCGGCGGGCTGCGGTACGGCGTGCAGCGCGCCGTCCTCGATGCCGTCCATGGTGGCGGCGAGCAGTCCGGAGCCGGCGAAAGCCAGCCGGGTGAGCAGGTCACCGCTGGTGTCGGTGGGCCGCACCTGCTCGGTGAGTACGCCGTACACCGGGCCGGAGTCGAGCCCCTCCTCGATGAGGAACGTCGAGGCTCCCGTGACCTCGTCGCCGGCGAGGATCGCGTGCTGCACGGGGGCGGCGCCGCGCCACGCCGGCAGCAGCGAGAAGTGCAGGTTGACCCATCCCTTGGCCGGGATGTCGAGGGCCGTCCTGGGCAGCAGCGCGCCGTAGGCGACGACGGGGCAGCAGTCCGGCGCGATCTCGCGCAGCCGCGCGAGGAAGTCCTCGTCGCGTGGGCTGACCGGCTTGAGCACCTCGATCCCGGACTCTTCGGCGCGCGCGGCGACGGGGCTGGCGACGAGCCTGCGGCCACGTCCCGCCGGGGCGTCCGGCCGGGTGACGACGGCGGCAACCTCGTGCCGGCCGGAGGCGATCAGGGCGTCCAGGGCGGGTACGGCGACCTCGGGGGTGCCTGCGAAGACGAGCTTCATCGGTGGCGCGGGCCTCTCGGGCAGGAAGGGCGGAACGGGTGCGGCGTCAAGAGGCGCACCAGTCTATGGGCCTCGGCGGACCCTGGCCTCAGGGGGCGTACGCACGTCCGCGCGCCCCGCGCATATGCGCATACGCCCCCAGCAGCGTGACCCCGGTGCCGGGTGACGCGTTGGTCAAGTGAGATTGACCGAAGGGCCCGCACGCGCGGCCCCGCCCCCCTTCCGACCCCTCCCTACTTCCCTTCTTCCGCCCTTCTTTCACGCCGGTTCGAGAGGCTTGTTCATGGCCGACCACGCAACCCACGACGCCCAAGCACGGGCCAGCCTGCATCTCTTGGTACGGGACATCGAGCGGGTCCGCCGGCAGGTGGACGCACTGCGCACCCTCACCGCCCAACTCGGCAACGTCTACCGCCCGCGTCGCTCCGGCCCTTCCACGGGCTTCGTCGTCTACGGCCGGGCCCCGGCGCCGACCGTCCGCCTCGCGCAGGAGCTGCGGGACAGCGTCGAGACGCTGGTGACCGCCGCCGTGGACTTCGACCGTTCGCTCGGCTTCTCCTGGGACGCGGTCGGCTCGGCGCTCGGGGTGACCAAGCAGGCCGTGCACCGCCGTTACGGCGCGCGGCGGGCCGCGGCGCCGACCGGCGCGCCGGCCGAGGCCGACGTCGCGGTCGAGACGGCGACCGCCACCCGCACCCTGCCCGCCGCGACGCTGCCGTCCGTACCGGCGGCGCGTTCCATGCCGCCGCAGCCGACGGCCGCCGCCCAGTCCCTGCGCGACGAACTCCGCCCGACCGCCTTCCCGGGCCCCCGCAACGGCTGACGCCTCTCCCCGCCTCCGGCCGTCCCGCCCGTACGCCGACGCGGCGCGCAATGGCGGACGGCCGGGGCTTTCGGCCCTTCCGGTCAGGTCAGGTCAGGTCAGGGAGCAGCTCCGCACGACCGGCCCCCAGTCACACCCCTCGCCCCCGCCCCTCCCCTCAGCCGATGTCCGGCGGATCGATCCTGATCCGCACCGGATCGCCGCCCCCGCGAGCCATCCGCGCCGCCTGCGCCGTCTTCAGCGCTGCGGCGAGCGCCGCCCCGCTGCCCGGCGGCACCCTCAGCAGCGCCCGCTCCCACACCTCACCCACCGGGGGGTCGCCGGGCCTGCGAGGCCGGCCCGGTTCCGCGACGGGCAGAGCCACGGGCCCCAGCACCTCCGCGTCGCCCGGCAGTTGCGCCGCCGCCAGAAACGCCGCGATCGCCTCGGGCCGGCCACTCACCGCCGCCATCCGGGACACCGGCGGGAAGCCGAGCTCCGCCCGCTCCGCCAGCTCCCGCTGCGCGTGCCCCACCGGGTCCCACCGCACCAGAGCCTGTACCGGCCGCAGCGAGGGCTCGGCGACCACCACCACTGTGCCGCCCTCCCCCTGCCCCCTGACCAGCGCCGAGGCACTGGTCCAGCGCCGCAGCGCCTCCTCGCCCGCACGCAGGTCGGGCCGCCCGAGCATCGCCCAGCCATCGAGCAGCAGCGCCGCCGCGTAACCGCCCTCGGCCACCGGCTCGGCCCCCGGCGTACTGACCACGAGCGCGGGCGCCCCCGGCACGCTCTCCAGCACATGGTCGCGCCCGGACGTACGCACCGGCACGGCGGGAAACGCCCGCCCCAGCTCCTCCGCCGTGCGCCGTGCCCCGACGACCTGCGCCCGCAGCCGCACGCTCCCGCACTCGCCGCACCGCCACCCGGCCGCGTCCCGCCCGCACCATCCGCAGTGCAGTTCCCGCTGGTCGGCCGCTTCGAGCGGCCCCGCGCAGTGCCGGCAGCGCGCGGGCGTACGGCACCGCTCGCACGCCAGGCTCGGCACGTACCCGCGCCGGGGCACCTGCACCAGCACCGGCCCGGTCCTGAGCCCGTCCCGCACGGTCTGCCACGCCAGGCTCGGCAGCCGGGCCGCCCGCGCGGCCCCGTCCCGGGCCACCTCCTCGTCGCCGACGGTACGGATCAGCGGTGCCGCGGCCCGCACCTGCTCGCGTCCCGCGCGGAGCGGAACGGCCCACTTGCTCTCCACCAGCTGAGCCGCCTCCACCGTGCAGCTCGTGGCGCCCAGCAGAAATCCGCACTTGCTGTGCTGGGCCCGAAGCTCCAGTACCTCCCGTACGTGCGGGAAGGGCGCGTGGTCGTCGCTGTGACTCGAATCCCCGTCGTCCCACACCGCCACCAGCCCCAGATCCGTCACCGGAGCGAACATCGCGGCCCGCGTCCCGATCACAGCGCGCACCGACCCCCGCCGCGCCGCCAGCCACTGCCGGTACCGCTTCTGGGGCCCGGCGTCGGCCGTCAGCAGCGTGTGATGGCCCTTCCCCACCAGTGCGGTGAGCGCGGCGTCCACCCGGGCCGCGCTCCGCCCGTCCGGCAGCACGACCAGCGCGCCCCGCCCGGAGGCCAGCGTCGCCGCCACCGCGCGGGCCAGCTCGTCGGGCCAGTGCGGCCCGGGCAGCGCGTTCCACACGGCTCGCGGCGCCCCGCCCGCCGCCAGCTCCCGCAGAAAGGCGGGCCCGTGCGCGTACCGCTCCCAGGTGCCGGCGCCCGGTGCCCCCGGCGGCGGCGGCGGCTCCGGGGAGGGCTTCGCCTCGGCCGGCCCGTTCCTCGGCGGGACGGCCAGCTGGAGCACGTCGGCGAGGCTCCCCGCGTAACGGTCGGCGATCGCCCGCGACAGCGCCAGCAGCTCCGGGCTCAGCACGGGTTCCGGGGACACCACGTAGGCGAGCGCTGCCAGCGGCCCCGCGTAGTCCGACGCGGCCCGCCGCTCGACGAGGTACCCGTCGATCATGCCGCCGCCCTCGCGGCGGCCGTCCCGCACGTTGTGCGCCCCGGCCCCGAACCGCACCCGCACCCGCACGCCGGGCTGCGCGACGGCGTCCAGCTCCTCGGTCACGGCATAGTCGAAGTACTGGTCGAGGTGCAGCACTCCCTTATTGACCAGGACCCGGGCAACGGGCAGTTCCTTCGCCAGCGGCGCCCCCCGCCAGGTCCGCGGCTTGGCCTTCGGGACCTTCGCCTTCCGCACGGTCTCCCGAATGAGCGCAAGCTGCTCCGGCACCCCGCCCCCGGGCTCTTCGGGCCGCTCATCGTTCCTGCTCACAGCCAAATTCCTACCAGACGTCACTGACAGAGCGGCACGCGCGAAGGCCCCGGACCGATGCGGTCCGGGGCCTTCGCGGCCGAGCAGTGAGGCAGGGCCGGTCAGAGACCCGCCGCCGCGCGCAGCGCGTCCACGCGGTCCGTGCGCTCCCACGTGAAGTCGGGCAGCTCGCGGCCGAAGTGGCCGTACGCCGCCGTCTGGGCGTAGATCGGGCGGAGCAGGTCGAGGTCGCGGATGATCGCGGCCGGGCGGAGGTCGAAGACCTCACCGATGGCGTTCTCGATCTTCTCGGTGTCGACCGTCGCGGTGCCGAAGGTCTCGACGAACAGACCCACCGGCTCGGCCTTGCCGATCGCGTACGCGACCTGGACCTCGCAGCGCGCGGCGAGACCCGCGGCCACGACATTCTTGGCGACCCAGCGCATCGCGTACGCCGCCGAGCGGTCGACCTTGGACGGGTCCTTGCCGGAGAAGGCGCCGCCGCCGTGGCGGGCCATGCCGCCGTACGTGTCGATGATGATCTTGCGACCGGTGAGGCCGGCGTCGCCCATCGGGCCGCCGATCTCGAAGCGTCCGGTCGGGTTGACCAGCAGGCGGTAGCCCTCGGTCTCCAGCTTGATGCCGTCCTCGAGCAGCCCGCTCAGGACGTGCTCCACGACGAACTCGCGAATGTCCGGAGCGAGCAGCGAGTCCAGGTCGATGTCCGACGCGTGCTGCGAGGAGACGACGACCGTGTCGAGACGGACGGCCTTGTCGCCGTCGTACTCGATGGTGACCTGGGTCTTGCCGTCGGGACGCAGGTACGGGATCGTCCCGTTCTTGCGGACCTCGGACAGCCGGCGCGAGAGCCGGTGCGCCAGATGGATCGGCAGCGGCATCAGCTCGGGCGTCTCGTCGCACGCGTAGCCGAACATCAGGCCCTGGTCGCCCGCGCCCTGCTTGTCGAGCTCGTCCTCGTCGCCCTCGACCCGCGTCTCGTACGCCGTGTCGACACCCTGCGCGATGTCGGGGGACTGCGCGCCGATGGACACCGATACGCCGCACGAGGCGCCGTCGAAGCCCTTCTTCGAGGAGTCGTACCCGATGTCGAGGATCTTGTTGCGTACGAGCGTGGGGATGTCTGCGTAAGCCTTGGTGGTCACCTCGCCGGCGACGTGCACCAGGCCAGTGGTGATCAAGGTCTCCACGGCGACCCGGGAAGCCGGGTCCTCCCGCAGGAGCGCGTCGAGGATCGTGTCGCTGATCTGGTCAGCGATCTTGTCTGGGTGGCCCTCGGTCACGGACTCCGAGGTGAACAGGCGGCGGGACACATCGCTCCCTGGGGTTGCAGCGGCTGCTGGCTGAGCATTGATGGAACGGGCCGGGAGCTGCGCCCGGCGTCGGTCCGCGACCAGTTTATCGGTCGCTTCCGGTCGGCGGACCACGTGTCTCGCTTCTTGGGAGCCCTGTGACCAGCGGCACTGCTTCGTGCCGTACGGCCAACCTTCTCCACCAGAGGGCAAAACGCCCGTTTTGCAAAGGTTCGGGACACCCGCCGGCAACGTACCAGGGGAGACAGGAATTAACCGAGCCGACGTGTCACCAGGTCCCAGACCGTGTCAGCCAGGGCCTCCTTGGGGCCGTACGGCACCGGGGTCTCGCCCCCGTCGGCGTCGAGCACGACGGCTTCGTTCTCCTCGGAGCCGAACGTCTTCCGCTCCCCCACCTCGTTGACGACCAGCAGGTCACAGCCCTTGCGGCGGAGCTTGTCCCGGCCGTTGGCCAGGACGTTGTCGGTCTCGGCGGCGAAGCCGACGACCACCTGGCCGGGCCGTCCGGGCCGCTCGGCGGAGACCTCGGCGAGGATGTCCGGGTTACGGACCAGCTCGACGGCAACCGGCTCCTGGCCGTCCTTCTTCTTGATCTTGCCCGCGGCGTACGTCGCCGGCCGGAAATCGGCCACGGCGGCCGCCATGACGACCACGTCCGCGTCCGCCGCCGCCTTCAGCACGGCCTCACGCAGCTGCACCGCCGTGCCCGCGCGTACGACGTCGGCGCCGGCCGGGTCCGGCAGACCGGTGTTGGCCTCGACGAGCGTGACGCGGGCGCCGCGCGCGACGGCGGTACGGGCCAGGGCGTACCCCTGCTTGCCGGACGAACGGTTCCCCAGGTAGCGGACCGGGTCGAGCGGCTCGCGCGTGCCTCCCGCGCTGATCACGACGTGCCGGCCGGCCAGATCGGGCTCGCGCACGCCTCGTGCGAGCACGCGGCGGCAGACCTCGAAGATCTCGTCCGGGCCGGGCAGCCGGCCCTTGCCGGTGTCGACGCCGGTCAGCCGGCCCACCGCGGGCTCGATGACGACCGCGCCGCGGCGTCGCAGTGTGGCGACGTTCTCCTGGGTGGCGGGGTGCTCCCACATCTCGGTGTGCATCGCGGGCGCGAAGATCACCGGACATCGGGCGGTGAGCAGGGTGTTCGTCAGGAGGTCGTCGGCCAGTCCGTGGGCCGCCTTGGCCAGCATGTCGGCGGTGGCGGGGGCCACCACGACCAGGTCGGCGGCCTGTCCGATCCGTACGTGGGGCACCTCGTGCACCGACTCCCAGACCTCCGCCGAGACGGGGTTGCCGGACAGGGCCGACCACGTGGCGGCACCGACGAAGTGGAGCGACGCCTCGGTCGGCACGACCCGTACGTCGTGGCCGGATTCCGTCAGCCGGCGCAGCAGCTCGCACGCCTTGTACGCGGCGATCCCTCCGCTGACTCCCAGCACGACCTTCGGCTTGTCCACTGCGTCTCCCCGCTCTGCCAGGTTGTCCGACCGTCTACGTCCCATGACACACCACAGGCCCGGCAGTCTCACTGCCGGGCCTGTGGTGAAAAGATTCCTGCGCCTGCTGACTACTGCGCCGGGCCCTCAATGGCCTCGGAGGTCAGCAGACCCGCGTTGATCTCGCGCAGGGCGATCGAGAGCGGCTTCTCGTGGACGTGGGTGTCCACCAGAGGGCCGACGTACTCGAGCAGGCCCTCACCGAGCTGCGAGTAGTACGCGTTGATCTGACGCGCACGCTTCGCCGCGTAGATCACGAGGCTGTACTTCGAGTCAGTAGCCTCGAGCAGCTCGTCGATCGGCGGGTTGATGATGCCCTCGGGCGTGGAAATGGAAGAGGACACGCTCTACCTTCCGATAAGTGAACAGAGATCAAGCAACTTCCATCAAGGCTAGCAGCTCGCGCGCCACGTCCTCGACGGAGGTGTTGACCAGGGTGGTGTCGAACTCCGCCTCCGCGGCGAGTTCGATCTTTGCGGCCTCGAGACGGCGCTCGATGACATCGGGCGCCTCCGTGCCGCGGCCGGTCAGCCTGCGGACCAGCTCGTCCCAGCTGGGCGGGGCCAGGAAGACCAGTTGAGCCTCCGGCATCGATTCACGGACCAGCCGTGCGCCCTGGAGATCGATCTCCAGGAGCACGGGCTCGCCCGCTTCGAGCCGGTCGGCCACGGCACGCCGGGGCGTGCCGTAACGGTTGCCGGCGAACTCGGCCCACTCCAGCAGCTCACCGTTGGCGACGAGCTTGTCGAACTCCTCGTCGCTCACGAAGAAGTACTGAACGCCGTGGCGCTCGCCGGGTCGCGGCTTGCGTGTGGTGGCCGACACCGAGAGCCATACCTCGGGGTGGACCTTGCGCATATGGGCGACGACCGTGCTCTTGCCGACACCCGAGGGGCCGGAGAGCACGGTCAGCCGCGGACGTTCGTCCGGGGGTACGGGGGTCGTCCCCCGGGATGTTGCAGCCATGGATGCGATTATCCAGGTTCTCGGGGGTGCCCGAGAACGTCAGGCGGCTCCGCCGCCGAACTCGCGCTCCAAAGAGGCGATCTGGTTGGAGCCGAGACCGCGCACACGACGGCTCTCGGAGATGCCGAGCCGCTCCATGATCTGCTTGGCGCGGACCTTGCCCACGCCCGGCAGAGATTCAAGAAGGGCGGAGACCTTCATCTTGCCGACGACGTCATTCTCCTGTCCCTGCTTGATGACCTCGTGGAGCGAGGCGCCGGAGTGCTTGAGTCGATTCTTGACCTCGGCCCGCTCCCGGCGAGCCGCGGCGGCCTTTTCGAGCGCGGCTGCGCGCTGTTCAGGGGTAAGGGGCGGAAGAGCCACGCCTACGTCACCTCGGATGTCGAACTGTCGGATACGGACCGGTGAGGAAGCTGGTCGCCCCACACCAGGCGAGCAACGAGCAGCAGGTCGCGAACGACGAGCTGCGCGTTTCTCTCGACGGAGACTAGCGGCCAGGACCGCTCCAGTCAGCGAGAAGCAGCGAAAAGTCCTGGTCAGCCTCCATCGACTAAGGCATATCAGACATAACACCCCGGTTTTCGGTCAGGATTCCGTCAACATGAATCGCCGCCCCGTCGCCGCGGCCCTCCGGCCGGTGCCTCATACCGCCGAGACCGCCGCTCTGACCTCGTCGGCGAAGCGAGAAGCGGACTCGCGCAGTCCGGAAACATCGGGGCCGAAGCGGAGCACACCGCGGCTCACACTCGGTACGACGTTGCCGACCGCGGCCCCGAAGACGCCCGGCAGATCGGCCGGCGTCGCGCCCTGGGCTCCGATACCCGGAGCCAGCAGCGGACCGTTGATCGCCAGATCGACGCCCGCGTCGCCCAGCGTCGCGCCGACCACCGCGCCGACCGACCCGAGCGGCTCGGCGCCCTCGTTCTCGGCCGCCATGTGGTCGAGCATCACCTGGGCGAGCGACCGGCCGTCGGCGGCGGTGGCCCGCTGGACCTCGGCGCCCTCCGGGTTGGACGTCAGCGCGAGGACGAAGACACCGCAGCCGTTGATCACGGCCGCGTCCAGCGCGGGACGCAGCGAGCCGAAGCCGAGGTACGGCGAGACCGTCACCGCGTCCGAGAAGAGCGGCGAGTCCTTGTGAAGGTAGGTCTCGGCGTACGCGCCCATCGTGGAGCCGATGTCGCCGCGCTTGGCGTCCATGAGCACCAGCGCGCCGGCCGCCCTCGCCTCCTCGACCGCCTTCTCCAGTACGGCGATTCCGCGGGAGCCGAAGCGCTCGAAGAAGGCCGACTGCGGCTTCAGCACGGCCACCCGGTCGGCCAGGGCCTCGACGACGGTGCGGGTGAAGGTCTCCAGGCCCTTGATGTCGTCGTTGAGGCCCCACGCGCTCAGCAGCGAGGCGTGCGGGTCGATTCCCACGCAGAGCGGGCCGCGGGTGTCCATGGCGCGGCGCAGACGCGCGCCGAAGGTTTCGGCGGTCGCCTCGGTCGATTCGGTCGTTCCAGTCACTGCGCGGACTCCCGGGTCTCGGCGCCGACGGCGTCGGCGAGGGTGGCGTACGGGCTGTTCGCGAGGCGCTCGGCGAGGCCCTGGTGGATCGAGCGGGCCCAGAAGGGGCCCTCGTAGACGAAGGCGCTGTAGCCCTGTACGAGCGTGGCGCCCGCCAGGATGCGCCGCCAGGCGTCGTCGGCGTTCGCGATGCCCCCGACCCCGATCAGGGTGATCCGGTCGCCGACGCGGGCGTACAGACGGCGCAGGACCTCAAGGGAGCGCGCCTTGACGGGCGCTCCGGACAGTCCGCCGGCCTCCTTGACGAGAGCCGGGTCCGACTTCAGGCCGAGGCCCTCGCGGGCAATGGTGGTGTTCGTGGCGATGATGCCGTCGAGGCCGAGCTCCAGCGCCAGGTCGGCCACGGCGTCGACGTCCTCGTCGGCCAGGTCGGGTGCGATCTTGACGAGGAGCGGAACGCGGCGGCCGGTGACCGTACGGTCGGCGGCCTCGCGCACGGCGGTCAGCAGCGGGCGCAGCGACTCGGTGGCCTGGAGGTTGCGCAGTCCCGGGGTGTTCGGGGACGAGACGTTGACGACCAGGTAGTCGGCGTGCGCGGCGAGGCGCTCGGTGGAGGCGACGTAGTCGGCGACGGCCTCCTCCTCCGGAACGATCTTGGTCTTGCCGATGTTGACGCCGACAACCGTCCTGAAGACCGGGTTACGGGCCGCCAGGCGGGCCGCCACGGCCTCGGAGCCCTCGTTGTTGAACCCCATGCGGTTGATGAGCGCGCGGTCCTTCACGAGGCGGAAGAGGCGCTTCTTGGGGTTGCCGGGCTGCGGCTGCGCGGTGACCGTACCGATCTCGATGTGGTCGAAGCCGAGCATCGACATCCCGTCGATGGCGACCGCGTTCTTGTCGAAACCGGCGGCGAGACCGAACGGGCCGTGCATGCGCAGGCCCAGCGCCTCGGTGCGCAGCGCGGTGTGGCGGGGCGCGAGGACGGCGGCGACGAAGGTGCGCAGGACCGGGACGCGGGCGGCGAGGCGGATCCAGCGGAAGGCCATGTAGTGGGCCTGCTCGGCGTCCATGCGCTTGAAGACGAGGGTGAAGAAGAGTTTGTACACGGGTGCTTTCCTCAGGAGGCTCGGGCGACGGGCTGGGCTCATGAAGAGCTGGGCTCATGAAGAGGGGGACACCGCGATCGGTGTCCCCCTCCTGGGCCGCTAGACCTCGCGGGCCGCTGTCAGGTGTTGTGCGTGTTCCTGAAGGGAACGGACCCCCACGTCGCCGTGGTTGAGCGCGTCGATGCCCTGGACGGCGGCGGCGAGCGCCTGGACCGTCGTGAGGCAGGGGACGCTGCGCGCCACGGCGGCCGTACGGATCTCGTAGCCGTCGAGGCGGCCGCCCGTGCCGTACGGCGTGTTGACGATGAGGTCGACCTCGCCGTCGTGGATGAGCTGGACGATCGTCCGCTCGCCCTGCGGGCCCTCGCCCTCGCTCAGTTTGCGCACGACGGTGGCGTTGATGCCGTTGCGCCTGAGCACCTCGGCCGTGCCGGAGGTGGCGAGCAACTCGAAGCCGTGGGCGACCAGTTCGCGCGCCGGGAAGATCATCGAGCGCTTGTCGCGGTTGGCGACGGAGATGAACGCGCGGCCCTTCGTCGGCAGCGGACCGTACGCCCCGGCCTGCGACTTGGCGTACGCCGTGCCGAACACCGAGTCGATGCCCATGACCTCACCGGTGGAGCGCATCTCCGGGCCGAGGACGGTGTCCACGCCCCGGCCCTGGATGTCGCGGAAGCGGCTCCACGGCATCACGGCCTCCTTGACGGAGATCGGCGCGTCGAGCGGCAGCGTGCCGCCGTCACCGGACTTCGGCAGCATGCCCTCGGCGCGCAGCTCGGCGATGGTCGCGCCCAGCGAGATGCGGGCGGCGGCCTTCGCGAGCGGCACCGCGGTCGCCTTCGAGGTGAAGGGGACGGTGCGCGAGGCGCGCGGGTTGGCTTCGAGGACGTAGAGGATGTCCCCGGCCATCGCGAACTGGATGTTGATCAGTCCGCGTACGCCGACGCCCTTGGCGATGGCCTCGGTCGAGATCCGCAGCCGCTTGATGTCGAAGCCGCCGAGGGTGATCGGGGGCAGGGCGCAGGCGGAGTCGCCGGAGTGGATGCCGGCTTCCTCGATGTGCTCCATGACGCCGCCGAGGTAGAGCTCGGTGCCGTCGTAGAGCGCGTCGACGTCGATCTCGATCGCGTCGTCGAGGAAGCGGTCGACCAGGACCGGCCGGGTGGGGCTGATCTCGGTGGACTCGGCGATGTACGAGGACAGGCGCGTCTCGTCGTACACGATCTCCATGCCGCGGCCGCCGAGCACGTACGACGGGCGTACGAGGACCGGGTAGCCGATCTCGTCGGCGATGGCCTTGGCCTCGTCGAAGGTCGTCGCGGTGCCGTGCTTGGGAGCGGGCAGTCCCGCCTCGGCGAGGACGCGGCCGAAGGCGCCGCGGTCCTCGGCGGCGTGGATGGCCTCCGGCGGGGTGCCGACGACCGGTACTCCGTTGTCCTTCAGCGCCTGGGCGAGACCGAGCGGGGTCTGGCCGCCGAGCTGCACGATGACGCCCGCGATCGGGCCCGCGAGGGACTCGGCGTGGACGATCTCCAGCACGTCCTCGAGCGTCAGCGGCTCGAAGTACAGGCGGTCGGAGGTGTCGTAGTCGGTGGAGACGGTCTCCGGGTTGCAGTTGACCATCACGGTCTCGTAGCCGGCGTCGCTGAGCGCGAAGGAGGCGTGGACGCAGGAGTAGTCGAACTCGATGCCCTGGCCGATGCGGTTCGGGCCCGAGCCCAGGATGATCACCGCGGGCTTCTCGCGGGGCGCGACCTCGGACTCCTCGTCGTACGAGGAGTAGAAGTACGGCGTCTTCGCGGCGAACTCGGCGGCGCAGGTGTCGACCGTCTTGTAGACCGGGCGCACCCCGAGCGCGTGCCGGACCTCGCGTACGACGTCCTCGCGCAGGCCCCGGATGTCGGCGATCTGGGCGTCGGAGAAGCCGTGGCGCTTTGCTTCCGCGAGCAGGTCGGGGTGGAGCTTGTCGGCGGCGATGAGGTCGTCCGCGTGCTCCTTGATGAGGAACATCTGGTCGACGAACCACGGGTCGATCTTCGTGGCGTCGAAGATCTCCTCGGGGGTGGCTCCGGCCCGGATGGCCTGCATGACGGTGTTGATGCGGCCGTCGGTGGGGACCTTGGCGATCTCCAGGAGCGCGGCCTTGTCACCCGGGTCGCCGGTGAAGGCGAACTGGCTGCCCTTCTTCTCCAGCGAGCGCAGGGCCTTCTGGAGCGCCTCGGTGAAGTTGCGGCCGATCGCCATCGCCTCGCCCACCGACTTCATGGTGGTGGTGAGGGTGGCGTCGGCGAGCGGGAACTTCTCGAATGCGAAGCGGGGCACCTTGACGACGACGTAGTCGAGCGTGGGCTCGAAGGACGCCGGGGTCTTCTCGGTGATGTCGTTCGGGATCTCGTCCAGCGTGTAGCCGACGGCGAGACGGGCCGCGATCTTCGCGATCGGGAATCCGGTCGCCTTGGACGCGAGCGCCGAGGAGCGCGAGACGCGCGGGTTCATCTCGATGACGATGATCCGGCCGTCGTCGGGGTTGATCGCGAACTGGATGTTGCAGCCGCCGGTGTCGACGCCGACCTCGCGGATGATCGCGATACCGACGTCACGCAGCCGCTGGTACTCGCGGTCCGTCAGCGTCATCGCCGGGGCCACGGTGATCGAGTCGCCGGTGTGCACGCCCATCGGGTCGAAGTTCTCGATGGAGCAGACGACCACGACGTTGTCGTTCTTGTCGCGCATCAGCTCCAGCTCGTACTCCTTCCAGCCGAGGATGGACTCCTCCAGGAGCACCTCGGTGGTCGGCGAGAGCGTGAGGCCCTGTCCGGCGATGCGGCGCAGCTCGTCCTCGTTGTGCGCGAAGCCGGAACCGGCGCCGCCCATCGTGAAGGAGGGGCGCACGACGACGGGGTAGCCGCCGAGCGTGTCGACGCCCGTGAGGACGTCCTGCATGGAGTGGCAGATGACCGAGCGGGCGGACTCGCCGTAACCGATCTTGGCCTTGACGGCCTCGACGACGCCCTTGAAGAGGTCGCGGTCTTCGCCCTTGTTGATGGCCTCGACGTTGGCGCCGATGAGCTCGACGCCGTATTTCTCCAGCACACCCTGCTCGTGCATGGAGATAGCGGTGTTGAGCGCGGTCTGGCCGCCGAGGGTCGGCAGCAGCGCGTCGGGGCGCTCCTTGGCGATGATCTTCTCGACGAACTCCGGGGTGATCGGCTCGACGTACGTGGCGTCGGCGATCTCCGGGTCGGTCATGATCGTCGCCGGGTTGGAGTTGACCAGGATGACGCGCAGGCCCTCGGCCTTGAGGACGCGGCAGGCCTGCGTGCCGGAGTAGTCGAACTCCGCGGCCTGGCCGATGACGATCGGACCGGAGCCGATGACCAGGACGGACTGGATATCGGTGCGCTTAGGCACGCTGGCCCTCCATGAGCTGTACGAAGCGGTCGAACAGGTACGCGGCGTCGTGCGGGCCTGCGGCTGCCTCGGGGTGGTACTGGACGCTGAAGGCCGGCTGGTCGAGCAGCTGGAGGCCCTCGACCACGTCGTCGTTCAGGCAGACGTGGGACACCTCGGCGCGCCCGTACGGGGTCTCGGAGACCTTGTCGAGCGGGGCGTCGACGGCGAAGCCGTGGTTGTGCGCGGTGACCTCGACCTTGCCGGTCGTGCGGTCCTGCACGGGCTGGTTGATGCCGCGGTGGCCGTACTTCAGCTTGTACGTGCCGAAGCCGAGCGCCCGGCCGAGGATCTGGTTGCCGAAGCAGATACCGAAGAGCGGCGTCCTGCGGTCCAGGACGGCCTTCACGACGGTGAGGTCGACCGTGGACGGGTCACCGGGGCCGTTGGAGAGGAACACACCGTCGGGGGCGATCGCGTACACCTCCTCGGCCGTGGTGGTGGCCGGCAGGACGTGGACCTCGATGCCGCGCTCGGCCATCCGGTGCGGGGTCATGCCCTTGATGCCGAGGTCGATCGCGGCGACGGTGAACTTCTTCTCACCGATCGCGGGGACGACGTACGGTTCCTTGGTCGCGACCTCGGCGGCGAGCGAGGCGCCCACCATCTGGGGGGCCTCCTTCACGCGGGCGAGCAGCGTCTCCTCGTCGGCGAGTGCCTCGCCGGAGAAGATGCCGACGCGCATCGCGCCGCGCTCGCGCAGGTGGCGGGTGAGGGCGCGGGTGTCGATGCCGCTGATGCCCACGATGCCCTGGCCGACGAGCTGCTCGTCGAGGGAGCGGCGGGAGCGCCAGTTGGAGGGGATGCGGGCGGGGTCGCGTACGACGTACCCGGCGACCCAGATCCTCTTCGACTCGTCGTCCTCGTCGTTCACGCCGGTGTTGCCGACGTGCGGGGCCGTCATGACGACGACCTGGCGGTGGTACGACGGGTCGGTGAGGGTCTCCTGGTAGCCGGTCATGCCGGTGTTGAACACCGCCTCGCCGAAGGTTTCCCCCACGGCCCCGTAGGCACGGCCGCGGAAGCTGCGGCCGTCCTCCAGGACGAGTACGGCGGGAGACGCCCCCTTCCTCTGCGAGGCGTTCCCCGGCTTGGAGATCGTCATCGTGCGGTGCCTTCCGTCGAAATGCTGGTGTTCATCGAGTTCATTGCGTTGATGGCCTCGACCCAGGCCGTGTGCTCGGCCGCGTGGTCGGAGCGGAAGCCGGAGTCGATCAGCTTGTCGCCGTGCTGCCAGGTGACGACCAGCAGGCCGCCCTCGGCGAGGACCTTGCCGGCGATGCCCTTGTCGAGCCTGGCCTCGCGCAGCGCCGCCGCGGGGACGAAGAAGTCGGCCGCCCCGGGGCGTACGACCTCCAGGCCCGCGTCGGTGAGCGTCAGCCCGGCCCGGCTGCGCGTCCCCAGACCGTGGGCCACGATCCGGTCGAGCCACTGCCCGGCGGTCGTCGAGCCGTGGTAGCGGCCGCTCATCCTCAGCTTCGCCTCACCGGGCGTCTCGGGCGCGGTGGGGAGCTCCGCCAGGTCCGACTGGAGGGTGGCGCGCCACTTCCAGCCCTGGCGCATCAGCCAGTACAGGAGCGCGATGAAGAGCAGCAGCCCGACGACCCAGCCGATGCGGGCGGCCCAGTCGGTCACTTCGGCCGACTTCCGCTCCGCGGCGGCCTCGGCGGCCAGATGGATGAAAGGTGTCACGCCAGATTCCCGTCGACGACCGTTGCGCGGCCCCGCAGCCAGGTGTGGGTGACGCGTCCCGGCAGCTCACGGCCCTCGTAGGGAGTGTTGCGGCTGCGGGAGGCGAAGCCCGAGGGGTCCACGGCTCCACGGTAAGCCGGATCGACCAGCGTGAGGTTCGCGGGCTCGCCTGCCGAGACGGGACGGCCGTGGCCGTCCAGGCGGCCGATGGCCGCCGGGCGGAAGGACATGCGGTCGGCGACGCCCGCCCAGTCGAGCAGGCCACTGTCGACCATCGTCTGCTGGACGACGGACAGGGCGGTCTCCAGACCGACCATGCCCATGGCCGCCGCCGCCCACTCGCAGTCCTTGTCCTCGTGCGGGTGCGGGGCGTGGTCGGTGGCGACGCAGTCGATGGTGCCGTCGGCGAGGGCCTCGCGCAGGGCCATGACGTCGGCCTCGGTGCGCAGCGGCGGGTTCACCTTGTAGACGGGGTTGTACGTCCGTACCAGCTCGTCCGTGAGCAGGAGGTGGTGCGGGGTGACCTCGGCGGTGACGTTCCAGCCCTTGGATTTGGCCCACCGGACGATCTCCACCGAGCCAGCCGTGGACAGGTGGCAGATGTGCACCCGCGAGCCGACGTGGGCGGCGAGGAGGACGTCGCGGGCGATGATCGACTCCTCGGCGACGGCCGGCCAGCCGCCGAGACCCAGCTCCGAGGAGACGATCCCCTCGTTCATCTGGGCGCCCTCGGTCAGGCGGGGCTCCTGGGCGTGCTGGGCGACGACGCCGTCGAAGGCCTTCACGTACTCCAGCGCGCGGCGCATGATCACGGCGTCGTCGACGCACTTGCCGTCGTCGGAGAAGACCTTCACCCCGGCGGCCGAGTCGTGCATGGCGCCGAGCTCGGCGAGCTTCTTGCCCTCCAGGCCGACGGTGACGGCGCCGACGGGCTGCACGTCGCAATAGCCGGACTGCTTGCCGAGGCGCCAGACCTGCTCGACGACGCCGGCGGTGTCGGCGACGGGGAAGGTGTTCGCCATGGCGTGGACGGCGGTGAAGCCGCCGACGGCAGCGGCCTTCGTACCGGTCAGGACGGTCTCGGAGTCCTCGCGGCCGGGCTCGCGCAGGTGGGTGTGCAGGTCCACGAGGCCGGGCAGCAGGACCTTGCCCTCGGCCTCCACGACAATCGCGCCCTCGGCGCTCAGGCCGCTGCCGACCTGGGCGATAGTCTCGCCGTCGATCAGGACGTCCTGCGGCTCGCCGCCCAGCACCTTCGCACCGCGGAGCAGAATCTTCGTCGTCTCACTCATGCTTACTTGCTCTCCTCGGTGCGTGCGGGGGTGGGGCTGATGGCGGACTCGTTGCCGCCCAGAAGCAGGTACAGGACGGCCATCCGGGTCGAGACGCCGTTGGCGACCTGCTCGACGGCCGTACAGCGGTCGGAGTCGGCGACCTGCGCGGTGATCTCCATGCCGCGGTTCATCGGGCCGGGGTGCATCACGATGGCGTGCTCGGGCATCCGCGCCATCCGGTCGCCGTCCAGGCCGTAGCGCCGCGAGTACTCGCGCTCGGTCGGGAAGAAGGCGGCGTTCATCCGCTCTCGCTGCACACGCAGCATCATCACCGCGTCCGACTTCGGCAGCACCTCGTCGAGGTTGTACGAGACCTGGCACGGCCAGTGCTCGACGCCGATCGGGACCAGAGTGGGCGGCGCTACGAGCGTCACCTCGGCGCCGAGGGTGTGCAGCAGGTGGACGTTGGAGCGCGCCACACGGCTGTGCAGAACGTCGCCGACGATCGTGATCCGGCGCCCGTCGAGGTCACGCCCTATTCCGGCGTCGGGGCCGACGAGCCTGCGGCGCATCGTGAAGGCGTCGAGGAGCGCCTGGGTGGGGTGCTCGTGCGTGCCGTCGCCCGCGTTGACGACCGCGCCGTCGATCCAGCCGGAGGTGGCGAGGCGGTAGGGGGCGCCGGAGGCGCCGTGCCGGATGACGACGGCATCGGCGCCCATCGCCTCCAGGGTGAGCGCGGTGTCCTTGAGCGACTCGCCCTTGGAGACGGACGAGCCCTTCGCGGAGAAGTTGATGACGTCGGCGGAGAGGCGCTTGGCGGCGGCCTCGAAAGAGATACGGGTGCGGGTCGAGTCCTCGAAGAAGAGGTTGACGACCGTACGTCCGCGCAGGGTCGGCAGCTTCTTGATCGGCCGGTCCGCGACGCGGGCCATCTCCTCGGCGGTGTCGAGGATCAGTACGGCGTCGTCGCGGGTGAGGTCGGCGGCCGAGATGAGGTGACGCTTCATCTGGTGCTCCGTGGTTCGTGAGGGGCGCGTGTGTGGAGGCGGGCAGGAGGGCAGGCCGACGCGCGGGCCCGGGTTGTCCGGGTCCGTACGGGCAGGCGCTACTGCTCGCCGGCCGGAGCGGTCAGCTGGAGGCCGAGCAGCACGGCGTCGCGGCCGTCCTCCTCGGAGAGCTGGACCTTGACCGTCTCCCGCAACGACGTGGGGAGGTTCTTGCCGACGTAGTCGGCGCGGATCGGCAGTTCGCGGTGGCCCCGGTCGACGAGGACCGCGAGCTGTACGGCGCGGGGGCGGCCGATGTCGCCCAGCGCGTCGAGCGCGGCCCGGATCGTACGGCCGGAGAAAAGCACGTCGTCGACGAGCACGACGAGCCGGTCCTCGATGCCGTCACCGGGGATCTCGGTACGGGCGAGGGCCCGCGCGGGACGCATGCGCAAGTCGTCGCGGTACATCGTGATGTCGAGGGAGCCGACCGGAATCTTCCGGCCGGTGATCTCCTGGAGTCTGGCGGCCAGCCGGCGGGCCAGGAAGACGCCGCGGGTGGGAATGCCGAGGAGCACCACGTCGTCGGCACCCTTGGCGCGCTCGACGATCTCGTGGGCGATGCGGGTCAGTACCCGCTCGATGTCAGGGCCCTCGAGTACCGGGCGCGGAGCATCGGAATTCACCGTGTCCATAGGAAACGGACCTCCTTCTCCGCCTCACGGGACGGACCTTAAAGGACGTCGGAATTGCGTCAACCACCGTACCAGGAGGATTCGACAACCCTTGCGGGACCCCCCTCGTACGTGGTCTGGACCCATTCGGCTTGACGCACCCAAGTAACGCTGCGTAACCTCACAGTGAGTTACCAGCCGCGCGGCGGAGCCGCACGTCGTCACAGCGTCCGGGGAGCCATATGTCCAGCGAATACGCAAAACAGCTCGGGGCCAAGCTCCGCGCCATCCGCACCCAGCAGGGCCTTTCCCTTCACGGTGTCGAGGAGAAGTCCCAGGGCCGCTGGAAGGCCGTCGTGGTCGGCTCGTACGAGCGCGGCGACCGCGCCGTGACCGTACAGCGCCTCGCCGAACTCGCGGACTTCTACGGCGTCCCGGTGCAGGAGCTCCTGCCGGGCACCACCCCTGGCGGCGCCGCCGAGCCGCCGCCGAAGCTGCGCCTCGACCTGGAGCGTCTTGCCCACGTCCCGGCCGAGAAGGCCGGCCCGCTCCAGCGTTACGCCGCCACGATCCAGTCGCAGCGCGGCGACTACAACGGCAAGGTGCTGTCCATCCGCCAGGACGACCTGCGCACGCTGGCGGTCATCTACGACCAGTCGCCCTCGGTCCTGACCGAGCAGCTGATCAGCTGGGGCGTGCTCGACGCGGACGCGCGCCGCGCGGTCGGCCACGACGACATCTAGCCCGGGGCAGCACCAGCAGAAACGTAACGCCGGGGTCGGCGGAAGCTCTCACTTCCGCCGACCCCGGCGTTTTCCGCGCTTTTCCGCCCCGATGCTTTCCGTCGGCATTCCCTGCCGGGCGCACCGAAAGGGCCCGCAGTGCGCGTGAAGCGCTCTGCGGGCCCTTTTGGCGTACAAACAAGCCGGGGTGGCTATTCGCGACGCAGATTCGGCTTGAGGTCCTTGAAACGGCCGAGGAGGCCGTTCACGAAGGAGGGAGAGTCGTCGGTGGAGAACTCCTTGGCGAGTTGCACCGCTTCGTCGATCACCACCGCGTCGGGCGTCTCGTCCATCCACACCAGCTCGTACGTGCCGAGCCGCAGGATGTTCCGGTCGACGACCGGCATCCTGTCGATCTCCCAGTCGACCGCGTACGTGGCCATGAGGTCCTCGATGCGGTCCGCGTACTGCGCGTACCCCTCGACGAGCTGCATCGTGTATTCGCTGACCGGCGGCTGACGGGTGTCGGTCCTGGCGTGCCGCATCCAGTCCGCGAGGACCGTCTGCACGGACTCACCGCGCTGGTCGGCCTCGAAGAGGATCTGGAAGGCGCGCTTGCGCGCCGTGTTCCGGGCAGCCACGGTTAGCTGTTCACCCGGCCGAGGTAGTCGCTCGTGCGGGTGTCGACCTTGATCTTCTCACCGGTGGTGATGAAGAGCGGGACCTGGATCTCGTAACCGGTCTCCAGCGTGGCCGGCTTGGTGCCGCCGGTGGAGCGGTCGCCCTGGACGCCCGGGTCGGTGTGCTGGATCGTCAGCTCGACGGCGGCGGGGAGCTCGACGTAGAGCACCTCGCCCTCGTGCTGGGCGACGGAGGCGGTGAAGCCCTCGATCAGGAAGTTGGCGGAGTCGCCGACGGACTTGCGGTCGACCATCAGCTGGTCGTACGTGTCCATGTCCATGAAGACGAAGTACTCGCCGTCCATGTACGAGAACTGCATGTCGCGTCGGTCAATGGTGGCCGTCTCGACCTTCACGCCGGCGTTGAAGGTCTTGTCGACGACCTTGCCGGAAAGCACGTTCTTGAGCTTGGTGCGCACGAAGGCAGGGCCCTTGCCGGGCTTGACGTGCTGGAACTCGACGACGGACCAGAGCTGGCCCCCGTCGAGCTTGAGCACCATGCCGTTCTTGAGGTCGTTCGTGGAAGCCACGGTTGCGGAATCTCCTGGACTGAAGGCTGGTGGACCTGGGATGCGCGCTGCGCACTGGCTACAGCGCGAGCAGCTCCTTGGTCGTAATGGTGAGTAGCTCGGGTCCGCCGTCCGCCTCGGGGCGCACGACGAGCGTGTCATCGATCCGGACACCGCCCCGGCCCGGGAGGTGGACCCCCGGTTCGACGGTGACCGGCACACAAGCGTCCAGTTTACCCATGGCCGCAGGTGCCAGCTGCGGGTCCTCCTCTATTTCGAGCCCGACCCCGTGCCCGGTCTGCGGCGCGAGGCCCTCACCGTGCCCGGCGGCGGCGAGTACATGGCGTGCCGCGCGGTCGATCTCGCGGTACTCGGCACCGGGCACGAGAGCCTCCCGGGCCGCCCGCTGAGCGGCGAATACGACGTCGTACAGCTCGATCTGCCAGTCGGCGGGCGTCGTCCCGATGACAAAGGTACGGCCGATCTCGCAGCGGTAGCCGCGGTAGTTCGCACCGAGGCAGACGGAGAGAAAATCACCCTCCTCGACGCGCCGGTCCGACGGCCGGTGCCGGCCCGTGCCGGAGTTCGGCCCCGTGGCGACCGAAGTGGGGAATGCCGTGCCGTCCGCGCCGTGGTCGATCAGACGGCGCTCGAGTTCCAGGGCGAGGTGGCGCTCGGTGCGGCCGACCAGGATCGATTCGAGCAGCTCGCCGAGGGCCTGGTCGGTGATCTCGGCCGCGATCCGCAGGGACGCGATCTCATCCTCGTCCTTGACGATCCGCAGCTGCTCGACGGCGCCGGCGAGGTCGCCCAGGCGAAGCTTCGGCGCGACCGAGCCGAGCGCCCGGTGTCTCGCCACGGTCAGGTGGTTCTCCTCGACGGCGAGCGATTGCGCGCCGGCCGCGGCGGCCGTCCGCGCCGCGGCGACCACGGCGTCACCGCCGGGTGCGGGCAGCACCGTGACCCGCAGCTGTTCGTCGGGGCGGCCGGCCGAGGGGTCCACGACCGACGTACCGGGGCAGATCAGCACGTCCTCGTGCGGTCCGAGCAGCACCACGGCGCCGGGCGGAGCCCCGCCCGCGAGGTAGCGGACGTTGGCGGGACGGGAGACCAGTGCGGCGGCGCTGCCGGCGGCGGCGCACCGGTCGCGCAGCCGTCCACGGCGGACCGCATACAGCTCTGACATGTTTCGAGCGTACGAGCGCCGCCGCCGTCCGGCCGGTTCAGCGCGTCCGACCGGGCGGCTCGGGCCCCTGTACGAAGGCTCGGTACGGGGCCCGGCTACGAGGGCCGACGGACGAGGGCCCGCTGCGTACGACGTACGAAAACAGCGCGGCGGCGCTACCAGGCCGGCGGGCTGGCTATGGAGCGGGCCAGGACCTCGTCCAGTACGCGGGCCGTGGTCGGCACGTCGTACTGCGAGTTGTCGATGATCGGCAGCCCCGAGCCGTACCACCCGGCCATCCGGCCGTGAATACGGGCGACTTCCTCGTCCGAAAGGCGCCGGTTGCCACTGCGCTGGGCGTTGCGCTCCAGCACGATCTCCAGGCCGGGCAGTATGACGACGGGCAGCAGGCCGGGCCCCACATGGCGCTTCCAGCCGCCGAGTCCGACGACGGGACGGTCCGGGAAGACCGCGTCGTCGACAATGCAGGAGATGCCGTTGGCCAGGAAGTTGCGGGCGGCGAAGCCGCAGGTACGGCGGGCCAGGCGGTACTGCGCCTCGGACTGGTCGTTCCAGCCGGACTGCGGGTCGGCGAACCCCGAGCACACCCATTCGCGTACGTCGTCGAGGCTGATGTGCGCGGTCGGCACCCGGCGGTGGCGCGCCCAGTGCTTGGCCACGGTCGTCTTGCCCGCGCCCGCGGGGCCGATGAGCAGGACCGCGAGCGTCGTGCTGCCGGTGTCGGTGGGCGCGGCGGCGGGCGGCGGCGCGGGGACCGGCACCGGGCCGCCGGGCGGCAGCTGGATGTGTCCGGTGGTCTCACGGGACGGCGGCCGCTGAGCGTGCTGCGGAGCCGGGCCGTTCCAGCCGGGCGCCGGGGGATGCCCCGGAGCGCTTCCCGGCGCCTGGGGGGCCTGGGGCGGGTGCGGGGGCCCCTGGGGCGCGGGGGGCCCGGCGGGAGGCCCCGCATGCGGTCCGGCGGGGTGCGGGGCGCCGTGTGCCCACCCTGCGGCGGGCCTCTGGGGTGGTGGCAGCGGAGCCCCCACTGCGTGTTGCATCCGGTGCCACTCCGTCTCGTACAGGCGACTCGTGCTGGGCCAGGACGGCCCGGGCCTACCGAAAGGTACCTGCCCCCGCCGTTCTACTGTGAACGGCGGGGGCAGGTCCAGAGTGCCCCGTCAGCCGTCGAGTTCCTCGGCGAGGGCGCGCAGGGCGAGCCGGTACGAGCCGATGCCGAAGCCCGCGACCGTACCGCTGGCGACGGCGGCGACCACCGAGGTGTGCCGGAATTCCTCGCGCGTGTACGGGTTCGAGATGTGCACCTCGATGAGCGGCGCGGTGCGCTGGGCCGCCGCGTCTCTCATTCCGTACGAGTAATGGGTGAAGGCACCCGGATTGAGAACGACCGGAATCGCCCCGTCCGCGGCCTCGTGGAGCCAGCGGATCAGTTCGCCCTCGTCATTGGTCTCCCGTACGTCGACGTCGAAGCCGAGCTCCTTGCCGAGCCGTCCGCACTCCTCGACGAGCCCGGCGTACGACGTGGCGCCGTACACGTCGGGCTCGCGCGAGCCGAGCCGGCCGAGGTTGGGCCCGTTGAGCACGAACACCGTCCTCCTGGCCTGCGTCACTTGGACACCTCGCCGTACGCGGCCAGCAGCACCGCCGGGTCGGGGCCTTCGAGCACGGTCGGCTTGGCGAGCCCGTCGAGGACGATGAAGCGCAGCAGGTTCCCGCGCGACTTCTTGTCGACCTTCATGGTCTCCAGCAGCTTGGGCCACTGGTCGCCGCGGTAGGCGAGCGGCAGCCCGACCGACTCCAGCACCGCGCGGTGCCGGTCGGCGGTCGCGTCGTCGAGCCGGCCCGCGAGGCGGCCGAGTTCGGCGGCGAAGACCATGCCGATGGAAACGGCCGCGCCGTGGCGCCAGTTGTAGCGCTCGTTCTTCTCAATGGCGTGCGCGAGCGTGTGACCGTAGTTGAGGATCTCGCGCAGACCTGATTCCTTCAGGTCGCTCGACACGACATCGGCCTTCACGCGGATCGCGCGCTCGATCAGCTCGGCGGTGCGGGGCCCCTCGGGCGTACGGGCCGCCGCCGGGTCCTCCTCGATCAGGTCGAGGATGACGGGGTCGGCGATGAAGCCCGCCTTGATGATCTCGGCGAGCCCGCTGATGTAGTCGTTGACCGGCAGCGAGTCCAGCGCCGCCAGGTCGCAGAGCACCCCGGCGGGCGGATGGAAGGCACCGACGAGGTTCTTGCCCTCAGCTGTGTTGATGCCGGTCTTGCCGCCGACGGCCGCGTCGACCATGCCGAGCACGGTCGTCGGTACGGCGATCCAGCGCACCCCGCGCAGCCAGGTCGCCGCGACGAAACCGGCCACGTCGGTGGTCGCGCCGCCGCCGACGCCGACGATCACGTCCGTACGCGTGAAGTTGGTCTGCCCGAGCGCCTTCCAGCAGTACGCCGCGACCTCGACGGTCTTGGACTCCTCGGCGTTCGGCAGCTGGATCGCGATGACCTCGTAGCCCTGGCTCGCGAGGTCCTCACGGATCGCCTCACCGGTGCCGGCGAGTGCCTCGGGGTGCAGGACGGCGACGCGCTGGGCGCGGTCGCCGATCAGCCCCGGGAGCTCCCCCAGCAGCTGCCGGCCCACGAGCACCTCGTACGGCTCGGCGCCCTCGCTGCCGCCGATCTGGATACGGGTGACTGCCTGCTCCGTCATGCTTCCTTCAATTCGAGTGCGTCGAGAACCGCCTGGGCGACCTCTTCGGGGGTGCGGTCGTCGGTTTCGACCGTGGCGTCGGCGACCTCGGCGTACAGGTGCCGCCGGGCCTCCATCAGCTGCTTCCACTGCTGGCGCGGATTGACGGCGAGCAGCGGGCGGGCGGTGTTGAGCCCGACACGCTTGATCGCCTCCGTGACGTTCATCGAGAGGTAGACGACGGGCAGTCCGGCCAGGGACGCCCGCGTGCCGTCGTCGAGTACCGCGCCGCCGCCGAGGGCGAGTACGCCCGTGTGCTCGGCGAGGGCGGCCCGCACGGCCTGCCGCTCCAGCTCACGGAAGTGCGCCTCGCCGTCCTCGACGAAGATCTCGGCGATGGGCCGCCCGTCGGCCGCGACGATGTCGGCGTCGGTGTCCCGGTACGCCACTTCGAGCCGCTCGGCGAGCAGCGCGCCCACCGTGGACTTGCCGACGCCCATGGGCCCGACGAGTACGACGACCGGCCCGCCCGACGCGGTCACCGGACGACCAGGTTGTCGAGGTAGCTCTGCACGTTGCGCCGGGTCTCGCCCACGCTGTCGCCGCCGAACTTCTCCGCGACGGCGTCCGCGAGCACGAGCGCGACCATGGCCTCGGCCACGATCCCGGCCGCCGGAACGGCGCACACGTCGGAGCGCTGGTGGTGCGCGGCGGCGACCTCGCCGGTCGCGACGTCGATGGTGGCGAGCGCGCGCGGCACGGTGGCGATGGGCTTCATCGCGGCCCGTACGCGCAGCAGCTCACCGGTGGACATGCCGCCCTCGGTACCGCCGGCACGCCCGGAGGTACGGCGTACGCCCTCGGCCGTCGGCACGATCTCGTCGTGCGCCTTGCTGCCCGGCACCCGGGCCAGGTCGAAGCCGTCGCCGACCTCGACGCCCTTGATCGCCTGGATGCCCATCAGCGCGGCGGCCAGCCGGGCGTCGAGCCTGCGGTCCCAGTGCACGAACGAACCGAGCCCGACGGGCACGTTGTACGCGAGCACCTCGACCACGCCGCCCAGCGTGTCGCCGTCCTTGTGGGCCTGGTCGATCTCCGCCACCATCGCCTTCGACGCGTCGGCGTCCAGGCAGCGCACGGGGTCCTCGTCGAGCTTCGCCTCGTCGGCGGGAACGGGCAGCACGCCGTACGGCGCCTTGGCCGCGGCAAGTTCCACGACGTGCGAGACGATCTCGACGCCGGTGGTCTGCTTCAGGTACGAGCGGGCGACCGTACCCAGCGCGACACGCGCCGCCGTCTCCCGGGCGCTCGCGCGCTCCAGCACCGGCCGGGCCTCGTCCAGCGCGTACTTCTGCATGCCCGCCAGGTCGGCGTGGCCGGGACGCGGGCGGGTCAGCGGCGCGTTGCGCGCCAGCTTGGCCAGCTCATCGGCGTCCACGGGGTCGGCCGACATGACCTGCTCCCACTTGGGCCACTCGGTGTTCCCCACCATGATCGCGACGGGGCCGCCCATGGTGAGGCCGTGCCGCACGCCGCCGAGGAAGGTCACTTCGTCCTTCTCGAACTTCATACGCGCACCGCGCCCATAGCCGAGGCGCCGCCGGGCGAGCGCGTCCGCCACCATCTCCGTGGTGACGGGGACACCGGAGGGAAGTCCCTCCAGCGTCGCGACGAGTGCGGGGCCGTGGGATTCCCCCGCGGTCAGCCAGCGCAACCTGCTCAACGGTGCTCCTCATGCTCGCGCCTGGAACTGCGACGGCGCGACCGGGTGCGCGGCCCTGGCCCGCCACCCCTGATCCTCCCACGACCGGGCGCCCGTCCCGGTCGTGGGTCCATCAGACGGACGGCCTTCTCACTCCTCGGGACCCTCCGGCCGGATCCCGCGTGTGGCCACCATGCGCCTCAGCCTGCGTACGCCCTCCCGGAGGAGCAGTCCGAACCCGATCGCCCCGAGGGTGATCCGCAGCCAGTCCGGCAGGAAGTACAGCGCCAGTCTGAGCAGGTCCGGCGCTGCCAGAGTCTGCCCTGCCACCATGCTCATGATCGAGCGCTCCTCACCCTTTGACCTGCGGTTCTCCGCGGATTCCCGTGGGCGGGACTCTAGTGGGCGGCGAGCGCGCGTTCCCCGGCGGCCCGCATGACGTCGAGCGGCGCGGTGGCGCGGCCCGTCATCTGCTGCACCTGGAGCACCGCCTGGTGCACAAGCAGGTCGAGGCCGCCGACGACCGCGCCGCCATGCGCCGACCAGGCGGCGGCGAGTGCGGTCGGCCACGGCTCGTACAGCACGTCGAAGAGCGTGCCGGGGCGGTCCGGTACGGCCCCGGCGAGGGCGTCGGTGGTGCCGGCCGGGGTGGTGGCGACGACCAGCGGCGCCTCGAAGGCCTCTGCGGCCTGAGACCAGTCGGCGATGCGTACGTCGACTCCGAGCCGCTCGCCCCACTGCCGCATCTCGTCGGCGCGTGCGGAGCTTCGGACGTACGCGGTCACCGCGCCGGTGCACAGGCGGGAAAGCGCGGCGAGGGCGGACGAGGCGGTGGCTCCGGCGCCCAGGACGGCGGCGGAGCCGACTTTCTCGATGCCTCGCTCGTGCAGGGCGGCGATCATCCCGGGGATGTCGGTGTTGTCGCCGATGCGGCGGCCGTCCTCGGTGAGGACCACGGTGTTGACCGCCTCCACGGAGGCCGCCGTGTCGCTGATCTCGTCGAGCAGCGGGATGACGGCCCGCTTGAGCGGCATGGTCAGCGACAGCCCCGCCCACGACGGGTCGAGCTCCGCGAAGAAGCCGGGCAGCCCGGCCTCGTCCACTTCGAACCGGTCGTACGACCAGTGGGCGAGACCGAGTTCGGCGTACGCGGCGCGGTGGAGCACCGGTGAGAGCGAGTGGGCGATGGGCGAGCCGAGGACGGCCGCGCGTCGGGCTGTGCTCACTGTCCGGACTTCTCCAGCTCTTCCTCGTACTGACGCCGGTTCCGCTCGTGCTCCGCGTTGGTCACCGCGAAAAGGGTCTTGTCGGCCGTGACGGATACGAAGTAGTACCAGGGGCCAGGCTTCGGATTGATCGCCGAACTCAGTGCATCGGCACCCGGGTTGCTGATGGCGCCCGGCGGCAGGCCCTTGATGTCGTACGTGTTGTACGGATCCCTGATCTGCCGCAGATCGTCGACGGCCCCGATGTCGAGCTTACTTTCGGCCTTGATGTAGTTGATCGTGGAGTCGAACTCGAGCCGCCCCACGGTTTCCGTGTTGTTCGGCTGGAGGCGGTTGTAGACGACCCTGGACACCTTGTCGAAGTCGTGTTTGTACTTGCCTTCGACCTGAACGAGGCTCGCCACCGTGATGAGTTCCATCGGGGAGTCGAGCCCGAGCCTCTTGGCCTCGGCCTCGACATTCGCGGCATCGTATTTCGCCTTGGCCCGCGCCACCATTTCCTTGAGCACGGACTTGGGCGTCGACTTTCCGCCGATGTCGTAACGCGACGGGTAGAGGAAGCCTTCCAGCGGGTCCTTGATGTCGGGGTCGTCGTTGGCCCATTCGGGCAGACCGAGGTCCTTGAACTCCTTCTCGGCCACGTCCTCCGTGGTACCGCCGTCGAGCTTCAGTTGCTTGTCGATCGCCTCGTAGATCCCGACATTCCGCTCGCCCTCCTTGACGATGAGGGCGTTCAGATTCGACGGATTGATCATGAGCTCGACGGCAGCCTTGCCCGACATCTCCTTTTTCATCGGGTAGACGCCGGGCTGAATTCCCTGACTTTTCGGGTTGGCCGTCGCCGCCGAGACGAAGGCGCCGGAGCTCTTGACCACTCCCTTGCGGGCCAGGATGCTCCCCATCTCGCCCAGCCCCGCACCCTTGGGGATCTCGACGTCGACGGAACCGGTGCCGCTGCCTGCGAAGTCCTCGGGCGCGCCGAACTGGTCCTGGTAGAACTGGTAGCCGAAATAGCCGACGCCGCCCAGGCCGCCGACCAGGACCACCATGACGAAGAGGCATGCCGTGCCGTTGCGGCTCTTCTTCTTCTTGGGCTTGCCGCCGCGGCGGTCCCCACCCCGTCCGCCGCGGCCGCCCCGGGAATCCTGGGCGTCGTCGTCGCGGTCGTCGCCGCGGTCGTCGCCGCCCGTGAAGAACGGGTGATCCTCGCGCTCCTCGGGCTCCGGGTCCCACTCCGGGGCCTGGTCCGGCTCCGGGACGTGGCGCTGGTTCGGCGGCTGCGGCGGAGGGTACGCCTCGGGCGCGGCGTAGTAGTCCTGCTCGCCGGCGCCGTACGCGGGCTGCTGGCCGGCGTAGGGGTCGGCCACCGGATTCATGCCGTACGGCACCGGCTCCTGCGGGTGGGGCGGGTGCTGGTGCTGGCCTGTGTCCCAGCCGCCGTTGTCGCCGTACTGCTGCTGCGGGTTGTACTGCTGCTGCGGGTTCTGCTGGTTCTGCTGGTGGCCGTCGTAGTACGGCTGCTGGTGCTGCGGCTCCTGCTGGTACTGCTGCGGCTGACCGCCGTACGGACCCTGCTGGCCGTGAGCGGCCTGCTGTCCTGCCCATCCCTGGTCCCCGTACAACGGGTCCTCGGGATGCCACGGTTCGTGGCCTGCGCCCCGGCCATACTCAGTCATCAAACCCCATAGTGTGCCGCGAGGCGGTGGCTGCTTCGCGCGTGGGGGCGCGGCATCCGGTCCGCCTCTTCTTTGTGCGGCAGCTGTTCGAACACCGCCGCATCGCGCGGAACGTTACCGTATCGCGATCAGACAACCACTTCGACGCCCTCGCCCGGGGGATCCCCCGAGACCCGTTCGGCCTCCAAAGCGTTCTGAAGGATGACAATTGCCGCCGCCTGGTCGATGACAGATCTGCCCTTCTTGGACTTCACGCCCGAAGCGCGCAGGCCCTGACTGGCCGTCACTGTGGTCATCCTCTCGTCCACGAGCCGCACCGGGACGGGTGCGATGCCCGCGGCGAGCACCTGGACGAATGCCCGGACCTTGACGGCCGCCGGCCCCTCGCCCCCGCTGAGGGAGCGAGGGAGGCCGACCACGACCTCGATCGGTTCGTACTCCTCGACGAGCTGCCTCAGCCGCCGGTGGGCGGCCGGGACATCGCGTCCCGGCACGGTCTCCACCGGCGTGGCCAGGACCCCGTCGGGGTCGCACGAGGCGACCCCGATCCGGGCGTCCCCGACGTCGATCGCGAGGCGACGGCCGCGTCGCATCAGGCGCTCTCGCCGACCGCGCGCTCGACGGCGGCCACGGCGTCGCCGATGGCCTCCGGGTTCTGGCCGCCGCCCTGGGCGACGTCCGGCTTGCCGCCACCGCCGCCGCCGAGGGTCTTGGCGGCCGTACGGACCAGGTCGCCGGCCTTGAGACCGCGCTCACGGGCGGCCTCGTTGGTGGCGATCACCGTCAGCGGGCGGCCGTTGGCGGTGGTGAAGAGCGCCACGACCGTCGGACGGTCGGACGGGATCCGGCCGCGTACGTCCAGGACGAGCCTGCGCAGGTCGTCGGCCGAGGTACCGTCCGGCACCTGGCCGGTGACGACCGCGACGCCGCGCACGTCCTTGGCACCGGAGGCGAGACCGGCGGCGGCCTGGAGGACCTTCTCCGCGCGGAACTTCTCGATCTCCTTCTCGGCGTCCTTGAGCTTGGCGAGCATTCCGGAGATCTTCTCCGGCAGCTCCTCCGGACGGCCCTTGACCAGCTCCTGGAGCTGGGCGACGACCGTGTGCTCGCGGGCGAGGAAGTTGTACGCGTCGACGCCGACCAGGGCCTCGATGCGCCGTACGCCCGAGCCGATCGACGACTCGCCGAGCAGCTTCACCAGACCCAGCTGGGCGGTGTTGTGGACGTGCGTACCGCCGCACAGCTCCTTGGAGAAGTCGCCGATGGTCACGACGCGCACGCGCTCGCCGTACTTCTCGCCGAACTCGGCGATGGCGCCCTGCTTCTTGGCCTCGTCGATCGACATGACCTCGGCCTGGACGTCGAGTTCACGGGCGAGCACATCGTTGATCTTGTGCTCCACGTCGGTGAGGACGGTGCCCGGTACGGCGTTCGGCGAGCCGAAGTCGAAGCGGAAGCGGCCCGGCGAGTTCTCCGAGCCGGCCTGGGCGGCGGTCGGGCCGAGGGCGTCGCGCAGCGCCTGGTGCGTGAGGTGCGTGGCACTGTGGGCGCGGGCGATGGCCCTACGGCGCTTCAGGTCGATGGCGGCGTAGGCGGAGGCGCCCACGGTCACCTCGCCGACCTGGACCGAGCCCTTGTGTACGGAGACGCCCGGCACCGGCTGCTGTACGTCGCGCACCTGGATGATGGCGCCCGTGTCCAGCTTGATGCGGCCGGTGTCGGCGAGCTGGCCGCCGCCCTCGGCGTAGAAGGGCGTGCGGTCGAGGACAACCTCGACCTCGTCGCCCTCGGTGGCGGCCGGGGAGGGCAGTCCGTCGACGAGCAGGCCGACGATGGTCGACTCGCCCTCGGTGTGGATGTAGCCAGTGAACTCGGTGGTGCCGGAGTTGTCGGCGACCTCACGATAGGCGGAGACGTCGGCGTGGCCGGTCTTCTTGGCCTTGGCGTCGGCCTTGGCCCGGTCCCGCTGCTCCTTCATCAGGCGGCGGAATCCGTCCTCGTCCACGGAGAGGCCCTGTTCGGCGGCCATCTCCAGGGTGAGGTCGATCGGGAAACCCCAGGTGTCGTGGAGCAGGAACGCCTTGTCGCCGGAGAGGACCTTGCCGCCCGCGGCCTTGGTGTCGGTCACGGCCGTGTCGAGGATGTTCGTGCCGCCCTTGAGGGCCTTCACGAACGCGGCCTCCTCGGCGAGGGCCACGGTCTCGATGCGCTTGCGCTCGGTCAGGAGCTCCGGGTACTGCTGCCCCATCGACGTGATCACGGTGTCGACGAGCTCGGCGACGACGGGACCGGTGGCGCCCAGGAGGCGCATGTTGCGGATGGCGCGACGCATGATGCGGCGCAACACGTAGCCGCGGCCCTCGTTGCCGGGGGTGACGCCGTCGCCGATGAGCATCACCGACGTGCGCATGTGGTCGGTGACGACGCGCAGCGAGACGTCCGAGGCGTGGTCGGCGCCGTACTGCACACCGGTCAGCTCGGTGGCCTTCTCGATGACCACCATCGAGGTGTCGATCTCGTAGAGGTTCTGCACGTCCTGGAGGATCATCGCCAGGCGCTCGAGACCGAGGCCGGTGTCGATGTTCTTCGACGGCAGGTCGCCGAGGATCGGGAAGTCTTCCTTGCCGTCGCCGGCGCCCCGCTCGTACTGCATGAAGACCAGGTTCCAGATCTCCACGTAGCGCTCGTCGTTGACGGCGGGGCCGCCCTCGACGCCGAAGGCCGGGCCACGGTCGTAGTTGATCTCCGAGCACGGACCGCACGGACCGGGCACGCCCATGGACCAGAAGTTGTCCTTCTTGCCCAGGCGCTGGATCCGCTCGGCCGGTACGCCGATCTTGTCGCGCCAGATCTGCTCGGCCTCGTCGTCGTCGAGGTAGACCGTGATCCACAGCCGCTCGGGGTCGAGGCCGTAGCCGCCGTCCGCCACGGAGCTGGTGAGCAGCTCCCAGGCGTACTGGATGGCGCCTTCCTTGAAGTAGTCGCCGAACGAGAAGTTGCCGCACATCTGGAAGAACGTGCCGTGGCGGGTGGTCTTGCCGACCTCTTCGATGTCCGGCGTACGCACGCACTTCTGCACGCTGGTGACGCGCGGGGCGGGCGGCTTGACCTCGCCGAGGAAGTACGGCTTGAAGGGCACCATGCCCGCGGGGACCAGCAGCAGGGTCGGGTCGTCCGCGATGAGCGACGCCGAAGGCACGACGTTGTGTCCGCGCTCCTCGAAGAAGCGCAGCCAGCGGCGGCGGATTTCAGCCGACTCCATCAGTGGTCCTCATTCCGGTTGTACGAATGCGTGTTGTGGTCGAGAGCGGCGACGCGTCGGTGCTCGATGACTCTGGGATCGTTCTGCGCCTCGAGGCCGAGGGCTTCGCCGAGTTCGGCTTCGCGCTGCGCCATTCCCGCCTTGACGTCGAGCGCGAAGTCCTTGAGCCGGTGACCCGCCTCGACCGCCTTGTCGGCGGCCTGCGCGGCGAGGCTCTCGGGCGTCAGCTGCTTGAGCTTGCGGTTGACCTTGGTGGTGGCCCACACGCCGGCTGCGGCGCCGGCGGTGAACCAGAACGTACGGCGGAACATTGCGGCTTCAGCCCTTCCGCTTCCTGCGCCGGGCGGACGGCACGGTCCGGCCGACGATCACAGTGCGACGCGACGGCTGCTCCGCCGGGGCGTCCTTGCCGCGGCCGAGCGCCCGGCGGACGCCGTACCCGAAGGCTGCGACCTTGACGAGCGGGCCGCCGAAGGTCGACGCGACGGTCGTCGAGAGCGCGGATGCGTTGGAGGTGACTTCCTGGACGTCGGTCGCGATGGCGTCGACCC
Source organism: Streptomyces sp. NPDC055287 (assembly GCF_053646035.1). Lineage (NCBI taxonomy): Bacteria > Bacillati > Actinomycetota > Actinomycetes > Kitasatosporales > Streptomycetaceae > Streptomyces > Streptomyces sp. NPDC055287. The sequence continues at coordinate 319,163 of NZ_JBSHNE010000004.1, read as the reverse complement.
GGTCGAGCTGGGTCTGCGCGGACCGTACGGTCGCGGAGGCGTCCGCCAGCAGCGGGACGGCCTGATCGGTCACGTCCGCCACGAGCTTGGTCGTCGCCCTGAGCGTCTGGGCCAGCCTCACCAGCACCACGGCAAGGAAAGAGACCAGGATCGCCCAGAAGACGGCCACCAGGATGCCGGCCACCTCTCCACCGGACACTTTGCACCGCTCCCTGACATTGAGAAAAGTCGTTCTGCGAGCCTATCGCGCCGGGGCTCTGGCTCCGTACCGCATTAGGGGTGCGAGGGGCGGGTGGTGTCCGGCCTGATTGTACGGAGTGCTTACGGATCGGTACGCTCCGTGTCCTATGCGACGCACTCCCCCTCCTGTGTCCCACTCGCCCAGCCCCGGCGGCCTCCCGGCGGAGCTGAACCCGTTCGTCGGGCGCCGCGCCGAACTGGCGGAGCTGGGCCGCCTGCTGGAGGAAGCCCGGCTGGTCACCGTGACCGGAGTCGGCGGCGTCGGCAAGACACGGTTCGCGCTCCGCGCCGCCTGCGACCTGCAGGAACGGTACTGCGACGGGGTGCGTCTCGCCGAGTTGTCCGCCCTCACGGACCCCGGTCCGCTGGAGCACGCGGTCGTCGAGGCGCTGGGGCTGACCGACCACACCAGCAAGCCTCCACGGACGGTGCTGGTGGAGCATCTCGCGGAGCGCCGACTGCTGCTCGTGCTCGACGGTTTCGAGCACCTCGTCGACGCCGTCGCCGGGCTGGTCAGGGAGCTGCTGCGGCGCGCTCCGGGGCTGACCGTGCTGGCCACGGGGCGGCAGCCGTTGTGCGTCGACGGCGAGCAGACCTTTCCCCTGCCGCCGATGCCGGACCCGGAGGCCGTACGTCTGTTCACCGACCGGGCCGCCGCCGGGCAGCCCGGCTTCCGGCTGTCGGACGCCAACAGCGCCGCCGTGCACGAGCTGTGCCGCCGCCTGGACGGGATTCCGCTGGCCCTGGAACTGGCGGCCGGGCGGCTGAAGGCCCTCTCCGTCGGGCAGGTGCTCGACCGGCTCGACCACCGTTTCCGCCTGCTGACCGGCTCCACCCGTGGGGCCCTCCCCCGCCACCAGACGCTGCGCACCGCGATCGGCTGGAGCCATGAGCTGTGCACACCGGAGCAGCGGCTGCTGTGGGCGCGGCTTTCGGTGTTCGCGGCACAGTTCGACCTGGAGGCGGCCGACTATGTCTGCGGCGGCCCGGAATTCCTGGACGACAGCGTTCCCGGCGTCCTCGATGTGATCACGGACCTGATCGCGCAGTCCGTCGTGATCCGTGAGGACACGGCGACCGGGGTCCGCTACCGGATGCTCGACACCGTCAGGGAGTACGGCGCCGACTGGCTGGCGGCCACGGGGGACGCGGAGCGCGTGCGGCGCAGGCACCGCGACTGGTATCTGGGGCTGGCGACCTGGTGCGAGCTGGACTGGTTCAGTCCCCGGCAGGCCGAGGTGGCGGCGCGCGTGGACAGTGAACTGCCCAATCTGCGCCGGGCGATGGAGTACTCGCTGGAGCACCCGCGGGACATACATCTGGGCCAGTACCTGGCGGGCACCCTGTGGTTCTACTGGGTCGGCTGCGGGCGCCTGTCGGAGGGGCGGCACTGGCTGGACCACGTACTGGAGTCGGAGAGCGGGCACGAGGCGCACCGGCTGAAGGCGCTGTGGGTGCTCGGCTATGTGGCCGTGCTCCAGGGCGACGCGATCGGCGCGCTCGCCGCCCTCCAGGAGTGCCGCGAGGGCGCCGAGCTGAGCGGGAACGGCCTCGCGGCGGCGTACGCCGTGCACCGGTCGGGCTGTCTGGCGCTGGTTTCCGACGACATGCCGCGCGCCGAGGAACTGCTGTGTGAGGCGCTCGCCCGCTACGAGGAGATCGGCGAGCTGAACAGCAATGTGCTGATGGCGCGGGTCGAGCTGGCGATGGCGGTGGCCTTCCGCGGCGACCTGGCGCAGGCCGTGGAGATCTGCGAGGCGGTCACGGAGGTATGCGAGGACCACGGTGAGCGCTGGGCCCTCGCGTACGCGCTGTACGTCCGGGCCTATGCGGCGCGGACGGAGGGCAGGCCGGAGCGCGCCCGGAAACTGCTGGCGGAGTGCCTGGCGATCGACCACGCGTTCAACGATCTGCTCGGGGTGGTGCTCGCCCTGGAGCTGCTGGCGCTGGTCACCCTCGACGCCGGCGATCCGGCGGAGGCGGCCGTGCTCCAGGGGGCGGCCGAGCGGATCTGGCCGTCGGTGGGGCTGCCGCTGTTCGGTTCGGCGTACTACAACGCGCCGCACACGCTGTGCGAGGAGAAGTCCCGCGAGCGCCTCGGTGACGACCGGTACGAGACGTTCCGCCGCGAGGGCGGCTCGCTCCCCCTGGACGCGGCGGTGGCCAGGGCACTCGAAGGGCCGCCCCGCCCGGCGCCCGCACCACCCCGGCCGCGCCCGGCGTCCGCGGCGGCGAGGAACGGCGCCCCGAACACGCGCGAGCCCGCCGCCTCCCGTTCCGTACGGAACGAGGAGACGACGGGCTGAGGCACTTGCCCGACTACGGCCGCTGGATCAGCGGGCGTAGTACTCGACGACGAGCTGCTCGTCGCAGATGACCGGGATTTCCTTGCGGTTCGGGTCGCGGTCCAGGCGGAAGGCCAGGGCCTTCAGGTTCACCTGGAGGTAGCGCGGCGTCTCACCCTCGGTGTCGTAGCCACCCTCGCGGGCCACCTGGAAGGGGTGCTTCTCGCGGCTGCGCTCGCGGACCATCACGACGTCGTCGGGACGGACGCGGAACGACGGCTTGTCGACCTTGCCACCGTTGACCTCGATGTGGCCGTGGACGACCATCTGACGGGCCTGGTAGATCGTGCGGGCGATGCCCGAACGCAGGATCAGGGCGTCGAGGCGGCGCTCGAGCTCGATGACCAGGGCCTCGCCGGTCTTGCCTTCGGCCTTCTTGGCGCGGTCGTAGGCGCGGGCCATCTGCTTCTCGCTGATGTCGTACTGCGCGCGCAGACGCTGCTTCTCGAGCAGACGGACCTTGTAGTCCGAGTTCTGCTTGCGCCCACGGCCGTGCTCGCCCGGCGGGTAGGGGCGGGCCTCGAAGTACTTGACAGCCTTCGGCGTCAGCGCGATACCGAGCGCACGGGACTTCTTGACCTTGGGACGCGACTGGTTAGGCACGTTCTCCAGACCTCCGTTGTAGGTTAGGTTAGGCTCACCTTACTCAAGGAGATCGCATGTCTCGTCCGGGGAACACCAGTCACGTCACGGACAACACAAAGAAGGCCGACATCAAGAGTGTCGACGCGACGGAGGTCCGATCAGATCGTGGTCAGCCGCGTCCCAGCGGACTTGAAATCGCGCGGATGCCGTCAGCAGCCGAGCGCACACGAACTCTCGTACAGAGTACCTGCTCCGCGGTAGTGCTTCTCCCCGGTCCTGTCGTGGCCCGTCCCGAGCAGCTGGTACCCGAGGAGCGGAGCGTGGGGCCGGACGGCGAAGTACTGCTGGTCTTCCCGGCGGATTCACCGGTCGTACGGGCCGCCACCCACGCGCAGGACGACGAACTCCCCGTGGTGCTGGAGCTCACCGATGTGGCACCGGTGTCCGTTCCCAACCGTATCCGGGGACGGGCCTGGCTCTCCGGCTGGCTCACCTGTGTACGCGGGGTCGCCGGGCCGGGGCGCATGCTGCTGCGGCTCGAGGTGGGTGAGGCGCGGGTGGACGACCTGTGGGGCACGGGGATGGTCGATGCCGAGGGGTTCGCGGCGGGTGCCGCCGATCCGCTCGTCGAGCACGAGGCGGAGCTGCTCCAGCATCTGCACGCGGCGCACGGCGACCAGGTGCGGCAGCTGTGCGGTCTGGCGGGCGGGCGCGCGGCGGGGACCAGTGCGGTGCCTTTGGCGCTGGACCGGTTCGGACTGCGGGTGCGCTTCAGCGGCGGCGAGGACGGGCGCGTCTTCGACGCGCGCTTCGACTTCCGCGAACCGGTGCGTGACATCGCCGGGCTGCGCCGCGCCATACATCAGCTCTTCGAGGCGGCCGCGCGCTGAAACGCCCGTCGTCCCCCGCGGGCCCGCAGGTCAGGAGCGCGGCTCGGACGGGCCGTCGCCGCGCAGCCGGCCGCGCACTTTCTCGACCACGTCGGCGTAACGGGCTTCGGCTCCGTAGCGCGTTGGTTCGTAGTAGTGGCGCCCCTGCACGGCGTCCGGCGCGTACTGCTGGGCGGCGATCGCGCCCGGCACGTCGTGCGGGTACACATAGCCCTGCGCGTGGCCGAGCTTGGCGGCGCCCTTGTAGTGGCCGTCGCGCAGATGGGCCGGGACCGGGCCCGCCATTCCCTTCCGTACGTCCGCCTGGGCCGCGAAGATCGCGTTCGTCGCGGCGTTGGACTTGGGCGCGAGGGCCAGCGCGATCGTGGCGTGGCTGAGAGTGAGAGCGGCCTCCGGGAAGCCGATCATGGCCACGGCCTGGGCTGCGGCGACGGCGGTAGGCAGCGCGGTCGGGTCGGCGAGGCCGATGTCCTCGCTGGCGGAGATCATCAGCCGCCGGGCGATGAACCGGGGGTCCTCCCCCGCCTCGATCATGCGGGCGAGATAGTGCAGCGCGGCGTCGACGTCGGAGCCGCGGATGGACTTGATGAGGGCGCTCGCCACGTCGTAGTGCTGGTCGCCGTCGCGGTCGTACTTCACCGCCGCTCGGTCGACCGTCTCCTCGACCGTCTCGAGGGTGATCTCGTCCTCGCCCTTGGAGATGGCCGCTCCCGCGGCCGCTTCGAGCGCGGTGAGCGCGCGCCGGGCATCGCCGCCCGCGATCCGCAACAGGTGCGCCTCGGCGTCGTCGGCGAGCGTGACCGCGCCCCCCAGACCGCGTTCCTCCGTGAGGGCCCGGTGCACCAGGGAGCGCAGGTCGTCGTCGGTCAGTGACTCCAGCGTGAGCAGGAGGGAGCGGGAGAGCAGGGGAGAGATGATCGAGAAGTACGGATTCTCGGTGGTCGCCGCGATGAGCGTCACCCAGCGGTTCTCGACGGCCGGCAGCAGCGAGTCCTGCTGGGCCTTGCTGAAGCGGTGGATCTCGTCGAGGAAGAGGACGGTCTCCTTGCCGTAGCCCCCGGACGCGCGGCGGGCGCCGTCGATGACGGCCCGCACTTCCTTGACTCCGGCGGTGATCGCGGAGAGCTCGACGAAGCGCTTCTGGGTGGCCAGGCTGACGACGTACGCGAGGGTCGTCTTCCCGATGCCGGGCGGGCCCCAGAGGATCACCGAGGACGGTCCGGCGGGACCGCCGCTGCCCTCACCGACCAGCCGGCGCAGCGGGGCCCCCGGCTTCAGCAAGTGCTGCTGGCCGACGACCTCGTCGAGGGTGCGCGGGCGCATCCGTACGGCGAGAGGGCTGCTGGACGGATCCTTGAGCTGGCGGTCTTCGGCGGCTGCGGTGAACAGGTCTGGCTCCACGCATGAAGCCTATGTCAGCCCACTGACAACGCCGCCGGTCCCCGCACGGCTCAGCTCTGACCGGTCCAGAAGGTCCACCAGCGGGTCAGGATCAGCATGCCGATGATCCCGATCCACAGGATCGGCGGCACCCAGTGGAACTCCATCAGCGCGCTGCGCAGGCCCTTGGGGGCCGGGAGGATCCGGTGCTTGATGTTGTGCGTGGTGACGTAGCAGAACATCACGATGGTGGCGACCCAGGCCAGGCAGCACCACAGGCACAGCGAGCCGATGTTGTACAGCGACTGGTACTGGAGCCAGGTGCAGAATCCGACCCCGAAGAGGGTGCCCGCGTTCAGGCCGAGCCAGAACCAGCGGCGGTAGCGCGCGCCGGCCAGCAGGCCCACGCCGATGGCGACGACCATCGCGTAAGTGACAAGGCCGAGCATCGGGTTGGGGAATCCGAAGGCCTCGGCCTGCTCACTCTTCATGATGTTGCCGCACGCGACAACGGGGTTGAGGCTGCAGCCCGGGGTGAAGTTCGGGTCCTCCAGCAGCTTGATCTTGTCGATCGTGATGACCCAGGAGGCAAGCAGCCCGGCCAGCCCCGTGATCACCAGCAGCAGGGCGAAGGGACGGCCACTGCCGGTCGCGCCCTGCGGGCCTTCCTGGACACCGTCGGAGGTGCGGTCGTCTACCGCTGCAGTCGTCATATCGCCGTTCCGTCGCTGAGTGGGCTGCCGGACAGGGCCATTCTGCCGCACGGCCGCCGGTGTCCACCGTTCGATGGACATAAGGACGTCCGCGCGCGCACCCCGCCGGTTCGGCTCCGGCAGGACCCGGACCGGCGCGAAGTGACGTTCCTGGGCGCCGGTCAGGCGCGGGAGGACTCGTACGGGACGGTCCGGAACCGGCGTGACCCGGCAGGACGAATCCGGGCTGACGAAGTTGACCGCACGAGCGGGTGTGCGAGCGGGCGTCGCGAATTGCCCAGCATCAGCACGTCCGTTGTCGTGGAGGGCCGGCGCCCGGTGGCCGTGCTGCTGGACTGCCGCTTCGGAGGACCGGGCGGGGCGATCGACAGGGGCCCGGCCGTCCTGACGGACGGCCGGGCCCCCGGATCTGCGGCACTCAGGCCAGGCGGCGCTGGATCTCCGCGGTGACCTCGTCCAGGGCGACCGGCACCTGCTCGCCCGTCTCCATGTCCTTGAGCTGGACCTGTCCGTCGGCCAGGTCCCGCTCGCCGGCGACGACGGTGTAGCGGGCGCCCGAGCGGTTGGCGTTCTTCATGGCGCCCTTGAGGCCCTTGCCGCCGTACGCGAAGTCCGCCGCGACCCCCGCCCTCCGCAGCTCGGTGACCGTAGCGAACAGGACGCGGCGCGCCTCCTCCCCGAGCGGCACCGCGTACACGCTGGTGGTGGCGGGCAGGTCGAGCTCGATGCCCTCGGCCTCCAGCGCGAGCACCGTGCGGTCCACGCCGAGCGCCCAGCCGACGGACGGCAGCGCGGGGCCGCCGATCATCTCGGACAGCCCGTCGTAGCGGCCGCCGCCGCCCACCGCGGACTGCGAGCCCAGACCGTCGTGGACGAACTCGAAGGTGGTGCGGGTGTAGTAGTCGAGGCCACGCACCAGTTTCTCGTCGTCCTCGTAGGCGACGCCCGCCTCGTTCAGCAGCTCGCGGACCTGCTCGTGGTACGCCTTGCAGGCGTCGCACAGGTAGTCGCGCAGCATCGGCGCGCCGGTGAGCTGCTTCTGCACCTCGGCGCGCTTGTCGTCGAGTACCCGCAGGGGGTTGATCTCGATGCGGCGGCGGGTGTCGTCGTCCAGGTCGAGATCACGCAGGAAGCCCTGGAGGGCCTCCCGGTAGACGGGTCGGCACTCCTTGTCGCCCAGCGAGTTCAGCAGGATGCGGAACTGGCGCAGGCCCAGCGAGCGGTAGGCCTGGTCGGCGAGGATGATCAGCTCGGCGTCGAGCGCCGGGTCCTCGGCGCCGATCGCCTCGGCGCCGACCTGCGAGAAGTGGCGGTAGCGGCCCTTCTGCGGGCGCTCGTAGCGGTAGTACGAGCCGGAGTACCAGAGCTTGACCGGCAGGTTGCCGCTCTTGTGCAGATTGGCTTCGAGGGCCGCGCGCAGCACGGAGGCGGTGCCTTCGGGGCGCAGCGCCAGTTTGTCGCCGCCCTTGGTCTCGAAGGCGTACATCTCCTTGGAGACGATGTCGGTGGACTCCCCGACACCGCGCGAGAAGAGCGCCACGTCCTCGAAGCCGGGCGTCTCGATGTAGCCGTAGCCGGAGTTCCGCAGCGGCGCGGCGATCGCCTCGCGCACCGCCAGGAATTTCGCGGAGTCCGGCGGGATGAGGTCGTACGTGCCCTTGGGGGCCTTGAAGGTGCTCACAGGAAGTCTCGTCACATTCCTCGTCGGGGAGCGGCGGCCAGCCCGTTCAGATACGGGTTGGTGGCGCGCTCGCGGCCGATGGTCGTCTGGGAGCCGTGGCCGGCCAGCACCACGGTCGAGTCGTCGAGCGGCAGGCACACGCGGGCCAGCGACTCGAGCATCTCGGCGTGGTCGCCGCCGGGCAGGTCGGTGCGTCCGACGGAGCCGGCGAACAGCAGGTCGCCCGAGAAGAAGACCGACGGGATGTCGGACCGCTCGGGCAGCCGGAAGGTCACCGACCCCTTGGTATGGCCGGGCGCGTGCGAGACGGTGAAGTCGAGGCCCGCCAGCTTCAGCTCCGCGCCGTCCGTCAGCTCCTTGACGTCGTCGGGCTCACCCACGGTCAGCTCGCCCATCAGCGGCATGCCGATCGAGCGGCCGAGAGCCTTCTCGGGGTCGCTCATCATGTACCGGTCGGCGGGGTGGATCCACGCCGGTACGTCGTGCGCTCCGCACACCGGGACGACCGAGGCGACGTGGTCGATGTGGCCGTGGGTGAGCACGACGGCGACGGGCTTGAGGCGATGCTTGGCGAGCGCTTCCTCGACTCCCGCGGTGGCCTGGTGGCCCGGGTCGATGATCACGCACTCCTCGCCTGCGGCGGGGGCGACCAGGTAACAGTTGGTCCCCCAGGCCCCGGCGGGGAACCCGGCAATAAGCACGATCGTCCTCAATATGTCGTCCGGCGGGAGATGCCGCTGTCGATTGCAGCAGATCAGAGCCTACCGGCGCCGCTCATCGCACAGCGAACCCATATACGGTACGGGCAAGCTCGGCTCGGCCGGACAGCAGTGCGGACAGCAGTGACAGACGAGACGTACGAGGAGATCACCGGTGGTCAGCAGCGATCAGCGGCGGCGCCAGCTCGCCCGGGAAAAGTTCGAACGCCAGCAGCAGCGCCGCGCCGAGGCCCGGCGCAATGCACGCCGCCGCAACGCCGTGATCGCATCGGCGCTCGCCGTGGTACTCGCGGCGGGGGCGACGGCGTTCGCGACGGGCGCTCTGGGAGGCGACGACAAGGACGACACCGTCGCCGACGCGACGCCCAGCTCCACGCCCTCGAAGGCGCCCGACCCGTGCGAGAAGCCCGCCCCCGGGTCCGTGAAGAAGCTGTCGTACAAGAAGGAGCCCGAACTCACCATCGACAAGTCGGCGTCGTACGCGATGAAGCTGCGGACCACCTGCGGTGACATCACGCTCGCGCTGGACGCGGCGAAGGCGCCGCGCACGGTGAACTCCTTCAACTTCCTCGCCTCCAAGGGCTACTTCGACCACACGAAGTGCCACCGGCTGACGACGAGCGGGATCTACGTCCTCCAGTGCGGCGACCCGACGGCGCAGGGCTCGGGCACGCCCGGCTACAAGCTGCCGGACGAGAATCTGAAGGACCCGAAGCTCAAGGGCGGCGTCTATCCGGCGGGCACGGTCGCGATGGCGAACGCGGGACCGGGGACCGGCGGCAGCCAGTTCTTCCTCGTCTACCAGGACAGCAAGTTGCCCGCCAACTACACACCGTTCGGAACCATCAAGGGTGGTCAGGACGTGTTGAAGAAGATCGCTGGGGCGGGTGAGGCAACCGGTCAGGGCGACGGGGCGCCCAATGCCACCGTCGTCATCGACAAGGCGACCGTGACCAAGTAAATCCGGAAGTGCGGGATGCGGACAGCCGCCCTGCCGTTCGCCTATGTTGGCGGTGTGCAGGGCGCCTGTGGCCCCGCGAAAGAAACTGTGGACGATGCCCGGGGGTGAACAGCCCCTCGCAGGCATCATGTGGAGGAGGCGCTGTGAGCAGCGACCCGTGGGGCCGTGTCGACGAGACCGGCACCGTGTACGTGCGTACGGCCGAGGGCGAGAAGGTCGTCGGTTCCTGGCAGGCGGGCTCTCCCGAGGAGGCCCTGGCCTACTTCGAGCGCAAGTACGAGGGCCTGGTTGTCGAGATCGGCCTCCTCGAGCGGCGGGTGAAGACCACCGATCTGTCGGCCAAGGACGCCCAGACCGCGATCGGCCATCTGCGTCAGCAGGTCGACGAGCACCACGCCGTCGGCGACCTGGACGCGCTGAGCAAGCGCCTCGACGCGCTGGTGGCGACGGTCGAGGCGCGCCGCGAGGAGCGCAGGGTCGAGAAGGCGAAGCAGACCGACGAGGCGAAGCACGCCAAGGAGGCGCTGGTCGTCGAGGCCGAGGAGCTGGCCCAGAGCGAGCAGTGGCGCTCCGCCGGCGAGCGGCTGCGGGCGCTCGTCGACATCTGGAAGGGCCTGCCGAGGCTCGACCGGAAGTCGGACGACGAACTGTGGCACCGCTTCTCGCACGCCCGCTCGGCGTTCTCCAAGCGGCGCAAGGCCCACTTCGCCTCGCTGGACGCCCAACGCGAGGAGGCCCGCAAGGCCAAGGAGAAGCTGGTCGCGGAGGCGGAGAGCCTTTCGGGCTCCACCGACTGGGCCGCGACGGCCGCGCGATACCGCGACCTGATGACCGAGTGGAAGGCCGCGGGCCGCGCCCAGCGCGAGGCCGAGGACGACCTGTGGAACCGCTTCCGCGGAGCGCAGGACGTCTTCTTCGCGGCGCGCAGCGAGGTGTTCGCCGAGCGCGACGCCGAGCAGGCAGAGAACCTCAAGCTCAAGGAGGAGCTCGCGACCGAGGCCGAGAAGCTGGTGCCGGTGAAGGACCTGAAGGCGGCCAGGGCCGCGTTCCGTTCCCTCAACGAGCGCTGGGAGGCCATCGGCCACGTGCCGCGCGACGCCCGCCCGAAGGTCGAGGGCCGGATGCACGCGGTGGAGCGGGCGCTCCACGAGACCGAGGAGAACGAGTGGCGTCGTACGAACCCCGAGGCGCGCGCCCGCGCCGCGGGTCTGACGGGCCAGCTCCAGGACGCGGTCGACAAGCTGCGCGGCCAGATCGACGCGGCGCGCGCGTCGGGCAACAACGCCAGGGCCGACAAGCTCGCCCGTGAGCTCGAGGGCCGGCAGGCGCTGCTGGACCAGGCGCTGAAGGGCCTGCAGGAGTTCGGCGGCTGACACCGCACGGTACGTACAACGAGGGCCCCGGTACGGATCTCCGTCCCGGGGCCCTCGTACGTACCCGCTACGGTCGGCGGGCCGAGGTGACGCGGTAGACGTCGTACACGCCCTCCACGCCGCGCACCGCCTTCAGGACGTGTCCCAGGTGCTTGGGGTCGCCCATCTCGAAGGTGAAGCGTGAGGTGGCCACCCGGTCACGGGACGTCTGGACGGCCGCGGACAGGATGTTGACGTGCTGGTCGGACAGGACGCGGGTGACGTCCGACAGAAGCCGGGACCGGTCCAGCGCCTCCACCTGGATGGCGACCAGGAAGACCGACGACTGGGTCGGGGCCCACTCGACGTCGAGAATGCGTTCCGGCTCCTTCGACAGCGAATCGACGTTGACGCAGTCGGCGCGGTGCACCGATACGCCGCTGCCGCGCGTGACGAACCCGATGATGGGGTCGCCGGGCACGGGCGTACAGCAGCGGGCGAGCTTGACCCACACGTCGTCGACGCCCTTGACCACGACGCCCGGGTCGGCGTTCGAGCGCCGCTTGCCGCGGCCGCGCGAGGGCGGCGCGCTCTCGGCGATGTCCTCGGTGGCGGCCTCCTCACCGCCGAGCGCCTGCACCAGCTTCTGGACGATGCTCTGCGCGGTGACGTGGCCCTCGCCGATGGCGGCGTACAGCGACGAGATGTCGCTGTAGCGCATCTCGTGCGCGAGCGTGACGAGGGAATCGCCGGTGAGGATGCGCTGGATCGGCAGGTTCTGCTTGCGCATGGCCCGCGCGATGGCGTCCTTGCCCTGCTCTATGGCCTCGTCACGGCGCTCCTTGGAGAACCACGCGCGGATCTTGTTGCGGGCGCGCGGCGACTTGACGAAGCCGAGCCAGTCGCGCGAGGGGCCCGCGCCGGCCGCCTTGGAGGTGAAGACCTCCACCAGGTCGCCGTTGTCGAGGGTCGATTCGAGCGGTACGAGCCGCCCGTTGACCCGCGCTCCTATCGTCCGGTGGCCGACCTCCGTGTGGACGGCGTACGCGAAGTCGACGGGTGTGGCCCCGGCCGGCAGCGCTATGACGTCGCCCTTGGGCGTGAAGACGAAGACCTCGTTGCGGGAGAGGTCGAAGCGCAGGGACTCCAGGAACTCGCTGGGGTCCTCGGTCTCCTTCTGCCAGTCCAGGAGCTGGCGCAGCCACGCCATGTCGTTGACGGTGTCCTGGCCTCGGCCGGTGTTCCTGGGTACGTCGGTACGCACCTTGGAGGCGCCGGCGACGGCTTCCTGCTTGTACTTCCAGTGCGCGGCGATGCCGTACTCGGCGCGGCGGTGCATGTCGAACGTGCGGATCTGGAGCTCGACGGGCTTGCCGCTGGGGCCGATGACCGTCGTGTGCAGCGACTGGTACATGTTGAACTTCGGCATCGCGATGTAGTCCTTGAACCGGCCGGGGACCGGGTTCCATCGCGCGTGCACGGTGCCGAGGGCGGCGTAACAGTCGCGGACCGTGTCGACCAGTACACGGATCCCCACCAGGTCGTAGATCTCCGCGAAGTCACGGCCGCGGACGATCATCTTCTGGTAGACGCTGTAGTAGTGCTTCGGCCGGCCGGTGACGGTGGCCTTGATGCGGGCGGCGCGCAGGTCGGACTGGACCTCGTCGGTCACTATGGCGAGGTACTCGTCGCGCTTGGGCGCGCGCTCGGCGACGAGCCGCACGATCTCGTCGTACATCTTGGGGTAGAGGATCGCGAAGGCGAGGTCCTCGAGCTCCCACTTGATGGTGTTCATGCCCAGGCGGTGGGCCAGGGGCGCGTAGATCTCGAGCGTCTCGCGGGCCTTCTTCTCCTGCTTCTCCCGCTTGAGATAACGCATGGTGCGCATGTTGTGCAGGCGGTCGGCGAGCTTGATGACCAGGACGCGCGGGTCCTTGGCCATGGCAACGACCATCTTGCGTACGGTCTCGGCCTGCGCGGCCTCGCCGAACTTGACCTTGTCGAGCTTGGTGACGCCGTCGACGAGCAGAGCGACCTGGTCGCCGAAGTCGCGTCGCAGGGTGTCCAGGCCGTACTCGGTGTCCTCGACGGTGTCGTGCAGCAGGCCCGCCATCAGGGTGGCCGGGTCCATGCCGAGCTCGGCGAGGATCGTGGTCACCGCGAGCGGGTGCGTGATGTACGGGTCGCCGCTCTTGCGCTTCTGGCCGCGGTGCCAGCGTTCGGCGACCTGGTAGGCGCGCTCGATCTGGCGCAGTGTCGACGTCTCGATCTTCGGGTCGTTGCTGCGTACGGCCCGCAGGAGCGGCTCGAGGACCGGGTTGTACGGGCTGGAGCGCTGTACGCCCAGCCGGGCGAGTCTGGCCCGTACGCGGTTGGACGAGCCGCTGCCGGTGCGCGGGGCGGAGCCCTGGGCCGGCTTGGGGGCGGACACGGGCGGCGTGGCGCCGGTGCCGGCCCGCTCGGGGGCGGTCTTCGGCTTGCCGGTGGGTTCGGGGTTCCTGGCCGCGTCGCTCTTGGCGGGGGCGTCGCTCGCGGGCGGGCCGCTCTTCGCGGGGGCGCCGGTGCCGACGGGGGCTCCGCTGCCGGCGGGCGGGCTGCTCTTCGCGGGCGTGGCCGACGGGCCCGGCGCGGGCGTGGCCGGGCCCGGCGCGGCCTTGGCGGCCTGCTGGTCGGGCTGCGCGGCTGCGGGGTCCCCCGGACGGGAGCTGGGGGAGAGTGGCTGGGCCTCGTCTGGCAAGAGCGCTCCTCGTGCGGGTCCGGGTCCCCCGGTCAGGCCCGGAAAGCCCATGGTAACGATGCCTGGCTTCCGGTTCGCCCCCGGCCTGATACCTGGGCCAACGCGAAAGGCGGGTCCCGGAATTCCTCCGGGCCCCGCCTCTCGCGTACAGCCGTGCTGGTCAGACCGTGATCAAGGCCTCCAGCGGAGCACCCTGGAGCGCCGGTTCCAGACGGCCGCGGCCGCCGAGGAATCCGAGCTCCATGAGGACCGCCACCCCGGCGACCTGCGCACCGGCCCGCCGGATGAGCTCCAGCGAGGCCTCGGCGGTGCCGCCGGTGGCGAGGACGTCGTCGATGACGATGACGCGGTCGCCGTCGGCCAGATCCTCGGCGTGGATCTCGATCTCGGCGGTACCGTACTCCAGCTCGTACGCCTGCTTCAGCGTCGCACCCGGCAGCTTCCCCGCCTTGCGTACGGGGATGAAGCCGAGGCCGGCGCGGACGGCGACCGGCGCGGCCAGGATGAAGCCGCGGGCCTCCAGACCGACGATCTTCGTGGCGCCGCAGCGTGCGCACAGCTCCGCGAGGGCGTCGGTCAGCGCCGTGAACGCCACCGGGTCCGCGAGCAGCGGCGTGATGTCCTTGAACATCACGCCCGGCTTCGGGTAGTCCGGTACGTCGCGGATGCGGCTGAGCAGGAGGTCCTGCGTGCTCGTCGTCATCGCCGCTTCCCCGACGGCTTCCCGCGGCCGGGGCGGCCACGGTCGGCCGGGCGCTGGCCGACGACCGCACCGGCCGGCGCGGCGTCGTCCGGGAACCGGTCCTCGGGCTCGCCGGAACCGGCGGTGTCGTCCGCCGACTCGCCGCGTGCCGCGGCGGACGCCCGCTTGGCGAGCACGCGCTTCTTCAGGGCCTTCATCTGCGGGTCGCGTTCCTTCAGGTCGGCGACGAGCGGAGTGGCGATGAAGATCGAGGAGTACGCACCGGCCGCCAGGCCGACGAAGAGCGAGAGCGAGATGTCGTTGAGCATGCCCGCGCCCAGCACACCGCCGCCGATGAACAGCAGACCCGCCACCGGGAGCAGCGCGACGACGGTGGTGTTGATGGAGCGCACCAGGGTGCCGTTGAGGCTGCGGTTGGCGATCTCGCTGTACGTCCAGCGCGTCTGCTTGGTGATGTCCTTCGACCCCTCCTTGAGACCGTCGAAGACGACGACGGTGTCGTAGAGGGAGTAACCAAGGATCGTCAGCAGGCCGATCACGGTGCCCGGTGTGACCTCGAAGCCCACCAGCGCGTACACGCCGACGGTGATCGTGAGGTCGTGGACCAGGGCGATCAGGGCCGCCAGGGCCATGCGCCACTCGAAGGCGATGGCGAGGTAGATGACCACCAGCACCATGAAGATCGCCAGGCCGGTCCAGGCCTTGTTGGCGATCTGCTCGCCCCAGCTGGGGCCGACCAGCTCGGAGGTGATGTCCTCCGCCTTGACGCCGAGGTCCTCGGCGAGCTCGTCCTTGACCGGGGTGGCGGTGGCGGTGTCCAGACCACTGATCTGGATGCGCATGCCACCGTTGCCGAGCTCCTGGACGATCGCCGCGTGCCCGGAGACCCTCTCGGCGTCCTCCTGCACCTGGGCGACGGAGACGCCTGTCTTGGCCGTCGTGAAGACGGCGCCGCCCTCGAACTCGATGCCCATGACCAGACCACGCACCGCCAGGCCGACGATGGCCGTGATGGTGATCAGGATCGAGAGGCCGTACCAGATCTTGCGCTTGCCGACGAAGTCGTAACCGACCTCACCGCGGTACAGGCGGGCGCCGAGACTGCCGAGTCGGGACATCTCAGGCCTCCTTCGGGTCGATGGGGGCGGAGACGCGACGGGTACGGCGCAGCGGAGGCTGTACGCCGAGCCGCTTCGGGTCCAGGCCGGACCACGGGTGGCCCTGGCCGAAGAACTTCGTACGCGCCAGCAGCGTCATCAGCGGCTTGGTGAAGAGGAACACCACGACCACGTCGAGCAGGGTCGTGAGGCCGAGGGTGAAGGCGAAGCCCTGCACCTTGCCGACGGTCACGAGGAACAGCACGGCGGCGGCGAGGAACGACACGAAGTCGGAGACCATGATCGTGCGCCGGGCGCGCGGCCAGGCACGCTCCACGGCGGGCTTGAGCGTACGGCCCTCGCGGATCTCGTCACGGATGCGTTCGAAGTACACGATGAACGAGTCCGCGGTGATGCCGATGGCAACGATCGCACCACACACCGCGGGGAGGTTCAGCGCGAAGCCGATGCCCGGGCCGAGCAGGGTCATGATCGTGTACGTCAGGATCGCCGAGACGATGAGGCTCACGATCGCGACGAACGCCAGGCCGCGGTAGTAGGCGAGCAGGTAGATGACTACCAGCGCGAGACCGATCGCACCGGCGATGAGGCCGGCCTTGAGCTGCTCGCCGCCGAGCGCGGAGGTGACCGTGGTGACGGTCTCCTCGCTGAAGGTGAGGGGCAGCGCACCGTACGACAGGATGTTGGCCAGGTCCTGGGCCGACTGCTGGGTGAAGCTTCCGGAGATCTCCGCGTTGGCGCTCAGGGTCGTGTTGACCGAGGGGGCCGAGACGACCTCGCCGTCGAGGACGATGGCGAACTGGTTCTGCGGGGGCTGCTGCTGCGAGAGCTTGCCGGTGATCTTCTGGAACTTCTTGGACCCACCGCTGGTGAAGTCCATGTTGACTTTCCAGCCGCCACCGCGCTGGGTGTCCAGCGAGGCACTGGCGTCGTCGACGTCCTTGCCGTTGACCTCGGCCGGACCCAGGATGTACTTCTCCCACTCACCCGCGTTGTTCTGGCCGCAGGCGACCATCGGATCCTCGGGCTTGACGCCCACGTTTGCCTGGACCCGCTCGGTCTTCTGGGCGCAGTCCAGCGCCGCGAACTTTTTCTCCAGCGCGGCGGTGGCGGGGTCGGCCGACGGCGTGGCCGACGGCTCGCCGCTCTTGTCCGGGTTCTTGGACGCGCTGCCCGTGGGGGTCGGGGTCGCGTCCTTCTTGAGACCGTCCGTCACGGCGCGGCCCTGCGTGGTGGCGCCGGCCGTCGGCGTCGCGGTCGGCGTGGTCTTGCCGTCCTTGCCGCCTGCCGAGGGCTTCGGGGAGGGGGTGGCGTCGGGCGTCGGGGTACCGGCCGTGTACGTCACCACCGGCCGGAAGTAGAGCTGAGCGGTGGTACCGACCTGCTTCCGGGCCTGCTTCTCGTCCGTCCCCTTGGGGATGTTGACGATGATGTTGTCTTTGCCCTGGGTCTGAACCTCGGCCTCGGAAACACCCAGACCATTGACGCGGCGGTCGATGATGCCGACCGCGGTGTCCATGTTGGTCTTGTTGATGGCGTTCGGCTTGCCGGGTTCCGGCTTGGCCTTCAGCGTGATGCTCGTGCCGCCGGCGAGGTCGATGCCCAGACGCGGCTTCAGCTCACCGGTCGCGAACATCCCGCTGGTGAGCGCGACCATGGCGATCACGATCAGAGCCAGGGCGCGCCCTGGCCTGCCCGGAGCCCCCGCGGGCCTGCGGCCCTTCTTCGGTGCTGCCACCTTCTCGTTTCTCCCTGTCCAACCGCCCCCGCGCCGGGTGAGCGCCAAGGCGGCCACGAAGTATGTGGGGCCCAGCCCCGCGGAAGTCGACACGATCCGGGGACCGTGGTGCGCCGATGGGCGCGCCGCGGTCCCCGTACGTGACTACTTCGCGTCGCTCTCGCCGTCGGTCTTCTTGTCCTTGGGCTCGTCGCCGGCCACGTCGTGCGCCTTCTCCGCCTCGACCGGCTCGTCGGTCTCGGCCTTCTTGCCGAGGTCGATGCGCGCCACATCGTCCGCGTCGGAGTCGGCGGACTCGGTCAGCGAGGAGGCGTCGTCCGGTACGACCGGAGCGTCGATCTTGAGGTCGCCTTCGCCGTGGACGATGCGGTTGTACTCCTCGTCCTCGAGGACGGCGCCAACGGAGTTCTTCGCGTAGACGGCGTGCACGCCCGGCGCGACCTCGAGGAGGATCGTGTCGTCGTGAACTTCCTTGACGGTGGCGTACATGCCCCCGATCGTCCGGACGCCGGTGCCGGGCTGCATTTCGTTGCGCATCTGCGCAGCCGCCTGCTGCTTCTTCTTGGCGGACCGGGTCATCAGGAACATGGCCCCGATGAGCACGATGAAGGGGAGAAGGGTCACGATATTCACGGGACGGAAATTCCTTCGCACGACCGCGCCGGGGAGCGGCCTGATCTACGGGGGTGGGCACGCCGACCCTGGAAGGGCGGCATCGGCGGAGTCTAAGCGAGTCCGCATCAATGGAACAACGCCCAGCATGGCACCGTGGTTCCTGACAGGGCGACCCTCCGCGCCGTCAGGTCCGTCACGTCCCGAAGAGACCCTGTTGTCCGTTTCCTCCGTTACCCTGCTGCGGCGGTACGAGTCCGAGGTGGGCCCAGGCGGCGGGCGTGGCCACCCGCCCCCTCGGCGTACGGGCCAGCAGGCCTTCCCGTACGAGGAAGGGCTCGGCCACCTCTTCGACCGTCTCCCGCTCCTCCCCCACCGCCACCGCCAGCGTGGACAGACCCACGGGGCCGCCGCCGAACAACTTGAGCAGGGCGCCGAGCACGGCCCGGTCGAGGCGGTCGAGGCCCCGGGCGTCGACCTCGTACACCTTGAGGGCCGCGGCGGCGATGCCGCGGTTGATGACACCGTCGGCCTTGACCTGGGCGTAGTCACGGACGCGACGCAGCAGGCGGTTCGCGATACGGGGAGTGCCGCGGGAGCGCCCGGCGATCTCCGCGGCCCCTTCCACGTCTATGTCCAGGTCGAGGAGGCGCGCGGAACGGTGGATGACCCGCTCCAGCTCGGCGGGCTCGTAGAACTCCATGTGCCCCGTGAAGCCGAAGCGGTCACGCAGCGGGGGCGGCAGCAGGCCGGCCCTGGTCGTGGCCCCGACGAGGGTGAACGGAGGAAGCTCCAGGGGGATGGCGGTGGCGCCCGGCCCCTTTCCGACGATGACGTCGACGCGGAAGTCCTCCATGGCCATGTAGAGCATCTCTTCGGCCGGGCGGGACATCCGGTGGATCTCGTCGAGGAAGAGAACCTCACCCTCCTGGAGGGAGGAGAGGATCGCGGCGAGGTCGCCGGCGTGCTGGATGGCGGGGCCCGAGGTGATGCGGATCGGGGCGTTCATCTCGGCCGCGATGATCATCGAGAGAGTCGTCTTGCCGAGGCCGGGCGCGCCGGACAGCAGCACGTGGTCGGCGGTGGCTCCGCGCGCACGGGCCGCCCGCAGGACCAGGTCGAGCTGCTCGCGGACCTTCTCCTGGCCCACGAACTCGTCGAGGTCCTTGGGGCGCAGCGCGGCCTCGACGGCCTGGTCCTCGCCGTCGGGGCCGGAGTCGACCAGCCGCTGGTCGATGTCGGGTCCGGTGTCGTCCCAGTTCATTTACGGATCTCTCGAATCAGCGGGCGCGGTTGAGGGTCTGGAGCGCGGCACGCAGCAACTGCGGCACCGGCGGCCGGCTGCCCCCGGCCAGGGCCGCCTCGGCCTGCGGGGCGACCGCCGCGACCGCCTCCTCGGCTTCGCGCGACGCGTAGCCGAGGCCGATGAGCGCGGCCTGGAGCTGCTCTCCCCAGGGCGCGGGGCCCGACGCGGCACGCTGGGCGCCGACGTGTCCGCCGGTGCCGAGCGGCTCGCCGAGGCGTCCCTTGAGCTCGAGAAGGAGCTTCTGGGCGCCCTTCTTGCCGATGCCGGGGACGGCGGTGAGCGCCTTCTCGTCGCCCGTGGAGACCGCCAGGCGCAGTGCGTCCGGCGAGTGCACGGCGAGCATGGCCTGGGCGAGCCG
This sequence comes from Streptomyces sp. NPDC055287, assembly GCF_053646035.1. Classification (NCBI taxonomy): domain Bacteria; kingdom Bacillati; phylum Actinomycetota; class Actinomycetes; order Kitasatosporales; family Streptomycetaceae; genus Streptomyces; species Streptomyces sp. NPDC055287. The sequence goes on along the minus strand of NZ_JBSHNE010000004.1, from coordinate 299,725 downwards.
GGGGCCGACTCCGCTGGCGGTCTGGAGCAGCTCGAAGACGTGCCGCTCGTCGTCGTCCGCGAAGCCGTAGAGGGTCAGTGAGTCCTCCCGTACGACCAGGGAGGTCGCGAGCTTCGCGTCCTGGCCCATGCGGAGCGTCGACAGCGTGTTCGGCGTGCACTGCACGGCCATGCCGATGCCGCCGACCTCGATGACCGCCGTGGTGGGGGCGAGTGCGGCGACCGGGCCGCTGACGAACGCGATCATCGCGTGACCTTCCGTACGGGGATGCGGGGCAGGCGCGCCGCGGCGTGCGCCTGCTGGAGGCGGTTGACCGCGGGGGCGCGCCAGATGTGGCAAATGGCGAGCGCGAGGGCGTCGGCGGCGTCGGCCGGTTTCGGCGGGGCGTCCAGTCGCAGCAGCCGGGTCACCATCGCGCCGACCTGGTCCTTCTCGGCCCGGCCGTTGCCGGTGACCGCCGCTTTGACCTCACTGGGCGTATGCAGGGCGACGGGCAGCCCGCGACGGGCAGCGCAGAGCATCGCGACCGCGCTGGCCTGGGCGGTTCCCATGACCGTACGGACGTTGTGCTGGCTGAACACCCGCTCCACGGCCACGCATTCGGGCCGGTGCTCGTCGAGCCACTCCTCGATGCCGCGCTCGATGGCGACCAGCCGGTCCCCGAGCTCCGCGTCCGACGGCGTACGCACGACTCCGACCCCGAGCATCTTCAGGGGACGGCCCGCGACACCCTCGACGACGCCGACGCCGCACCGGGTCAGCCCCGGGTCCACGCCCAGTACGCGCATCGCGCCCCGCCCCCTCACGCCCTCGATCATCCGTTCCAGCGCTCCTGCCTGATCAGCACAGTAGCGGCTCGCTCTGACAACGCACGGACGGGCCGCCGGGAGCGTGTCCCGTCGGCCCGTCCTTGTACGACGTGCTGATCAGCCGTCAGGCGTCGACCTTCTCCATGACCTCGTCCGAGACGTCGAAGTTGGCGAAGACGTTCTGTACGTCGTCGCTGTCCTCCAGCGCGTCGATGAGCTTGAAGATCTTCCGCGCGCCTTCCTCGTCGAGCTCGACCTGCATGGTCGGGACGAAGTTGGCGTCCGCCGAGTCGTAGTCGATCCCGGCGTCCTGGAGCGCGGTGCGGACCGCGACCAGGTCGGTGGCCTCGCTCAGCACCTCGAAGGACTCACCGAGGTCGTTGACCTCCTCGGCGCCCGCGTCGAGCACCGCGCCGAGGACATCGTCCTCGGACAGCTCGCCCTTGGGGACGACCACGACGCCCTTGCGGTTGAAGAGGTACGAGACGGAGCCCGGGTCGGCCATCGAGCCGCCGTTGCGGGTCATGGCGACCCGCACGTCGGAGGCGGCACGGTTGCGGTTGTCGGTGAGGCACTCGATGAGCACCGCGACACCGTTGGGGCCGTAACCCTCGTACATGATGGTCTCGTAGTCGACGCCGCCCGCCTCGAGACCGCCGCCGCGCTTGACCGCGGAGTCGATGTTCTTGTTGGGGACGGAGCTCTTCTTCGCCTTCTGGATGGCGTCGAAGAGGGTCGGGTTGCCGTCGATGTCGGCGCCGCCGGTGCGCGCCGCGACCTCGATGTTCTTGATCAGCTTCGCGAAGAGCTTGCCGCGCTTGGCATCGATCACGGCCTTCTTGTGCTTCGTCGTAGCCCATTTAGAGTGGCCGGACATCCGCCTGTCTCCTTCGCGTCACCAAATACTGCTGCGTTCGGCAGAGATCCTACCGGGATCCCGTCAGCGTACGGCGCGCACCATCTCTGTGAAGAGCCGGTGCACCCGGTGGTCGCCCGTCAGTTCGGGGTGGAACGACGTGGCGAGGGCATTGCCCTGACGTACGGCGACGATGTGGCCGTCGTGCTCCGCGAGCACCTCGACCTGGGCGCCGACCGACTCCACCCACGGGGCGCGGATGAAGACTCCCTCGACGGGGCCGTCCTCGATGCCCGCGATCCCGACCTTCGCCTCGAACGACTCGTTCTGCCGTCCGAAGGCGTTGCGGCGCACGATCATGTCGATGCCGCCGAACGTCTCCTGGCCCGAGCGCGGGTCGAGGATCTTGTCGGCGAGCATGATCAGGCCGGCGCACGTGCCGTAGACGGGCATGCCGTCCTTGATCCGCTCGCGCAGCGGCTCCTGCATGCCGAAGAGGGCGGCCAGCTTGGACATGGTGGTGGACTCGCCACCGGGAATGACCAGGCCGTCGATCTCGGCGAGCTCCTCGGGGCGCCGGACCGGCCTGGCCGTGGCGTCCGCCACGGCCAGGGCGACCAGGTGCTCCCGTACATCGCCCTGGAGAGCCAGGACTCCGATCACGGGGTTGCTCGTCACAGGACTACCAGCCGCGGTTGGCGTAGCGCTCGGACTCGGGGAGGGTGTCGCAGTTGATGCCGACCATGGCCTCGCCGAGGTTGCGGGACGCGTCCGCGATGATCTTCGGGTCGTCGTAGAAGGTGGTGGCCTTCACGATCGCGGCGGCGCGGGCGGCCGGGTCGCCGGACTTGAAGATGCCGGAGCCGACGAAGACGCCCTCGGCGCCGAGCTGGCGCATCAGCGCGGCGTCGGCGGGGGTGGCGACGCCACCGGCGGAGAACAGCACCACCGGGAGCTTGCCGAGCTCGGCGACCTCCTTGACGATCTCGTACGGGGCGCGGAGCTCCTTCGCGGCGGCGTACAGCTCGTTGTTGTCGAAGCCGCGCAGCTTCGCGATCTCGTTCTTGATCTGGCGCAGGTGACGCACGGCCTCGACGACGTTGCCGGTGCCGGCCTCGCCCTTCGAGCGGATCATGGCCGCACCCTCGGCGATACGGCGCAGGGCCTCACCCAGGTTGGTGGCGCCGCAGACGAAGGGGGTGGTGAACGCCCACTTGTCGGAGTGGTTGACCTCGTCGGCCGGGGTCAGGACCTCGGACTCGTCGATGTAGTCGACGCCGAGGGACTGGAGGATCTGGGCCTCGACGAAGTGGCCGATGCGGGACTTGGCCATGACCGGGATCGAGACGGCCTCGATGATCTCTTCGATCATGTTCGGGTCGGACATCCGCGCCACGCCGCCGTCCTTGCGGATGTCGGCGGGCACGCGCTCCAGCGCCATGACGGCGACGGCGCCCGCGTCCTCGGCGATCTTCGCCTGCTCGGCGTTGACGACGTCCATGATCACGCCACCCTTGAGCTGCTCCGCCATGCCGCGCTTCACGCGCGCGGTGCCGGTCTCGGGGGCCTGGAAGTTGCTGGTGCTGGACACGGATGGACCTCACTCGAAGAAAAGAAGGCTTTGGCTCTCTCCGAGAGAACATGGCCCGACCAGTCCACTGCAAGGGCCAATGCTCAGCGGGTGGATCGTTTTGCTAGCTGCCGGGGCGGTCGGCCAGTGCCACAGGGGCCTCGTCGTCCATCTCGAACGCCAGGGGAAACGGGGCGTGGCCCGCCAGCCGGAACCAGCGCACCTTGCGGTGGCGGCGCAGTGCGCGAGCCGCGCGTACGGAGTCGTTGTGGAAGCGCCGGGCCATCGGCACGCGGCGTACGGCAGCCGCCAGTTCCCCGGCGGCCTCCTCGCCGCCGGGCGCCTCCTTGACGGCTTCGACCTGCGCCGCCTCCCCGAAGACCGCCCGCAGCGCCTGGCTGAGCTCGCTCTCCGCCACCTCCCGGTGGTCCTCCTCGGCCTGCCGCGCGGCGTGCGCGGCCTGGTACAGCAGGATCGAGGCGGCGGGGTCGAGCACTCCGGAGGTCGCGAGCTCCTGGGTGACCGAGGCTCGGCGCAGCAGCTGGGCGTCGAGCGCGGCGCGCGAAGCGTCGATACGGGCGTGCAGGCGGTCCAGCCGGCCCGCGGTCCAGCTGAGGTACAGCCCGATCGCGAAGAGGGCTACGACGATCCAGATGAGGGTTACGGTCACGGGCGGCAACGTTACCGGGGCCCCGAGCGGCGGGCCGCGGGCCCTGTCGGTCAGTCCCGGGCCAGCCCGAAGCGTGCCCGCAGCCCCGTGCGCTCGTCGGTGTCCACCGACGCCGCGCCGTCCGTCACGGTCTCGTACACCGACAGGATGTCCGCCGCCACCGTCGACCAGTCGAAGCGCCGTACGTGCGCGGAGCCCCGCAGCCGCAGCTCCACCAGCCGCTCCGGGTCGCCGAGCAGACGCACCGCCGCCGAGGCGAGCGCGTCCGCGTCCTCGTTGGCGAAGAGCTCGCCGGCCGATCCCTGGTCCAGTACCTGCGCGAACGCGTCGAGGTCGCTCGCCAGCACCGCCGCGCCCGCCGACATCGCCTCGACCAGGATGATGCCGAAGCTCTCGCCGCCGGTGTTGGGGGCGACGTACAGGTCGACACTGCGCAGCAGCCGTGCCTTGTCCTCGTCGCTGACCATCCCGAGGAATTCGACGCGGTCCCGCATGTCCTTCGGCAGGGAGGCCACCGCCTCGTCCTCGTCCCCCCGGCCCGCGACCAGCAGCCGCGTGTCCGGCCGCTCGGCCAGGATCTTCGGGAGGGCGCGCATCAGGACGGGCAGTCCCTTGCGCGGCTCGTCGATGCGGCCGATGAAGCCGATGGTCTGCCCCTGCCACTCCGGCTTCGCCTCCGCCTTAGCGAAGAAGTCGACGTCGACGCCGTTGGGGATGACGACCGCGTCCCCGCCGAGGTGCTCGACCAGCGTGCGCCGCGCGTACTCGCTCACCGCGATGCGCGCGCTGATCTTCTCGAGGGCGGGCTGGAGGATCGGGTACGCCGCGATCATGGCGCGCGACTTCGGGTTGGAGGTGTGGAAGGTGGCGACGATCGGCCCCTGCGCGGCCCAGCACGCCAGCAGCCCGAGCGAGGGGGAGGTCGGCTCATGGATGTGGATGACGTCGAACGTGCCGTCGTGCAGCCACCGCCGTACCCGCGCGGCGGAGAGGAATCCGAAGTTCAGGCGGGCGACCGAGCCGTTGTACGGCACCGGGACGGCCCGGCCGGCGGACACGACGTACGGCGGCAGCGGCGTCTCGTCGTCGGCGGGCGCAAGGACGGAGACCTCGTGCCCGAGGCGGATCAGGTGCTCGGCCAGGTCCCGGATGTGGAACTGGACGCCGCCGGGAACGTCCCAGGAGTAGGGGCAGACAATGCCGATTTTCACGAGCTCTCCTGATGCGGCTCGAGGTCGTCGAGCCACAGCCGTTGCAGCATGTGCCAGTCCTCCGGGTGTTCGGCGATACCGGTGGCGAAGGCGTCCGCCAGGGCCTGCGACATGACGGACGTCTTCTCGGCCCGGCTGCCGGTCTCCGGTACCTCGACGGGCGGGTGGACCCGACCCCGCATCACCGGCGAGTCGTCGTACCAAAGGGTCACGGGCAGCAGGAGCGCCCCGGTCTGCTGCGCCAGCAGCGCGGGGCCGCTGGGCATCCGCGCCGTGTCGCCGAAGAACTTCACCTCGGTGCCGGAGGCGGACAGGTCGCGGTCGGCGACCAGGCAGACGAGGCCGCCGGCCCGCAGCCGCCGCGCCAGGGTCCCGAAGGCGCTGCCGCCCTCGTGCGGCAGGACCTCCATGCCGAGGCCCTCCCGGTACGCGACGAACCGGTCGTACAGCGTTTCCGGCTTGAGCCGCTCGGCGACGGTGGTGAACGGTACTTCCAGTCCGGTGGTGACCCAGGCGCCCGCGAGGTCCCAGTTGGCCAGGTGCGGCAGCGCGAGGATGACGCCGCGCCCGGAGGCGAGGCCGTCGGTCAGACGCGCTAGGTCCTGGATCTCCACGCCGCCCCTGACGCGCTCCGCGCTCCACGCGGGCAGCCGGAAGGACTCCATCCAGTACCGCATGTACGAGCGCATGCCGGCCTTGGACAGCTCGGCGAGGCGCTCGGGGCCCGCGTCCGGGACGACCCGGGCGAGGTTGGCCTCCAGCCGCAGCACGCTCTTGCCGCGACGCTTCCACACGGTGTCGGCGATGGTGCGCCCGAGGGCCACGGAGACCGGCTCGGGCAGCTTCTTCACGGTGCCCCACCCGAGGCCGTACAGGGTGTCCGTCAGCCGTTCCCTGGCGCCGCTCACGACGTGGCCTCGCTCCCCGGCGCGGCGGCGTCCGCCTCGGCCGCTTCCCTGCGTACGGTCACGACCCGCTGCCCGAGCGTCACGAGACTGCCGACGGCCACGGCCCACAGGGCGACGGGCAGCAGTACGTCGATGCCGGGCACCCCGAAGTCGTGCAGTCCGGCGAGCCCGGCGGCGACCAGCGTGATGACGAGGCGTTCGGCGCGCTCCACCAGGCCGTTGACGGCCACGGGCAGCCCGATCGATTCGCCGCGGGCCTTGGTGTACGAGACGACCTGGCCGCTGGCGAGACAGAAGATGGCGACCGCGCACAGCACGTTGTCGTTGCCGGTGCCCGCGTACCAGAGGGCGATCCCGCCGAAGATCGCCGAGTCGGCGACCCGGTCCAGGGTCGAGTCAAGGAAGGCGCCCCAGCGGCTCGAGACCCCCGCCTGCCTCGCCATGTTCCCGTCGACGAGGTCGGAGAAGACGAAGAGCGTGATGACGATCGTGCCCCAGAAGAACTCTCCCCGGGGGAAGAAGACCAGCGCACCCGCCATCACTCCGGCCGTACCGATGAGCGTCACCGCGTCGGGACTCACCCCACGGCGGAGGAGAAACGCGGCGAACGGTGTGAGGACACGCGTAAAGAATGCACGCGCGTACTTGTTCAGCATGGCCTTCCCGAGGGTCGGTGGGCCGTGCGGCCCCTATGGCCACCGGCTGGCCCATCGTAGCGACGCCCGGGCCCGACCACTCCCGGGGCATCACCGGGCCGCCACAGGGCTCCTGCCGCCCCTCGATCGCGTACTACGTATGGACGTGCAGTGGCCCGAGTGGAAAGCTCGAATGACCGCGGGCGTCACTGGTGTCGCCTCGCCACTGCGGCTCCCACATGTCCGCGCCCCCTCTCCTCACCGTGCTCGAAATGGGAGGCAAGGATCATGGGCGAAAAGACGCAATCACACCCCGGGGCCGCCGGCAGGGCAGCGGCGGCCGACCGGCCCTCATCCATCCGGAACGTCGTGCTGGTCGGCCACAGCGGCTCGGGAAAGACCACGCTCGCCGAGGCCCTCGCGCTGGCGACGGGAGCGGTCAACCGGGCGGGCCGGGTCGAGGACGGCGCGACCGTCTCCGACTACGACGAGATCGAGCACCGGCAGCAACGGTCGGTGCAGCTGGCGCTGGTCCCCGTCGAATGGGGCGGCATAAAGATCAACCTGATCGACACTCCCGGATACGCCGACTTCGTCGGGGAGCTCAGGGCCGGTCTGCGGGCCGCGGACGCGGCCCTTTTCGTCGTCTCGGGCTCGGACGGCGTGGACGGCGCGACCCGGATGCTGTGGGACGAGTGCGCCGCGGTCGGCATGCCGCGGGCGATCGTCTTCACGCACCTCGAAGCGGCCAGGTCCGACTTCGACGAGATGACCCGGGTGTGCGCACAGACGTTCGGCGGCGACGATCCCGACGCCGTACTGCCGCTGTATCTGCCGCTGTACGGGCCCCCGGGACCGGACGGGCACGCTCCGGTCGAGGGGCTCGTCGGTCTGCTGTCCCAGCGGGTCTTCGACTACTCGTCCGGCGAGCGCAAGGAGTCACCGCCGGACGGCGAGCAGCTGCCCCGGATCGAGGCGGCCCGCAGCCGGCTGATCGAGGGGATCATCGCCGAGAGCGAGGACGAGACCCTCATGGACCGGTACCTCGCCGGCGAGGAGATCGACTACAAGACGCTCGTCGAAGACCTGGAACGGGCCGTGGCACGCGGCACCTTCCATCCGGTGCTCGCCGCCGCACCGGCGGCGGACGGAAACCGCGAGGGCATCGGCACGGTCGAGCTGCTGGAGCTGATCACCGGCGGCTTCCCGACGCCGGCCGAGCGCGAGGCGCCCGAGGTCACCACCCCGGAGGGCAGTCCGCGCCCGCCGGTCACCTGCGATCCCGACGGCCCGCTGGTCGCCGAGGTCGTCAGGACGGCGTCCGATCCGTACGTCGGGAGGGTCAGCCTCGTGCGGGTGTTCTCCGGCACGCTGCGGCCCGACGAGACCGTGCACGTGTCCGGGCACGGTCTCACGGACCGGGGCCACGAGGATCACGATGTGGACGAGCGGATCGGCGCCCTGACCTCGCCCTTCGGCAAGCACCAGCGCACCCTGAACCGCTGCATCGCGGGCGACATCGCCAGCGTCGGAAAGCTGCTGCGCGCCGAGACCGGAGACACCCTGTCCGCGAAGGACGACCCGCTGCTGATGGAACCGTGGCCGATGCCCGACCCGCTGCTGCCGCTCGCCATCCAGGCACACAGCAAGGCGGACGAGGACAAGCTCTCGCAGGGACTGGCCCGCCTGGTCGCCGAGGACCCGACCATGCGCCTGGAGCAGAACCAGGACACCCGCCAGCTGGTGCTGTGGTGCCTGGGCGAGGCCCACCGCGACGTGGCGCTGGAGCGGCTGCGCAGCCGCTACGGGGTGCGCGTGGACGTCGTACCGCACAAGGTGTCGCTGCGCGAGACGTTCGGCGCGCGGGCGGTCGGCCGGGGACGGCACGTGAAGCAGTCCGGCGGCCACGGCCAGTACGCGATCTGCGAGATCGAGGTGGACCCGCTGCCGCCGGGGAGCGGGATCGAGTTCGTCGACAAGGTCGTGGGCGGAGCAGTACCACGCCAGTTCATCCCTTCCGTGGAGAAGGGTGTACGCGCCCAGGCGGCGCGCGGGGTCGCCGCCGGCCACCCGCTGGTGGACGTACGCGTGACGCTGACCGACGGGAAGTCGCACTCGGTCGACTCCTCCGACGCGGCGTTCCAGACGGCGGGCGCGCTGGCGCTGCGGGAGGCCGCCGCCGAGGCGAGGATCCACCTCCTGGAACCGGTCACCGAGGTGGTGGTGCTGGTGCCCGACCAGTACGTGGGCCCGGTGATGAGCGACCTGTCGGGACGGCGGGGGCGGGTGGTCGGAACCGAGCAGGCCGGGCAGGGGCGCACGCTCGTACGGGCGGAAGTCCCGGAGATCGAGATCGGACGGTACGCCGTGGACCTGAGGTCGGTCTCGCACGGCACCGGGCGGTTCAGCCGCTCGTACGCCCGCCACGAACCGATGCCGCCCCAGCTGTCGGGCAAGATCCGCGAACAGGCGGAAAACGGTTCATAGTTGACATGCCGCCCGCCCAAATCGCCCGGCGGCGGGCGGCATTTCCCCGCCCCCTGGCGGGCAGGGTCACCCAGGGGTCATTCCCGGATACGCCGGATACGCTGGACGCTCCGGGGCGCCCCGGCTCAGAAGGTGTGCGGGGCAGGGCAGTTGGGAACAGGCCGCAGGAGCGGTTGCGTGCGGCGATGGGGGCAGCAGTGGCGGATGACGGGTTCGACTTCTCACCGGGGGCACAGGTTCCGCTCCAGGGCTCGGCGGGCCAGACTGCGGCGACGCAGGCGCTCGCCTCGGCGGCGTACCGCGACAGCCCGGTGACCGAGATCCTCAATGCCAACAGCGAATGGCACAAGTCCGACGTCAAGAAGGGCAAGCTGTCCCTCCTGGAGCCGAATCTGGGCGAGGCCTTCTCGCGCGCCGTACAGGTGCGCATGCTCGGCGGGGCCCGCAAGGCGCTCATCCAGTCGTTCGGCACCGAGCCGCAGACCGTCGTCGAGCACTGCCTCGCCGCGACCCGCATCCGCAAGGAGAGGGACGCGAAGCTCACCGGCATCATGGCGGTCTTCGGCCTGCTGTTCCTGCCGGGCCTGCTGATCTGGCTGGGCGTCTTCCAGCTGCGCCGTACGATCGCGGGCTCCAAGGACAAGCGGGCCGGCGCCCTCGCCACCGCCGCCCTGGTCGCCGTCGGCGGGCTCCTCGTGATCGTCCTCATCAAGCTGCCGTTCGGCGGCCTCTGGGCGATCTATCTGCGGGCGATGCTCGTCGCGCCCGTCGTCGGCTGGCTGTGGGCCAAGCAGATCAGCGAGTCCACGGCCAAGGACATGCGGACCCGATGGGAGAGCCTCCTGTCGGGCGGCGGCGTGGGCGCGAAGATCCCCGAAGCGGTACCGCGCGATCCCAACGAGTCGGCCGCCGAGCAGCTGCGCCAGTCGCTCGCCAAGCTGACCGCCGAGCAGTACAGCAACTCGGTCTTCTACGCGGGCCCCAAGGGGATACTCGGCATGGGCACCCGCTGGGGCAGCTGGCAGCTCGCCGAAGAGCTCGTCCCGCGCGACCCCGGCAAGGAGATCCACGGATTCCGCAGCTGGGACGTCGTACGCGTCATCCACGACCAGCTGCGCATGCTGGAGCGCGGACCGCTGCACACCGGCGGCTTCCCGAAGCCCTCCGTGCGGCACTGGGTCGTCGCGCCGATCGGCGAGAACGCGGACGAGGTGGCCAGGCCGGGCGGCCAGGACGTCGACGCGTTCCAGATCAAGGGCCACGAGATACAGCGGATCTGCAACGAGCAGCAGTTCGGCGCGGGAAACCGCCACTATCTGGGCGTTCAGTTCACGCTCTGGGACGGCCAGCTGGTCATCACCATGCTGATCACCGTCACCGTGCTGCACGAGACGCTGCGCATCGAGGTCACCGGCCACGCCCTGGGACCGGTCCACTCGCTCTTCACCACCAAGCCGAAGCCGAAGACGGTGACGGTCAGCAAGCCGGTCAGGTTCTGGGAGACCGTCGACAAGCAGCAGCCGCTCGTCGACGCCAACGAAGTGGTACGCCTGGCCGTCCGGGCACCCTTCACCTGGTTCCCGCCGGTCCTCGACTACTTCGGCGGCAAGATCGCGCTCCCCGAGCCGTTCGGCCTGCGGCACGCCTGGGCCGAGAAGCCCTGGCGGCACCGCTTCATGGCGGACGACGCGATGCGCGCGGCCACGCCCGTACTGCGCGTCGTCCACGCGGCGGCCATCCGCGTGCTCGACGACCACGGCGTGGACACCGACCGCTTCAGCAACCGCTCCCTGATCCTCAGCGGCCTGATCCAGGACGCGGCACCGAGGAGGGCCGACGTGTACGACGCGTGACGCGCACGGCGGGGGCGCCCGTGGGTCAGGCGGCCGGCCAGGCGTCGGCCAGCATCTTGCGGGTGTCCCCCAGCAGCTGCGGCAGCACCTTGGTGTGCCCCACGACCGGCATGAAGTTCGTGTCCCCGCCCCAGCGCGGCACGACGTGCTGGTGCAGGTGCGCCGCGATGCCCGCTCCCGCGACCGCGCCCTGGTTCATCCCGATGTTGAACCCCTGCGCCCCGGAGGCCGTGCGCAGCGCCGTCATCGCCCGCTTGGTGAAGGAACCCAGCTCGGCGGTCTCGGCGTCGTCGAGGTCCGTGTAGTCGGCGACGTGGCGGTACGGGACGACCATCAGGTGACCGCCGTTGTACGGGTAGAGATTCAGCACCGCGTACACCTGCTGACCACGTGCCACGACCAGCCCGTCCTCGTCCGACTTCGCCGGAATCGAGCAGAACGGGCAGCCGTCCTCGGACCCCGGACCGGTCGGCTTGTTCTCCCCCTGGATGTACGCCATCCGGTGGGGCGTCCACAGGCGCTGGAACGCGTCCGGCGTCCCCACTCCGATCTGCTGCTCCGGCTCAGTCGTCATGGAGTGCAGCATATGACTTGGTGCCCGCCGAACGTGTCGCCGGGGCAAGGCCGACGGCCTGCCCGCCATGCTGGGGCGATGCACGCCGATCACGACAGTCCGGTGCGGCGCTGGGAGCAGCGGAGCGAGATCCCGCTCCTCGCCGCGTCCCTGCTCTTCCTCGCCGCGTACGCGGTCCAGGTGCTGGCCCACGGCCTGCCCACGGCCTGGCGGGAAGCGTGCCTCGGGGTGATCGTGGCGCTGTGGGGCCTGTTCGCCGCCGACTACGCGGTGCGGTGGCGGCTGACGGGGCGGCGCCTGGGCTTCGTGCGTGCGCACTGGCTGGACACCGTGGTCCTGCTGATGCCGCTGTTGCGCCCGCTGCGCATGGTGCGGGTCTACACGGCGGTGCAGCGCCGACGCGACGAGCCGCGGCTGAGCCTGCACGCACGCGTGATCACGTACGCGGGACTTTCGGCGGTCCTGCTGGGGTTCACCGGCGCGCTCGCCGTCTACCAGCAGGAACACGCAGCCCCGGGCGCCACGATCCGTACCTTCGGGGACGCCTTGTGGTGGGTCTCCTCGACGCTGACGACGGTCGGGTACGGCGATGTGACACCGGTGACCTGGGGCGGGCGGGTCATCGCGGTCGGCATGATGGCGTGCGGGCTGGCGCTGCTCGGCGCGGTGACGGGTTCGTTCTCGTCCTGGCTGATCCAGACGTTCCGGCGCGAGGACGAGCACGAGGCCGCGCACGACGCCACGCACGGGGACAGGCACGGCAACGCCGAAGGGCCTCCGGCGGGCTGAGCGCGCCCGCCGGAGGCCCTTCGCGACGTACTGCCGACGCCTACAGCTGGACGCGGTCCGCGACGACCTTGGCGATCTTCGCGAGCGCCTCGTCGACCGGGATGCCGTTCTCCTGCGACCCGTCGCGGTAGCGGAAGGAGACCGCGCCGGCCTCCATGTCCTCGTCACCCGCGATGACCATGAAGGGCACCTTGCTCTTCTGGGCGTTGCGGATCTTCTTCTGCATCCGGTCCGAGGAGGAGTCCACCTCCACCCGCAGCCCCTGCTTCTTCGCCTTCGCGGCGAACTCCTCGAGGTACGGGACGTGCCCGTCGCCGATCGGGATGCCGACCGCCTGGACAGGGGCGAGCCACGCCGGGAACGCGCCCGCGTAGTGCTCCAGGAGCACCGCGAAGAACCGCTCGATGGATCCGAACAGCGCACGGTGGATCATGACCGGACGCTGCTTGGAGCCGTCCGCCGAGGTGTACTCCAGGTTGAAGCGCTCGGGCAGGTTGAAGTCGAGCTGCACGGTCGACATCTGCCAGGTGCGGCCGATCGCGTCCTTGCACTGGACGGAGATCTTCGGGCCGTAGAACGCGGCGCCGCCCGGGTCCGGGACCAGCGGGAGGCCCTGCTTCTCGGCGACCTGGCGCAAGGTCTCGGTGGCCTCTTCCCAGATCTCGTCCGACCCGACGAACTTCTCCGGGTCCTTGGTGGACAGCTCCAGGTAGAAGTCGGTCAGGCCGTAGTCGCGCAGCAGGCCGAGGACGAAGGTGAGCGTACGGTCGAGCTCCTCCGCCATCTGCTCCTTGGTGCAGTAGATGTGCGCGTCGTCCTGGGTGAAGCCGCGGGCCCGGGTCAGGCCGTGCACGACGCCGGACTTCTCGTACCGGTACACGGTCCCGAACTCGAAGAGACGCAGGGGCAGTTCACGGTAGGACCGGCCCCGCGCGTCGAAGATCAGGTTGTGCATCGGGCAGTTCATGGGCTTGAGGTAGTAGTCCGTGCCCTCGTCGAGCTGCATGGGCGGGTACATGCCGTCGGCATACCAGTCCAGGTGCCCCGAGGTCTCGAAGAGCTTCCCCTTGGTCGCGTGCGGGGTGTAGACGAACTCGTACCCCTCCTCCTCGTGCCGGCGGCGCGAGTAGTCCTCCATGACCCGGCGGATGATGCCGCCCTTGGGGTGGAAGACCGCGAGGCCGGAGCCGATCTGCTCCGGGATGGAGAACAGGTCCAGCTCGCTGCCGAGCTTGCGGTGGTCGCGCTTCTCCGCCTCGGCGAGGAACTCCAGGTGCGCCTTCAGCTCGTCCTTCGACGGCCACGCGGTGCCGTAGATGCGCTGGAGCATCGGGTTCTTCTCGCTGCCGCGCCAGTAGGCGGCGGCGTTGCGCATCAGCTTGAACGCCGGGATGTTCCGGGTGGTCGGCAGGTGCGGACCGCGGCAGAGGTCCTTCCAGCACAGATCACCGGTCTTGGCGTCCAGGTTGTCGTAGATGGTCAGCTCGCCGCCGCCCACCTCGACGTTCGCGCCGTCGTCGGTCGAGGCCGAGCCCTTGATGCCGATGAGCTCCAGCTTGTACGGCTCGTCCGCCAGCTCCTCGCGCGCGGCCTCGTCGGTGACGACACGGCGTGAGAAGCGCTGACCGCGCTTCTGGATCTCCTGCATCTTCTTCTCGACGGCCTTGAGATCCTCGGGGGTGAACGGCTTCTCGACGTCGAAGTCGTAGTAGAAGCCGTCCTTGACCGGCGGGCCGATGCCGAGCTTCGCCTCGGGGAACAGCTCCTGCACGGCCTGCGCCATGACATGCGCGGTGGAGTGGCGCAGGATGTTCAGGCCGTCCTCGGAGGAGATCTCGACCGGCTCGACCTCCTCGCCGTCCGCGACGACGTACGCCAGGTCCTTCAGCTCGCCGCCCACGCGCGCGGCGACGACGGTGCGCTCGCCGGGGAAGAGTTCCGCCGCCGTGGTGCCCGTGGTCACCACGCGCTCTTCCCGCTCGGAATCGCGTTGGATGAACACACGGACGTCTGACACCGGTCACTCCTGACTGAGGGGGTCGCGACAGAGGAGACTGCGCGCCCATGAATCGTACCGAGCCCGGCGGCCACATCGCGAAACGGTTATTCCCCGCCGCACGCCTCCTCGAAAAAGTCCAGGTTCTCCTGCAGCGACTTCATCAGCCGGTCCCGCTCCGCGTCGTCCACCTGTACGGGCACCACGCTCTGCGCGCCCGTGAGCCGGCGGAAGCCGCCGCGGCTCTCCAGCTGCCCGTGGACCCTGACCGGCAGCCCGACCAGGTGCGCGTGGCCCGCTATCCGGTACGCCTCCTCGTCGAGCACCATCCGTACGTGTGGCACCTCCGCGCCCGCCAGGACGCGCAGCCGCACGGTCCCGGCCCCACGCGGGCCCGAGCGCCGCATCCGTACGACCGTGCCCGTGATCCGTACCGCGACGGGCGGCTCGCCCAGCGTGTAGCGCGCGCCCGCCTCCCGCAGCGCCGGCAGGTCCCCGGGAGAGAACTCCACCACCTCGGGGTGCGCCGCGCACCCCTCGGGCACACCGGCGGCCGGTGACCACTCCAGCGCGATGCGGGCGCCTTCCGAGCCGTGCACCAGCGCGATCACGGCGTCCGTCAGCTCGCGGCTCACCCCCGCCGCGACGGCCGAGTCGAAGGCCTCCATGCCGCCGGTCGCCCGCTGGTAGTCGACGGCCTCGCGGGCGGCGTGCAGGGCGTGGTGCAGCCGTACGACGGCCCGTCGCCCGGCCGCCACCGGTACGAACGCGGTGAGCGCGCGCCCGCCGGGCGCCGGCCCCACCAGCACGCCCTCCAGCGACGACAGCGCCTGCCGCCGGTGCCGCGCGCCGTAGTACCCGGCGCGCCCCCGCGCTGCGAGCGCCGCCGCCAGCAGCATCTGGCGCGCCGACGAGCGCAGTTGCTCCTGGGCCGTCCACGACGCCGCTCCGGAAGGGCCTTCCGGTACGTCGCGCCACCACCTGATCTCGTCGCTCGGGACCGTGAGCGAGACCAGCACCTCGCGGGCGGAGGGCGCGGCGCATCGGGCGAGCGCGGTCAGTGCCTCGCCGAGCAGGTCGTCGCTGTCGGGGAACGCCCTGCTCTCCGGTACGAGCAGACTCGTACCGCCGCCGGCCGGTCCGGGCGCCGTCCAGCGCGCGTAGCGTCCCGCCGCTCCCCCGCGCCGCCGCCAGCCGTGCCGGGCGAGCAGCACGCCGAGCACCGCGGGGTCGACGTGTGCGGGATCGGGTCCCGCACCGGCGTCCCACACGCCGGGGCCCGCGGCCGGGCCCATGGCGGACTCGGTGCTCGGGTGCGGTCGTACGGGCTCGTCGATCGGCCGGTGCTGCATCAGGGTCTCCCTCCCGCCCCGACCCGGGTCATGATCTCGCAGAGCGCCCGGTCGTCGAATATCCGCGAGGTCGGGATCCGCACGGTTGTCCTGCGCCTGCCCGTCACCGGGTGTCCGGCCAGGTTGGTCCAGTAGCAGCAGTGACGCAGGTCCAGGCGGTCGTGACCGGCGCGCAGCCAGTCCTCCTGGGTCCGCGGTACGAGCATCACGACCAGGATCTTGTGCACCGACACCGGGCTGCGGGCGAGCTTCTCCAGGTGCGCGTTGTCGAGCGTGAAGGAGAAGGCGCCCCCGGCCGGGTGCGGCGGGATCTGATAGGTGCATTTGAGCTGCACCTTGATGGTGACTTCGTCATCGACGGTGTGCTCGGGAGCGCTGTGGCTCACGTGCCAGTCGATGCCGTTGTCCGGAAACGGCTGTGAGAGAGAGCATCCCGCGGCCGCCGCGACCGCGTGCAGATAGCCCACCTGAAGAGTCTCCATGCAGGCGGTGGTGGCGAGTCCGCCGCGCAGCGGTGCGGTCCGCTCGGGCAGCAGCCCGCCCGGTTCGGGCTGCGTGAGCGCCATGGCTGACGAGTGCCTTCCGGGCTGTGCCGATCATTTCCCCGCGACGGTCCGTCAACCTCCCGTGCCGTCACCTGTGTTGTCTCCGTTCTGCCTGCCCCGCAAACGGCGTACCGCACAAACGAGCCGGGTATCACCGGTTCGGGCAGGGGACGCACGCCATCTGCCAAGGCAGCAAGAGGAGTTCGACATGACGTGCTGGTACGAAGGACCCCTGGCCGCGTTCGACACCGAGACGACGGGCGTGGATGTCGAGGAGGACCGCATCGTTTCCGCCGCACTGGTCGTGCAGGACGCGCCGGGCGGCCGGGTGCGGGTGACGCGCTGGCTGGTGAATCCGGGCATCCCGGTGCCCCGGGAGGCGACGGAGATCCACGGGCTGACGGACGATCACCTGCAGCGCAACGGCCGCTGGCCCGCGCCGGTCGTGGAGGAGATAGCCCGGAGCCTCGCCGAACAGAGCATCGCCCGCCGTCCGCTGGTGGTGATGAACGCGCCGTTCGATCTGACGATGCTGGACCGTGAGCTGAGGCGGCACCGCGCGTCGTCGCTGACGCGCTATCTGGACAGCCGTCCGCTGTGCGTACTGGATCCGCGCGTACTGGACAAGCATCTGGACCGCTATCGCAAGGGCCGCCGCACGCTCACCGATCTGTGCGCGCAGTACGAGGTGGAGCTGGACGGCGCGCACGACGCGGCCGCCGACGCGACGGCCTCACTGGAGGTCGTCCGCGCGCTGGGCCGTCGGTTCGCGGCGCGCCTGGACCGGCTCTCCCCCGCCGAGCTGCACTCCCTGCAGGCCGTGTGGCACGCGGCGCAGGCGCGCGGCCTGCAGGCGTGGTTCGCGCGCAACGGGTCGGAGGAGGCGGTGAATCCGGCCTGGCCACTGCGCCCGGACGTCCCGGCGGCGGCCGCCTGAGCAAGTGGCGCACGGGAAAAGAATGGCGCACGGGAAAGCGAAAAGCCGGTCCGTCTGTGACGGACCGGCCTTCCCGGGGTGGGCGATACTGGTTTCGAACCAGTGACCTCTTCGGTGTGAACGAAGCGCTCTCCCACTGAGCTAATCGCCCGGGAACGGACTGAACCATACAACCCCACCCGGGTTCGGTTCAAACCGCGAGGGCGGCCGTCAGCCCGCGCCGCCCGCCCCGCATCATCAGCGCATGGTTGGCGATGAGGAAGGGGCGCCCGGGCACGGCGAGCCGGCGCACCAGCGTCTTGCGCACGTCCACTTCCTGTTCGTAGACGGCGCGCGTGCCGCCGCTGCCGTGCGGCCCCACGGTCCAGCGCGCCCAGCCGTCCATGTCGCCGGTCATGGCCACTTCCAGTACACCGGTCTCGGGAGCGCGCCGCTGTTGGCGCACGGTGACGACGAGTTCGTACGGCAGGAAGGACCGCACCCGGACGGTGCCGGTGCTGTCGTCGACGCGCGTGACCCCGCGCACCTGCGGCCACCAGCGCGGGTACGCGTCGACCCGCTCCAGGGCGGAGTAGACCGCGCCGGGCGGGGCGGCGAGGTCCCACACACTGCGGAAGCGGTAATGACTCCAGTCCATGCCTCAAGTCTGCGCACCCCACGCGTGTCCATGCGTACTCACGCGGGATCTGAGTATCCGGACCCATGCCCCGGCGTGTGTCCGGCGCCACACTCTCCACCATGGAGAACGCGCCACCGCCCGCCGAGGAATTGGTGATCCTCGACCGCGAACTCGGACAAATCGAAGTTCGCCGTGCCCAGTTGCTTGCCCGCCGGGCCTGGCTGCTCAGCGTCATGCAGCAGGCAGTCACCCCGCGAAGCCCCTTCACCCCCACCGGCCCGGCGTTCGGCGCCGAGCCCGCGCCGCAGGCGCCGTCCGCCTCGCGGGACGCCTCGCCGCGCAGTGCGCAGAACGTGCTGCTGACGCTCGGCGGCATCCTGCTGACGATCGCAGCGGTCGCCTTCACGCTGGTCAGCTGGGGCCACATGGGTATCGGTGGCCGCTCGGCGGTGCTGGGCGCCGTGACGGCCCTGGCGCTGGCCGCGCCGGCCCTGCTGCTGCGCCGCGGGCTCGTCTCGACCGCCGAGGCGGTGGCCGCGCTCGGCCTCGCGCTCACGCTCCTCGACGCCTACGCGCTGCACCGTGTGGCGGCGCCGGACACGGACGCTCTCGTGTACACCGCGATCAGCTCGGCGGCGCTGGCCGGTCTCTGGACGGCATACGGACTGAGCCTGGGGCGCCTGCGGCTGCCGCTGCCCGCAGCCCTGATCACCGCTCAGTTCCCCTTCCTGCTCTGGACGCTGGCGGCCGACGCGGGTCCGCTGACGCTCACCTGGGCACTGCTGGCCACGACCGCGCTCGACGTCGCCGTCGCCCTGTGGGGCACGGGCCGTGGGGTGCGCCCGCTGGCGTGCGCCGGGGCCTGGCTGACGGGCGCGTGGGCGCTGCTGAGCGCCGCCGCCCTGTCGCTGGCGGCGGGCAGCTCCGGCGACGCGCTGCGCCCGGGTGTACTGCTGCTGGCGGCTGCCGCCCTGGCGGCGTTCGCCGCGTGGCGGGCACCGGCGCCGCAGGCCGCCGCGCCGTCGCCCGACCGCGCAGCCACGTCGTCGCCGTCGCCCGAGGCCGCCGCATGGTCGCCGCACGCCGTCGCGGCCTCCGCCGTGGCCGGGCTCGCCGTGCTGGCCGCCGTCGGTGGCATGCTGCGTCCCCTCGTGCCCAGCGCATGGGCCGTACCTGTGTACGTGCTGTGCGCCGTGGCCCTGCTGGCCGTCGTACGCGTGGGTCTGCCGCGACCCATGGTCCTGGGACTGGCCGGTTCGTCCGGCGCGGTACTGGCCCTTGGCACGCTGTGGGCGCTGCCGCTGGTCGCCGTCACCCTGCTGAGCCCCGCCGCCTGGGCGGAGCGCGCCTGGTCCGGAGCCCCGGCCGGCGTCCGCGAGGCGCTGTCCTCCGAGCTGCCCTGGTCCTGGACGTCCGCCGCCCCTCTGGTCCTGCTGACCGTGGCCGCCGTTCTCGCGACGGCGCGCCGCCTGGCCACCCCCGACCCCGCCTGGCGCGCCCCGGCGGCCTGCGGGGCCCTGGCCCTGGCGTGGGCGGCGGCGTACACCGCCCCGGCCGCGCTGGACCTCGGTTACCCGGCGGCCGTGACCCTGTACGTGCTGCTGACCGCCGCGCCCCTCGCCCTCGCGGTACACCCGGCCCTCGCCGGCCCCGCCCCGGCGCCCGGCGCGCCCCTCGCGCTCACCGCGCTCGCCTGCGCTCTCGCGTCGGCGCTCTCCGCCTCGCTGCTGTCGCTGGCCGCGCAGGCCGCAACGTTCGCCGTCCTCGGCGTCATGCCGGCGCTCTTCGGAGCGGCAGCCGTCCTCGCCAAGGGCTCCATTACGCCACGGGTCGGAGCCGCTGCGGCCGCTGTATTCGCGACCGGGCTGACCGGCGCCGGCGCCGCCGTCCTCGACCTCGCGCCGCACCAGGCCGCGTTGGCGCTCCTCGCGGTCCCCGCGGCGGCCGCCGTACTCGCCGCACGCGTCCGCGGCCACGTCACCGCGCTGCCTTTGGAGGTCACGGGCGCGGCGGCAGGCCTGCTGTCGATCGGTCTGGCGGTCGGCCACGCACCCACTCTCGCGCTGGTGCTGGCCCTGTGCGGAGTCATCGCCGCGGGCACGGCCGTACGGTCCGACCGGCGCCCCGTCGGATACGCGGCGGCCACGCTCTTCGTCCTGGCCACCTGGGTCCGCCTCGGCGCCTCGGACGTGGTCACGCCCGAGGCGTACACCCTGCCCGTCACTGTCCCGGCGCTCGTGATCGGCGTACTGCGGCGGCGTCGCGACCCGCAGGCCTCGTCCTGGACGGCGTACGGCCCCGGGCTCGCCGCGACCCTCCTGCCGAGCCTGATCGCGGCCTGGGGCGACCAGCACTGGCTGCGCCCGCTGCTGCTCGGGGCAGCGGCCCTGGCCGTGACCCTGACGGGTGCCAGGCACCGGCTCCAGGCGTTGCTGGTGCTGGGCTCGACGGTACTCGCGCTGGTCGCACTGCACGAGCTGGCGCCGTACGTCGTCCAAGTCATCGGATCTCTTCCCCGCTGGCTGCCGCCGGCCCTCGCGGGCCTGCTCCTGCTGGCCGTCGGGGCGACGTACGAGCAGCGACTGCGCGACGCGCGCCGGCTGCGGGACACCCTCGGCCGGATGCGCTGAGGGCGGGCCGTTCCCGGCCGGAAGGCGGCCGGGAACGGCGAAGGCCCGGAAGACTTTCGTCTTCCGGGCCTTCGGTCCGGGTGGGCGATACTGGGTTCGAACCAGTGACCTCTTCGGTGTGAACGAAGCGCTCTCCCACTGAGCTAATCGCCCCGGCGCTCCGCAAACATTACCCCATGTCAGCGGGTCCCCCGAACCCTGTACCGGGTCACTCGTCGATGTTCCACGGCATGGCGAGGCCGAACTTCCAGACGTAGATCCCGACCAGTACGGCGATGATCACCAGACCGATCGTGGTGAGGATGATGTTGCGCCGCCGGACCTTGGGGTCGAGTGCCTTCTGGGCCGCCTCGGTGACTTTGCGTTTCGTCCAGCGCAGAACCAGCTGCGCCCAAACGAACTCGGTGGCCCAGATCGCCATGCCACCGAAGATCACCAGCCAGCCGGGTCCCGGCAGCGGCAGCATGACCACACCGGCCGCCACGACCGCCAGACCGATGACGAACACCCCGACCTGCCAGCTCAGGTGCAGTGTCCGGTAGCGCTTGATGACCTGCGGCGCCCGGGAACCCAGCTCTCGCTCGCCCCCGGTCACGCCCCCCGTGGCGGGCTCTGCGGCCGCCGGGTCGACGACTTCTTCCCGCTCGTTACTCTCCGCATTCATAGGGCCCAACCTACCGGACTTGATCGCACCGTCGGAATGGCCGTACTGCCTCAAGTGTCACTCCGCCGTACGAGGTACCTGAAGAGCCGCAAAAAGGTCAGAGGGGTTTACAACGACACCGTAGGTGGCATGTCGATTTCGCCGACGTGCGAATCCCCGAGCGCACACTGAGCGAAAGGCCCTGGCGCTTATGAACACCACGGTCAGCTGCGAGCTGCACCTGCGCCTCGTAGTGTCGAGCGAGTCATCACTGCCTGTACCCGCGGGCCTGCGGTATGACACGGCCGATCCCTACGCCGTGCATGCCACCTTCCACACCGGAGCCGAGGAAACCGTCGAGTGGGTGTTCGCCCGCGATCTCCTCGCCGAGGGCCTCCACCGGCCCACCGGTACCGGCGACGTCAGAGTCTGGCCGTCCCGCAGTCATGGCCAGGGCGTCGTATGCATCGCCCTGAGCTCCCCGGAAGGAGAAGCCTTGCTCGAAGCCCCGGCGCGGGCCCTGGAATCGTTCCTGAAGCGGACCGACGCCGCGGTCCCACCGGGCACCGAGCATCGTCACTTCGATCTCGACACGGAACTCTCACACATCCTGGCGGAGAACTGAGCCAGGACGAGAGCCACCCAACGCCGTCCGACTCGGGGCGACGGCGAGGGGCGGACAACTGCATACGGCACACACCGGCGCCGTCTCCGCGGATTCCACCGCGAGGGACGGCGCCGGTGCGCTTCAGGCACGAGCCGCTAAAGTCGACCGGCATCTGCGGGCGCCCGCCCGCAGCAGGCAGGGAGCGAATCGTGCTGATCCCCCACGACACCAGACGCGCCCTCGACGTCGTCGTCGATCTCGTGAACACGGGACCGGAGAGTGAGCAGGGCGACCGGCTCGCCGACATCGAGGCGCTGTACGGCTTTGTGCGGCTCCATCACGTCAGCGACGTCGGAACGCTCACCGAGGCGGATCTGAGGGCCGTACGGGACGTGCGAGGGCGCTTCGCGGACGTGTTCGCGGCGCCCGACCCCCACGCCAGCGCCGAGCTGATCAACCAACTCGTGGCGGCGGCCGGCACCACGCCCCGGCTGACAAACCACGACGGCTTCGACTGGCACGTGCACTACTTCGCGCCCGGCGCCTCGGTCGCCGACCACCTCGCGGCCGACTGCGGAATGGCGCTGGCCTTCATCGTGGTCTCCGGCGAGCAGGAGCGGCTGCGCCGCTGCGAGGCCCCGGACTGCCGGCGGGCCTTCGTCGACCTCTCGCGCAACCGCTCCCGCCGCTACTGCGACAGCCGCACCTGCGGTAACCGGCTGCATGTGGCCGCGTACCGGGCGCGGCGCAAGGAAGCCGCGGGCTGAGACCCTTCCCGGCACGACGGCCTCACAGCAGGAAGAGATCGTGCATCGCGGCCATCAGCAGCAGGAAGCCGATCACCCCGAGGAAGATCATCAGGGGTGGCTGGGAGAGCGCGAAGAGGCAGCCGCGCGGTTCTTCGGTGGGTGCGGGGGCTTCGCCCCGGGATGTGTCCAGCATCTCGGGCCGATGATGACGCAGGCCGGGCGCCCCGGACGACCAACACGCCCACCTGTGGGGCGAGTTCGCTGGATCTTGGCCATTCGTGATCTTCCGGTGATCACTTCGGCGTGCGAGTTGCCAGCTTTGCTTTCAGATGCCGTGCCGCCGGGTGCGCGCTGTCAGATGCCGTGCTTCTTCAGGATCGCCTCGATGTCGCTGAAGTCCTCCGCCTGCCCCTTCGCCGCTCTCGGCTCAGGCTGCTTCTGCTGCGCGGCCGCCGGGAGCCCGGCACCGGGCGCCGGCGCTGCGGCCCGCGGGGCGACCGCCTCCCGCTGCGCGGCACGCGCGGCCCTGCGCTCCTTGCGGGTGCCGCCACCGCGGCGCTCCACCGCCCTGGTCGTCATGAAGAGCAGCCAGGACAGGCCGAGCAGGGCGAAGCCCAGCCAGACCTCCGGCTTGAAGGCGATACCCGAAAGCCACTCGACGACGCCGGTCATCACCAGGCCGACCGGCACCAGCGAGTAGGCGACGATGCGCGTCGCGGCCAGGAATCGTTTGCGGTACGCGGTGATCGCGGCGATGCCCAGACCTGCCGCGGACGCCGCGGAACAGATGGTCTCTGCCAGCATCCGGTCCTCCAGCCCCAGGGGTGTACGTTCCCCTCCATCCTGCACCGGCCGACGCCACCCGGGCCACGCCTGCGAACGACCTCAGGGACATCTCGGGGGCTCCCTCCTCCCCAGGTCCCGGTTGGGGCGCCGCCGCCGGGCTGGGAGACTGGCCCCATGACCGACTCCTCTCCCGCCCGCCCCGTCGTCCTCGACATCTGGTGCGAGCTCCAGTGCCCCGACTGCCACGCCGCGCTGGACGACGTGCGTGCCCTGCGCGAGCGCTACGGCGACCGGATCGACGTACGCCTGCGCCACTTCCCCCTCGAGAAGCACAAGCACGCCTACGCCGCCGCGCAGGCCGCCGAGGAGGCGGTCGACCAGGGCAAGGGCTGGCCGTACGTGGAGGCTGTGCTCGCCCGTAACGAGGAGCTGGCGGCCAGGGGCGAGCCCCTCCTGCTCGAGGTCGCGGGCGAACTGGGGCTGGACGCGGAGGAGTTCGACACCGCCCTGATCGACGGCAGGCACCTGCTGATCGTCGACGCCGACGAGGCCGAGGGCAAGGCCATCGGCGTCACGGGCACGCCGACGTACGTCATCGACGGCGCGCGGCTGGACGGCGGCAAGAGCCAGGAAGGGCTGCGCGGGCGCATCGAGGAGATCGTCGACCGCCTGCTCGCCTGACCACCCGCGACGGGGCCGCAACGACTGGTGTCAGAGCAACTGCTTGTAGAGGTGGTACGACAGCGGCGCGTAGCCCAGTGCTTCGTACAGCCGCAGGGCCGGTGTGTTGTCCGCGTAGACGTTGAGTCCGATGCGATCGCTCCCGGCCGCCAGCGCCTCGCGTTCGGCGATCAGCAGCAGCGCGCGCCCGAGGCCCTGGCCCCGGTACTCCCCGGCCACTTCGACGTCGAAGACGTACGCGCCGCTCTGGCCGGGATGCGGGTGCCGCAGCGCGAGCCAGAGCGTGCCGACCACCGCACCGTCGCGCACCAGGGCGCCCAGGTAGGTGTCAGGGGTGGCGATTCCGTCGGAGAGGGCCGCCGCGTGGTCGGCGTCCGACTTGGCCCGCGCCGCTTCCTCGGAGTAGCCGCGCGCGGTCAGGGAGCGGACGTGACCGACCTTGGTGTGGGCGAGCCAGGTGTCGAATTCGCCTGCGCTCATCGGCCTGCTCACGAGGCCTTCGGGCAGCGCCGGCGGTTCGGCGGGCAGGACCTTGGTCATGATGCGGCCGCGTTCGGTGTAGCCGAGAGCGTCGGCCATGCGCCGCGCGGCCGCCGCCTCGACCGGGACGGAGACCTCCACGCGGCGACAGCCCCAGCCGCGCAGCACCTCCTCGGCCGCGAGCGCGGCCACCGTCGCCCTCCCCCGGCGCCGGTCGGCCTCGTCGATGCTCAGTGCGGTGATACGGCCGACACCGCCGCCGAAGCGGACGTCCGTGGACAGCTCGACCGTGCCGACGGGGCGGCTGTTCACGCATACGTCGTACGTACGTGACGTGGCGCCGTCGACGCCCTGCTGAAGCGGCTCTGTCGGCCGCAGAGTTGTGGTCATCAGGGGAGTTGTACCCGCCGGACGGGCCCCCGTCATCCGAAATTCCCGGCCGTCCCGCCCTTCCCGCGGCTTACGGGTCCAGGTCCGACGCGGCGCGCTCGTCGAAGACCCGCATCGCCTTGGCCGTCACCGGTCCCGGCGCGCCCGGCAGTTGGCGGCCGTCGATCCGGTGCACGGCCTGCACGTCGCGCAGCGTGGAGGTCAGGAAGACCTCGTCGGCCCGCTCCAGTACGTCCAGTGGCAGGTCGGCCTCCTCGGCGCCCGCCCACTCGACGGCCAGGGCGCGCGTGATGCCGGCGAGGCAGCCGGAGGAGACGGGCGGGGTGAGCAGCCGGCCTTCGAGTACGACGAAGACATTGGAGCCCGTGCCCTCGCAGAGCTGCCCGACGGTGTTCGCGAACAGCGCCTCGGAGGCGCCCTGTTCGCGCGCGCGGGCCAGTGCGACGACGTTCTCGGCGTACGACGTGGTCTTGAGGCCGGTGAGGGCGCCGCGCTCGTTGCGCGTCCAGGGGACGGTGATCACAGCGGTGCTGTCGGGGCGGCGGCCGGCCTCCCCCAGGGCCACGATCAGAGTGGGGCCGGTGTCGCCGCGTTCGGAGCCGAGCGGCGAGAGGCCGCCGGTGTAGGTGATCCGCAGCCGGCCGAGGGCCATGGGGTTGGCGTCCAGGACGGCGGCACAGGCACGGCGCACCTCGTCGAGATCGGGCTCGGGCAGCCCGAGACCGCGCGCCGAGCGGGCGAGCCGCTCCAGGTGCCGGGTGAGGGCGAAGGTCCGTCCCGCGGTCGCCTTCACCGTCTCGAAGATGCCGTCGCCCACGGTCAGACCATGATCGAGTACGGACACCCTGGCAGTGGCCGCGTCCTGCAGCCTGCCGTCGACCCAAAGTTTCATGACGCGGTCCTTCCCGTTTCCCGGTACGTGCCCGACGCTACCGCGAGCAGGCGGGAGGCCTTCAGTTCGGTCTCGTCCCATTCGCGTTCGGGGTCGGAGCCCCAGGTGATGCCGGCGCCCGTACCGAATCTGAGGACCGGGCCGTCCGGGAGCGTGCGGTCGATCCAGAAGGTACGTATGCCGACGGCCAGCTCACCGGTGCCGCGGTCGGCGTCGACCCAGCCGATGCCTCCACAGTACGGACCGCGCGGCGCGGCCTCCAGCGCCTCGATGATCGTGAGGGCGCTGGACTTGGGGGCTCCCGTCACCGAGCCCGGCGGGAACGTCGCGGCGAGCAGCGCGGCCCAGTCGGCGCGGGGCGCGAGTTCGGCGCGCACGGTGGAGACGAGGTGGACGAGGCCCGGGTGCGGTTCGACCACGCACAGCTCCGGAACGCTCACGGAGCCGGGGACGGCGACCCGGCCCAGGTCGTTGCGGACGAGGTCCACGATCATCACGTTCTCGGCGTGGTCCTTCTCCAGGAGATCGCCGGCGGTCCGCCCGGTGCCCTTGATCGGCCCGGACTCGACGGTCCGCCCGTCGCGCCGCAGGTAGAGCTCGGGGGACGCGGTGGCTATCTCGACGCCGTGCGCGGGCAGCCGGATCGTTCCTGCGTACGGCGCCGGGTTGCCCCGGGCCAGCAGGGCGGTGAGCGCGTCGACGTCGGCGCGGGCGCCGGGCCGGTCGGGCAGCGGAGCGGTCAGTACGCGGCAGAGATTGGCCTGGTAGACCTCGCCGGCCGCGATGTGCTCCCGGATGCGGCGTACGCCCGCCGTGTACGCGGCGCGGTCCATCGACGACGTCCAGTCACCGGCGGCGGGCCCGCACCAGGCGCCGGGGACGGGGGAAGGGACGGGCTCGGGGCGTACGTCGCCGAAGCGTGCGCAGACGAGCCCGCCCTCGAAGTCCGCGGTCACGGCCCAGAAGCCGGTGGAGTCGAGTGCGGCGGGATCGCTGGTCACATCGCGCAGATCGGAGGCGACAAGGCCGCCGAAGCGGGCCAAAGGGGGAAGGTCGTGCACGGCCCCGAGTCTAGAGCGGGACCGCGATGACCTGCGCCGGGGCGGACGCAGCGCAGCACGCTGCACAAACGCGTTTTTGTACTGGCCCCGGAATCCGCTAGAGTTCAACACGTCGCCGGGACGGAAACGCCCCGGTAAGACAAGCGGACGTGGCTCAGTTGGTAGAGCATCACCTTGCCAAGGTGAGGGTCGCGAGTTCGAATCTCGTCGTCCGCTCGGTGTGGGGGATCTTCCCGAACCCCTGTCATTCACTCCTGGTGGAGTGGCCGAGAGGCGAGGCAACGGCCTGCAAAGCCGTCTACACGGGTTCAAATCCCGTCTCCACCTCCAAGGACGATTAGCTCAGCGGGAGAGCGCTTCCCTGACACGGAAGAGGTCACTGGTTCAATCCCAGTATCGTCCACTGGATCCCGGAAACGGGTGTCCGTCCCGCGCGATTAGCTCAGCGGGAGAGCGCTTCCCTGACACGGAAGAGGTCACTGGTTCAATCCCAGTATCGCGCACGCAATCCGCAGTACCGAAAGATCAACTGAACACGCCCGCGCGATTAGCTCAGCGGGAGAGCGCTTCCCTGACACGGAAGAGGTCACTGGTTCAATCCCAGTATCGCGCACCACCCGAGAAGCCCCCGGCCGTGAGAACGGCCGGGGGCTTCTGCGTGTTCGTGGTCAGGCCCTCATGGTCAGGGCCCCCATGGTCAGGACGAGAACAGCATCCGGCCGAAGCCCTTCTGCCGGTGCCCGCCGTGGTGGCCACCGTGGTGACCGTGCTGCGGGGCACCCCAGGCGGGCGCGGGCGCGGCCGGGTAGGCCTGCGGTGCCGGCGGCGGGGGCGGGGCCTGCTGGGTCCACTGCGACTCGAGGCGGGTCAGCGACTCGAGCTCGCCGTAGTCGAGAAATATCCCGCGGCAACCGCTGCACTGCTCGATCTGGACGCCATTGCGGTTGTACGTGTGCATGGGTGCATGGCACTTGGGACACTGCATGTCGGGTCAACTCCTCGCCGTCGGTTCGCATCGCCGGAATGCATGCCCGGCGACGCTCCGTTCACCCTACGGCGTGGCCTCGCACTCCAACTCGGGCGGGAGGGACGCGATACGGGCGCAGCCCTCGATCATCATCTCCTCCACCTCGTCCAGCGGCCGGTTCTCGGCGGCGGACTTGGCGAGGGCGAGGGCGGCGCTCTGGACGGTCAGGGCGCGGGCGGATACGTCGAGTTGGGGCCACGGATCGCCCTCGGGGGGTACGGCCGTGCCGCCCGCGGACCGGTACGCGCCCAGAAAGCGTTCCCAGACGGCGGGCGCGAGCAGGCCCGCGGCGTACCAGGCGGCGGGGCGGGCCAGGTCCCAGGCGGGGTCGCCGATGCCCATGTCGTCCACGTCGATCAGCAGCCAGCGGTCCTCGCGCGGGGCGTCGGCCGGGCGGCGGACCAGTTGACCGAGGTGGAGGTCGCCGTGGCACAGGGCCGCGCGGCCGGGCGGGAACGGAACCTCGTCGCGGGCCCAGGCCGGCAGTCCGGCCCAGGCGCGGAGCACCGAGGCCGTGGCGGCGGCCGGGTGAGGTTCTGCCGCGCGCATCCGCGCGACGGCGCGGGCGGCCTTCGCCGGGCCGCGCATGGGTGGCAGCGGGGCGGACAGCCGGAGGGCGCCGGGGGCGATCGCGTGCAGCCGGGCGAGGAGGGCCGCGGCGTCCTCCCAGGGGGCCGCGTCGGGGTCGTCGGGGTCGACGGGTGTTCCGTACGGCCACAGGGTGAGGGGCCGGCCGTGCAGCAGGGTGGTGAAGATGTCGCCCCGCGCCGCCGGTACGGGCAGGGGCGGCAGGAGAATCCCGGCGAGGAGTGGGTGCGCGGCTGCGGCGACACGTGCGGTGAGGGCGACGGGGTCCGTGTCCGGGGCGTGGGACTTGGCGACGACGTCTCCGTGGCGTACGACCGTGCCGTCCGGCCTGTCCGCCAGGATGTCGGGGCGGGGGCAGGCGCAGGGGGCGGGCGTGACGGTGAGCGGGGGGCGTGGCGGGAGCTGGGGGGCCGCCTGGGTTTCGGGCCGGGGCGCGACGTCGTGCGCGACCGCGCTCAGCGCTCGCGCGACGGATACGGTCACGGGTCCCCCGGGGCAGTTCGGTGCGGTGCGGTCCTGTGGTGCCGGGCTCCGCGGTGCGGTGCGGGACTTCGCGATGCCGTCCGGGAGCCTACGCGGTGCACCGGGCCCTTCCCCGCCCCGTCCCGAACTGGCCGGCCCCAGGCGCGCCCCGGCGGGCTGCATCGCGCTGGGGGCGGCCGGATCCACCCGGCGCTGCTGAGGCCGGTGCGGAGACCCGGTCGGTCCCGGCACGGGTCGTACGCTGCCGCCGCGAAGCGGGCCATCCCGGTGGGAAAAAGGCGTTGCCCGGACAGCTCCCCAGCTGTCCGGGCAAACGCAGTCGTCCGCCGCACCCCCGTCCCCACGGGGTATTGAAATGGCCGGATGCCCTGGCCCGGTCCGCTCTACCGGGCCATGGGCGCCGCTCAGCGCCCGAGCATCACGCCCACGGACGACGCCTGTGTGACCACCGCTTCCCAGCCTCCGAAGAGGACGACGAGCAGTGCCGCGAGGGGAAGGACCATGGCCGTCGCCACCAGGGGGTGGCGCGTGCCTGACGGACGGCCGCCGAACGAGGCGAATGCCCTGCGTCCCTGCGTACGGATCATCGTGCGTGATGCCGCGTCCGCCATGGTCCCTCTCCTGTCGTGTGTGGGCAGCGGCGGGTGTCTGACCTCGGGGGACGAGTGCTCCACCCGCCGCTTGACCTCAACATTAGGCGCGCGTCACGACCGGGGCGTCATGCCCGCGTACTGATTGCCGGGCCTCCCGGAGGATGAGCGACGGCGCGGTGACGTACTCCCCAGGGTGGAGATGCCGTCCCGCCTCTTGGGGTCTTCCCGGAGGGGGCGTTCTGCCGTTCGGGGGCCGGGGAGTCTCAGGAGCGTTCGGAGTCGTCCTCCCTGGGGACCGGCTGTTCGACCAGGGCGAGCACCCTGGTCGCCATGAAGCGCGCCGTGCGTACCACGGAGCCACTGCGGGTGACTTCGCTCACTTCCACCACTCCCCTGCGGACCGCTGTTTCCACCCGCCGACCTGCCCGGCCGGCCACCACTTCGTACGTGCGGGTCGTGTCTCCCGCGTCGACCACTATCTCCACGCGATCGCCCTTCATTGATCCAATCCCCCTTCTGCGACGGACCTTTGAGATCTCGCACGGGCCGGGGACGGCGGATCGGCCGTCCCCTGACCACTCTTCAAGTTTCCCACCCGGCACTGACAATCGATCGATTCGCGAGGGCGCGGCCTATGAGCACACCGGGCCGCAGGTACGTAAGCTGTGCGACGTCGAACGGACCGGTCAGCAGCGGGGTGGGGGAGGCCCCACCAGAGGTAGGGGACGGACATGGCGATGATGCGGCTCCGGCGCGAGGACCCGCGTGTCGTCGGCTCGTTCAGGCTTCACCGGCGGCTCGGGGCGGGCGGCATGGGAGTCGTCTATCTGGGCTCGGACCGGCGCGGCCAGCGCGTCGCGCTGAAGGTGATCCGGCCGGACCTGGCGGAGGATCAGGAGTTCAGGTCGCGTTTCGCGCGCGAGGTGTCCGCGGCGCGGCGGATCCGGGGGGGCTGTACGGCCCGGCTGGTGGCGGCCGATCTCGAGGCGGACCGGCCGTGGTTCGCGACCCAGTACGTACCGGGCCCTTCGCTGCACGACAAGGTGGCCGAGGAAGGTCCGCTGCCGGCCGCCGAGGTGGCCTCGATCGGCGCGGCGCTGTCGGAGGGGCTGGTGGCGGTGCACGAGGCCGGTGTGGTCCACCGCGACCTCAAGCCGTCGAACATCCTGCTGTCGCCCAAGGGCCCTCGGATCATCGACTTCGGCATCGCCTGGGCGACCGGCGCGAGCACCCTCACGCATGTCGGCACAGCGGTCGGCTCCCCCGGTTTCCTCGCCCCCGAGCAGGTGCGGGGCGCGGCGGTCACGCCGGCCACCGACGTGTTCGCGCTGGGGGCCACTCTGGCGTACGCGGCGACCGCCGACTCCCCCTTCGGGCAAGGCAGTTCCGAGGTGATGCTCTACCGCGTGGTGCACGAGGAGCCGCAGCTGTACGGCGTGCCTGACGCCCTCGCGCCACTCGTGCGGGCCTGCCTCGCCAAGGACCCGGAGGAGCGTCCCAGCACGCTTCAGCTCTCGATGCGGCTGAAGGAGATCGCGGCCCGGGAGGCCCAGGGCGTCGGCGAGGCCCGCCCGCCCGCTCCCCGCGCCGATCACGACCGGCCCACCGGGCGGCTCGCGGAACACTATGTCGAGCAGGACACCGAGCGGGGGCGTGCGGCGGGCACTCCCGCGCCGCGCGTGCACGCCCCGCGTGCCTCGACCCCGCGGACGGGTTCACGCCCTTCGGCCGGGCGCACCACCACGCGCTCCGGCGGCCGTACGAACGGGCGTCCCGGAACGAGACCGGGGACCAGGACGACGTCCGCCGGGCGGCGTCCGGCGAACCCGAGGCTGCTGCGGCAGCGCCTCGTCGTCTTCGTCGTGGTGACGCTGCTGGTGGCGCTGGGCATCGCGGCGGCGCAGGGGTGTCAGGGGCCGGCCAGGAGCCTCGGCGCAACCGCTGACGCGGAGCGACGGGCGGCCCCGGAGGGCCCGCACGGCTTCTGACGCCGGCGGCCGCGGTTCTGAGCCCCGGCCGCCCCCACCGGGCCGGTCAGGACTGCGGTCGGCCCGTCGCCACCGCGTAGAAGGCGACCGCGGCCGCCGCGCCGACGTTCAGCGAGTCGACGCCGTGCGCCATCGGGATACGGACCCACTCGTCCGCGGCGACGAGCGCCTGCCGGGACAGGCCGTCGCCCTCCGCGCCGAGCATCAGGGCGACCCGGTCGAGGCGGTGCGGGGCCGCCTCGTCGATCACCGAGGCCTTCTCGTCGGGCGTCAGCGCCAGGAGCTTGAAGCCAGCCTCCCGTACCCGCTCCAGGTCCTTGGGCCAGGACTCGAGGCGCGCGTACGGCACCGAGAAGACCGCGCCCATGGAGACCTTGACCGACCTGCGGTAGAGCGGGTCGGCACTGTCCGGGGAGAGCAGTACGGCGTCCATGCCGAGCGCGGCGGCGCTCCGGAAGATGGCCCCGATGTTGGTGTGGTCGTTGACCGCCTCCATGACGACCACACGGCGGGCCTTCGCCAGCAGGTCCTCGGCGGTCGGAAGGGGCTTGCGCTGCATCGAGGCCAGCGCGCCGCGGTGCACGTGGTAGCCGGTGACGCGTTCGGCGAGGTCCGGGCTCACCGCGTACACCGGCGCCGGGACCTCGTCGATGACGTCGCGCATGACGTCGACCCACTTGGCGGAGAGCAGCATCGACCGCATCTCGTAGCCGGCGTGCCGGGCGCGTCTGATGACCTTCTCGCCCTCGGCGATGAAGAGCCCCTCGACGGGCTCGCGCTTGCGCCGGAGTTCGACGTCGGTCAGGCCCGTGTAGTCGCTCAGGCGCGGGTCGTCGGGGTCGTCGATGGTGATGAGATCGGCCACAGGGTGATACTGCCTTGTCGTGGGTGCGGTGCCAACGGGTGGGGCGGGGGTTCGGTTACCGGAGGTTACGGGTCGCCCCTCCCCCACCGGGTGCTCGGCTTGTGGGGTGCTCCGGCTTGTTCCAGGGGCTTCGGGTACTCCGGGCACTCCGGCTTACTTCGCTTCGGTCGGTCCTACCTTGACCACGTCGCCGATGACGATCACGGCCGGCGGGCGTACGTCCTCGGCCCTGGCCGTCTCCGCGACGGTCGCGAGCGTCGCGTCCACGCGGCGCTGGGCCGCCATCGTGCCCTCCTGGATGATCGCCACCGGCGTCTCGGGCGAGCGGCCGTACGCCGTCAGCGCCTCGGCGATCGCGCCGATCCGCTCCACGGCCATGAGGAGTACGAGCGTGCCGCGCAGGCCTGCGACCGCCTTCCAGTCGACGAGAGAGCGCGAGTCCTCGGGGGCGACGTGCCCACTGATCACCGTGAAATCGTGCGCGACGCCCCGGTGGGTGACGGGGATTCCGGCCGCGCCGGGGACGCTGATGGAGCTGGAGATGCCGGGGACCACGGTGCACGGGATGCCGGCCTCTGCCAGGGCCTGGGCCTCCTCCATACCGCGGCCGAAGACGAACGGGTCGCCGCCCTTGAGCCGTACGACCGCCTTGCCCGCCTTCGCGTGCTCGATCAGCGCGTTGTTGATGGCCTCCTGGGCCATGAAGCGGCCGTACGGGATCTTCGCGGCGTCGATCACCTCGACGTGCGGCGGGAGTTCGTCGAGGAGGTCGCGCGGGCCGAGGCGGTCGGCGATGACGACGTCGGCCTCGGCGAGCAGGCGGCGGCCGCGGACCGTGATCAGGTCCGGGTCGCCGGGGCCGCCGCCGACGAGGGCGACGCCGGCGGTGCGGGTGCGGTGATGGGGGGCGACGAGGGTGCCGTCGCGCAGGCCCTCGACGATGGCGTCGCGTACGGCGGCGGTACGGCGCGGGTCGGGGCCGCCGCTGGTGAGGACGGCCACGGTCACGCCCTCGGAGCGGCCGGTGGCGGGGGTCCAGGCGGTGGCTGCCTCGGCGTCGTCGGAGCGGACGCACCAGGTGCGGGTGCGTTCGGCCTCGGTGGAGGCGGCGGCGTTGGCGGCGGTGTCGGTGGACGCGATCAGGGCGTACCAGGCGTCGGCCAGGTCCCCTTCGGCGTACGGGCGGCGCTCCCAGCGGATCTCGCCCGCTTCTGCCATCGCCTCTACGGAGGGGGTGGCGGACGGCGATACGAGGACGATGTCGGCGCCGGTCGCGATGAGCGCCGGGAGGCGTCGCTGGGCGACCTGGCCGCCGCCGATGACGACTACGCGCCGGCCGGCGAGGCGGAGTCCGACGGGGTAGGCGGGGTACGGGTCGCCTGCGGCGGCGTGCGGCGCGGTCATGGCGTGCGGCTCCTCGGGGCGGGGAGGTGGGTGCGGCTTGCGGCTCCGCCGCTGTGCGGCGTGGGGGCCTTGCGCCGCTGCGACGGTGAAGCGGCTGGTGGGGCGGCTTCGGCGCCCTCCCGAATACCTTACGGGCCAGGGGCGGCGGGATCATCGGCGGCGGGGGCGGTGGGGGTGCGGTGGGCGGGCGGTCGGGGCGCGGGGGCGGGCCTTCTTCGGAGACGTCTCCGGGGGCGGGGGCGGTGCCGCGTCGTGGCGTCTCCTCGGGTGCCGAACACCCGGGTACTTCGCCTTGCTCGGGGCGATTGCGTTCAGCACCCTGCGGGGAGCGCCCCGACACGTCCCCTCCCGGCACCGTGGGGGCGGGGCGGGCCTGACCGGCGCTGATTTCCCGGGCCCTGTCGGGGAGGGAGACGGCCCGGTTTGGTGACAGGGCCCTTCGGCGGGCTGGTGGAAGCGGGAGCGCGTGCGGGGCGGTCCGTTTGCCCCCACAGGTACAGACGTGCCCCCCCACGCTCGGAGCATGGGGGGCACGGCGCACGCCGTAGAGGCGGCGGGTTACTTCTCCGTCACTCCTGCCGAGTCGAACGTGGCCACCTCGTGCATCGCCCTCGCCGCGCTCTGGACCACCGGGAGCGCCAGCAGGGCGCCCGTGCCCTCGCCGAGGCGGAGGTCCAGGTCGACCAGGGGGCGCAGGCCCAGCTTGTTGAGGGCCGCCACGTGACCCGGTTCCGCGCTGCGGTGGCCCGCGATGCAGGCCGCGAGAGCCTCCGGGGCGATCGCCCGCGCCACCAGCGCCGCCGCTCCCGCGCTCACGCCGTCCAGGATCACCGGCGTACGCAGAGACGCTCCGCCGAGGATGAAGCCCACGAGCGCCGCGTGCTCCAGGCCGCCGACCGCCGCGAGGACGCCGATCGGGTCCGCCGGGTCCGGCTGGTGGAGCTCCAGGGCACGGCGTACGACGTCGACCTTGCGGGCGTGCATCTCGTCGTTGATGCCCGTGCCGCGACCGGTGATCTCGGCCGGATCCTGGCCCGTGTAGACCGCGATAAGGGCCGCCGAGACCGTGGTGTTGGCGATGCCCATCTCACCGGTGACCAGTGCCTTGTTGCCCGCCGCCACCAGATCGCGGGCCGTTTCGATGCCCACCTCGATCGCGGCGAGCACTTCCTCGTGGGTGAGGGCCTGGCCCGTAGTGAAGTCCGCCGTGCCCGCCCGCACCTTGCGGGGCAACAGGCCCGGCGTCGCGGGCAGTTCGCCCGCCACGCCGACGTCCACCACGCACACTTCCGCGCCGACCTGGCTCGCGAAGGCGTTGCAGACCGCGCCGCCGCCGAGGATGTTGGCGACCATCTGGGAGGTCACCTCCTGCGGCCAGGCCGTGACTCCTTGGGCGTGGACACCGTGGTCCCCCGCGAAGATCGCCACGGCCGCGGGCTCCGGGATCGGCGGCGGGCACATCCGGGAGAGGCCGCTGAGCTGGGCCGAGATGATTTCGAGCATCCCGAGCGCGCCGGCGGGCTTCGTCATGCGCTTCTGGCGCTCCCACGCCTCGCCGAGCGCCTTGGCGTCCAGCGGACGGATGTTGGAGACGGTCTCCTGGAGCAGGTCGTGCGGCTCCTCGCCCGGCAGGGCGCGGCGGCCGTACGTCTCCTCGTGGACGACCCACGAGAGCGGGCGGCGCTTGGACCAGCCCGCCTGCATCAGCTCGGGCTCCTCCGGGAACTCGTCGACGTACCCGACGCAGAGGTATGCGACCACCTCAAGGTGTTCGGGCAGGCCGAGGGCACGGACCATCTCGCGCTCGTCGAAGAAGCTGACCCAGCCGACGCCGAGTCCCTCGGCGCGGGCCGCGAGCCACAGGTTCTCGACCGCGAGGGCGGAGGAGTACGGCGCCATCTGCGGCTGCGTGTGGCGGCCCAGGGTGTGGCGGCCTCCCCGGGTCGGGTCGGCGGTGACGACGATGTTCACCGGGGTGTCGAGGATGGCCTCGATCTTCAGTTCCTTGAACTGCTTCGCCCGGCCCTTGGGCAGCGACTTGGCGTACGCGTCACGCTGGCGGACCGCCAGTTCGTGCATCGTCCGGCGCGTCTCGGCCGAGCGGATGACCACGAAGTCCCAGGGCTGGGAGTGGCCCACGCTCGGCGCGGTGTGCGCCGCTTCGAGGACGCGCAGGAGCACCTCGTGCGGGATGGGATCGCTGCGGAAGCCGTTACGGATGTCCCGGCGCTCACGCATCACCCGGAGGACCGCTTCGCGCTCGGCGTCGTCGTAGCCGGGAGCGGGGGCGGAGACCGGAGTGGCGGTCGTCTCGGGGACCATCGGCGCGGGTTCGACGGTGGGCTCGGGTTCGGGAGCTGCTTCCGGCTCGGGGAGCGCGGGCGCGGGTGCCGCCTGTGCGGGCTCGGGCTCCTGCTCCTGCTGTACGGGCGCTTCCGGGGACGGG
The DNA here is from genome assembly GCF_053646035.1 of Streptomyces sp. NPDC055287. Lineage (NCBI taxonomy): Bacteria > Bacillati > Actinomycetota > Actinomycetes > Kitasatosporales > Streptomycetaceae > Streptomyces > Streptomyces sp. NPDC055287. Next base: position 263,601 of record NZ_JBSHNE010000004.1, on the reverse strand, counting down.
CCACGCGGCGCCGGTACGAGGACGGGAGCAGTGGGTGCTGCCACCGGCTCGGCGGCCTCGGGCTCGGCGCGCTGCACGGGGACCGGCGTCGGCTCGGGCTGCGGCTCGACGGCGGCGGCCGGTTCGGCCACGGGCTCCTCCGGGGCCACGACCGCCACGGGCTCGGGGTCCGGAACCGGAGCCTCGGCGGGCTCCGGTGCGGCCTCGGACACGTCGGCGGACTCCGGGACTGCCTCGGCTTCCGGCGTCGCTTCGGGCTCGGGAGCTTCGGCGGCAACGGCGACCAGTACCGGCTCCGGGCCGGGCTCGGCGAGCGGCTCTTCGGCCTGCGTCGGCGCGAGGTGCGGCGCGGTCGGGAGGGAGCCCTCGACCGGGACGAACTGGCTGACGGGTTGCGGTTCCTGCGGCGGCAACTGCTGCTCGGGCTGCTGCGGTTCGGGCGCGGCGGCGACGGGCTCGGGAGCGATCGGCTCGGGAGCGACGGGCTCCGAAGCGACGGCCTCGGGAGCGACCGGCTCCGCCGCATCCGGCGCTGCGGCTGCGATCGGCTCCGCGGCGGCCACCGGCTCCGGTTCGGCCGGGAGGCTCACCGTCTCCTCCGCGACCGGCGGCGCGGGAGGCGCAACCGGCTCGGCCGCGGGCTCGGCCACGGGCACGGGTTGTGCGGGGGGTTCCGGAGTCGCGGGGGGGGCCGGAGTCACAGCCTCCGGGACGACCGTTTCTGCAGCGGCCTCCTGTGGCGCCTGAGTCTCCTGCGGCTGAGGCCAAGGCGTGGCAGCCTGTGACGGAATCACGCCGAGCTGCGGACCGGGCAGCGCAGCGGCGGCGCCGCTCGGCATGTCCAGGTACTCGAGGCCGGTGGTCACCGGCACGGGCTGGCGCGCGGGCACGGAGGGCTGCGGCGCCGCGCCGGCCGCGGGACCGCGGTCGGCCAGCGAACGCACTACTCCGCCGTTCGCCTCGGGCATCGGCGGGCCGAGGTGCAGCGGGCGGCGGGCGGGGGCGGGCGTCTGGGCCGCCGCGGGCGCCGGCTGCGGAGTACGTACGACGCTGAGGTCGACGGCACCGGAGTCACGGCCGCCGGTCTCGTGAGCGCCGGGCTCGTCCGTCTGCTGAGGCTGAAGCTGGGGCTGGGGCTGGGGCTGGGGCTGGGGCTGGGGCTGGGGCTGGGGCTGGGGCTGGGGCTGGGGCTGGGCGGCCTGAGCCGCCTCGGGGGCCTGCGACTCGGTCGCCTCGGCGATCTGGGGAAGCTGCGGCGCCCGGTGCTCCGGCTGCATCTCCGGCAGTGCCTGCGGCACCTCGGACGCGTGCGCGGGCAGCTCCGCCTGCGGCACGGGCTCAGGCTGTGGCTGGGCCTGCGGCACCTGCTGTATCTGCGGCGCGGGCGCCGGCGCGGCCTGAGGGTCGCTCCACGCGCCCTGAGCGCCCGGCATCAGCAGCAGGTCGTCGTCCTCGGCTGTGCTCTCGGAGGGCTCGAGGAAGGTGTACGCGCCCGGAGCGGCGATGCCCGGCTGCGCCACCATGCCTGCGTCCTCCGGCAGTCCCTCGCCCGGGACCCGGCCGGTGTCAGTCATGCGTACCCCTCGCCCATCGCTTGTGCTTCTTCGGCCCTTCGCCCGGGACGCCCGCTCGCGGCATGTTTCGGCACCCGTCACGAACAACAACGAGCGTCCCCGTCACGCGGCACGAAAGCCCCGTGGACACCATGCATTCTCGCGGCCGTACGCCGCCAGGGCAGGAAGTCCCGCCACGGCCCGCTGTGGGCTGCGCCACGTTGCGCGCCCCCCGGCTGCGCCGTACCACATAGAGCTCCAAAACGGGCCCCTTTTCCGGACATTGGCGAACGAAGCGCCGAACGCCCGGCTGCGGTACAACGATCGGCCAGCCTACCCCGGGCCGTGCGGCGGCATCATCACGGGGCGCGATCCATGTACCGTCCCGTTACCGTCCGCTGTCCCTCATCGCGAGGCTGCGCGCCGCTCCTGTACGCCGGAGAGCAGGAAGACCACCGAGCGGTCGCGTTCCGCCCAGGCGCCGGTGTCGAGTTCGACGGCCTGGAGCAGCGCGCATTCGACGGTGTAACCGCCCTCGGCGAGCGCCCGGCCGATCGCCTCCGCCTCGTCCCGCGTGGACGCGTGGGTCACGATGCGCTCGGGCCTGCGGTCGGCGCACGCGGACACGACGGGCACTCCCCCGCCTCCGATGCGTACGACGTCGGGCTCGGGCAGGTCCTCCAGGACGTACGGTGCCCGCCCGTGCACGACGTGCAGCTGTACGCCGAACCGCCGGGCGGCGGCGGTCGTACGGCCGCACGCGTCGGGGTCGGCGTCGACGGCGATGACCGCGGCGCCGAACCTGGCCGCCTCGACGGCCAGTGCCCCGCTGCCGGAGCCGATGTCCCAGACCAGGTCACCGGCGCGCGGCCCGAGGCGGGCCAGCTGGGCGGCGCGCAGTCCGGTGGACTCGCCCTCCCCGGGCGCCCGCCCGGACCGCTCGTCCTGTCCGTCGCCGTACTCCCCGGCGGGCAGCGCCCAGCCTCGTACGGCCGGCGGGTAACCGGGGTCGCGGCCGCCGATCCAGCCCCCGCCGGGACCCCCGGAGCCTCCCTGGCCGGCGGCGGAGACGGGGCCCGCGCTGCCTCCGATGACTATGACGACGTTGGGGTCGCGCCAGGCATGGTCGGCGGCCTTGTCGGAGGTCAGGACGGTGACCTGCTCGCGGGCCGTGCCCAGTTCCTCGCAGATGACGAAGGTCCGGTGGACCCCTTCGAGCAGCAGGGCGAGCTCGGCGGGCCCGGCGCCCGGCGACGTGAGCACCGCGACCTTGGTGTGCGCCCGGCACACGTTGACGGCGCGGCGCAGCGTGCGGCGCTGGGCGACGACGATCTGGGCGTCGTCCCAGGGCATCCCGGCGCGGGCGAACGCGGTGGCCACGGAGGAGACGGCGGGCACCACTTCGACCTCCAGGCCGTGCTGGGGCGCGCGCAGTGTCCGTACGACCCCGAAGAAGCCGGGGTCTCCGTCGGCGAGGACGACGGCCGTGCCCCGGTGCCCCGCGATGCGGCGGGCGGCGAGGTCGACGCTGCCGAGGCGGATGCGCTCGGCGTCCGGCGGCACCTCGGGGAGCGCCAGGTGGTGCGCCGCGCCCGCGACGAGCGTCGCGGCCGCGAGGGCGGACCCGGCCGCGGCGGTGAGCGGCGATCCGTCCCAGCCGATCACCGTGACCCGGTCGGCCATCCTTGTCAGTCTCCTGGAGTTGTACGGGTGGGTGCGGCAGTGGTTACAGGGGCGCGAGCAGGGTGAGCGTATCTGGTACAGACCACGAGGGCCCCGGGCGGGCGGTCAGTTCCAGTCGTTGTACGCCCCGTAGCCTCCGGCCTCGGCCATCCGGTCGGCCACACCTTCGAGATCCTCGGGCAGCAGGCTCCACACGATCAAATCGGTGCGGATGTCGGTCCAGCCGCCGTCCGTGCCGTTCTCGGTCCGCGTGCGCGCTATCCAGGCATTGCGCAGGATGCCCTCGCTGATGCAGCCGATCTTCTGCGCGACCTGCTGGGCGGCGGTGTTGTCGGCGGCCGTGCGCAGTTCCAGGCGCTCGAACCGCAGGTCGCGGAAGATCCACTGGGCGACTGCGAGCACCGCTTCGGTGGCGTAACCCTCGCCGCGCGCCCACGGAGCTGTCACATAGGCGACCTCAGTGGCGCGTGTGCGCCAGTCGGTGTGCTGGAGGTGGACGGTCCCCACGAGCCGCTGGGTGAGGAATTCGGTGACGGCGAGCGCGATTCCGCGGCCCTGGGTGCGTTCCGCAGGAGCGATCCTGCGAACCCAGCGCTCGCCGTCGCGCGTGGTGTAGGGGTGCGGCGCGGACGTCCAGGCGGTGACCATCTCGTCGTTCATCATCTCGGTGAGCGCGGGGATGTCCGACTCGTCGAAGGGGCGCAGCACCAGCCGGTCCGTGCTGATGGAGATGTCCGGGAAGGTGGTAGTCATGCGCAGCTCCATGCCGTGGACCGTCGTGAAGGACGTAAAGGCACAGCATGCAGCATCATCCCTGCCGTGTGCATGGCCGGGTGGCGGCGCTCCGGGCGCGCGAAGGCCCCGCGCGGCCGCGTGCGGCCGGCGGGGCCCTGGCTCACAAGGACCGTACGGGCGTCAGGACTTGACGGCACCGAAGGCCGGCACGATCGAGCCGGCGTACTTGTCCTCGATGAACTTCTTGACCTCGTCGGAGTTCAGGAGCTTGGCGAGCTTCTGCACGCGCGCGTCCTTCTCATTGCCCTTCTTGACCGCGAGGAAGTTGGCGTACGGGTTGCCTTCGGCCTTCTCGATCGCCAGCGAGTCCTTCGCGGGCTTGAGGTCGGCCTCGATGGCGTAGTTGCCGTTGATGACGGCCGCGTCGACGTCGTTCAGGGCGCGGGGCAGCGTGGCCGCCTCCAGCTCCTTGAACTCCAGGCCCTTCTTGTCCTTGATGTCGCTCAGCTTGGCGTCCTGGCCCGCGCCGTCCTTCAGCGTGATGAGGCCGTTGTCCGCGAGCAGCTTGAGCGCGCGGCCCTCGTTGGTGGTGTCGTTGGGCACCGCGACCGTCTGGCCGGGCTTGATGTCCTTGATGTCCTTGGCCTTCTTGGAGTAGAGGGCCAGCGGCTCGAGGTGGACATCGGCGACGGGCACGATGGTCGTGCGCTTCTTCTTGTTGAAGTCGTCGAGGTACGGCTTGTGCTGGAAGAAGTTGGCGTCGACCTCGCCGCTCTGGGTGGCGGTGTTCGGCAGGACGTAGTCCGTGAACTCCTTGACCTCGAGCTTCAGGCCGGCCTTCGCCGCCAGGTTGTCCTTGACGTAGTTGAGGATGTCGGCGTGCGGCGTCGGGGACGCGGCGACGACGAGGGCCTTGGACGCGTCGGCCTTGCCGCCCGACTCGGTCTTGGCGCCCGGGTCGGAGGCCGTGCCGCAGGCGGTGAGGCCGAGGGCGATGGCGGCGGAGGCGGCGGCAGTGGCGGTGATCTTGATGTTCTTACGCACGAAAAGTGCCTCTTTCTGGGTGTTGCGGTGGTGTCGCCCGGACAAGGAGTGCGGGCTTGCTTGGGTCAGGAGGTTCTAGGAGGCGGTACGTCCGCGACGCGCCAGGAGCCGGATCACGCCGTCGCCGATGAGCTGCACGACGGTCACGAGCGCGATCAGGACGACGACGGTGACGAGCATGAACTCGGTCTCGAAGCGCTGGTATCCGTACGTCACGGCCTTGCTGCCGAGGCCTTCGCCGCCGACCGCGCCCGCCATCGCCGAGTAGCCGACGAGGACGATGACCGTGGTGGTGATCCCGGAGATCAGGGACGGCAGGGACTGCGGCAGCAGCACCTTGAAGACGACGGTCGGCACGCCGCCACCCATCGCCTGGACCGCCTCGACCAGCCCGTGGTCGACCTCGCGGATCGCGGTCTCGACGAGCCGGGCGAAGAAGGGGATGGCGCCGATGGCGAGCGGCACGATCATCGCGCTGGGGCCGATGAACGTACCGACGACCAGCGTCGTGAAGGGGATCAGGGCGATCAGCAGGATGATGAACGGCAGCGAGCGGCCGATGTTCACGATCACGCCGATGACCTTGTTGACGGCGACGTTCTGCAGCAGCCCGCCCTTGTCCGTGAGGACGAGCAGGATGCCGAGCGGCAGTCCGCCGATGACCGAGACGACGGTGGACCACAACACCATGTAGAGGGTGTCGATGGTTCCCTGCGTCAGCAGCGGCTGCATCTCCGACCAGTTCACTTGGCACCTTCCTTCACCAGCGCGGGGGCAGCGGTCTGCGCCGGTACGCCGGCGGGTCCGTCGGTGGCCTGTTCGTCCTCGACGACCTCGACCTGAAGCCCCTGCTCGCGCAGGAAACCGACGGGGACGACGTTCTCCTCGTACCGGCCGGGCAGCTCGATGCGCATCCGGCCGATCTGCCTGCCGCCGACGGTGTCCATCGCGGCGCCCAGGATCGAGATGTCGATGTTGTACGTACGGGAGAGCTGGGAGATCACCGGCTGCGTCGCGGCCTCACCGTGGAAGGTGACGTCGATGACGGTGCGGCCGGGGCCCGACGCCTGCCCGCCCACCGGAAACAGCTCGTGAGCCAGTTCGGAGCCCGGTGTCGCCAGGAGTTCGCTCACCGTGCCGGACTCGATGATCCGGCCCTTCTTCATCAGCGCGGCCGAGTCGCAGACCGTCTTGACGACGTCCATCTCGTGCGTGATGAGCAGGACGGTCAGGCCGAGCTGTTGGTTCAGGTCCCGCACGAGCTGGAGGATCGAGCGGGTGGTCTCGGGGTCGAGGGCCGAGGTGGCCTCGTCGGAGAGCAGCACCTTGGGGTCGCCGGCCAGGGCGCGGGCGATGCCGACGCGCTGCTTCTGGCCGCCGGAGAGCTGGGCGGGGTAGGCCTTCGCCTTTTCGGCGAGGCCGACGAGGTCGAGCAGTTCGAGCGCCTTGCGGGAGCGTTCCTGGCCGGAGACGCCGAGGATCTCCAGCGGCAGCTCGACGTTGTCCTGCACGGTGCGCGAGGACAGGAGGTTGAAGTGCTGGAAGACCATGCCGATGCGGCTGCGCGCCTCGCGCAGCTCCTTGCCGGCGCGGCGGCCTCGGCCGGCGAGCGCGGTGAGGTCCTGCCCGTCGACGGTCACCGTGCCGGCGGTGGGGCGCTCCAGCAGGTTGACGCACCGGATGAGGGAGGACTTGCCGGCGCCGCTCTGGCCGATGACGCCGTACACCTCGCCCTCGCGGACGTGCAGGTCGACGCCGTCCAGGGCGGTGACTTCGCGGCCACGCGATGGGTAGACCTTGGTGAGGCCCGTAGTGGTGATCACAGGATTTCCGTCACTGTCGAGTGCGCGGCGAAGTGTCCGCCGGGCACGGGGCATTCGTCTTGTGGACGTGGCACGGCTGGGTCGGTGGGTACCGGAGGCAACGCGTGCGCGGGGCAGGCGGGCCCGGCCCTTCGAGCGAGTACGCACTCGGATGGACACGGGGCGCGGCTGTCGGGGTCTCGCTTCGGGGCGCGAGGCTCAGGCAGGGGCCCTCAGAAGGCGCACATTCGACACATACAACGAGCACCGGGCGTCATCGTCGCCTCGGTCGCAAGGGTGCGGCTGCTCGTCGTGGTCATGCGATGAGTAAACCAGACGTGCGTACGCATCGATCAACGCTGTCCGAATAGCGGACGTCATTGTCTCGCCACAGGACCCCGTCCGGTCGCGGTCAGTCCGCGACGACGATCTCCACACCGCCGCTCGTGGCCTGTGCCGAGACGGCCGAGAGGTCGTTCACGACGATGTCCGCGACCAGCTCCGAACGGTCGTGGGTTGTGGCCAACGCCACGGTTGTCATGCCCGCAGCGCGCCCGGCCCGGAGCCCTGCGGGAGCGTCCTCGAAGACCACGCAGCGGGCCGGGTCCACCCCGAGCCTGCGGGCCGCCAGCAGGTAGGGCTCCGGATCGGGCTTGCCGCGCGTGATGTCGTCGGCGGCGATCATCGCCTTGGGGCGGATGCCTGCCTCGACCAGGCGGGCCTCGGCGAGCCGGCGGGTGGCGGACGTGACGACGGCCCAGCGGTCGGCGGGCAGGCTCGCGAGCAGTGCGGCCGTTCCCGGGAGCAGGACGACGCTCCCGGGGCCGGTCACGTCCTCGACCTCGAGCTGTTCGATACGCGCCACCGCACCCGGGACCACGTCCGCGGGCAGCAGGTCCGCGGCGATCTCGGCGGCGGGCCGCCCGTGCAGCTCGACGGCCGCGAATTCCTCGGCCGATATGCCGTACTCCCCCGCCCAGCGGGTCCAGCAGCGGATCACCGACTCCATGGAGGAGAGGAGCGTTCCGTCGTTGTCGAACAGGAGGGCCTGGGCGTCGATCTTCATGCCGACCGACCCTACGCCCACCCGTTGTCGTGGACGTAAACGGGCGTAATACGCTCGTCGTCATGCTTGACGCCCTGACGGTCGCGGTCTCCGTGGCCGCGCTCGTACTCGCCGCGTGGTGCGGTTACGCCGCCTTCCGCGATCAGCCCACCAAGGACTGGCACTTCATCGGCATGGCCGTGGTGTCCCTGCTCACGCTCGCCCAGCTGGTGGTCGGCATCGTGCAGCTGGCGCGTGGCGAGAAGCCGGACGAGGGCGCGGTGATCTTCGTTTCGTATCTCGTCGGGGCGCTCGCGGCGGTGCCCGCGGCCGGCTTTCTGTCGCTGGCCGAGCGGACCCGCTGGGGCTCGGTGACCGTCGCGGCCGGCGCGGTCGTGCTGGCCGTGCTCGAAGTCCGGCTCCACGACATCTGGGGAGGCTGAGGATGAGCGAGCACGTCGCACAGGAACGGGACCGTATGCGGACCAGGCTGGTGCGGGGGCCGGGGCTGCTGCTGGTGTGGCTGTACGGCGTCATGTCCGTCGGCGCCGTTTCCCGGTCGGCCTTCCAGATCGCCACGGAGTACGACCGGGCGCCGCTCGCCTACACGCTGTCCGCGCTGGCCGCGGTGGTGTACGCCTTCATCACGTACACCCTGGTGCGGGGCGGGGAGACGGCCCGGCGAGCCGCGCTGGTGTGCTGCGGCGCGGAGCTCCTGGGCGTGCTGGTGGTGGGAACCTGGACGGTGATCGAGCCGTCGGCGTTCTCCGACGCCACGGTGTGGTCGGCGTTCGGGAAGGGATACCTGTTCATTCCCGTACTGCTGCCGGTGACGGGCGTGCTGTGGCTGCGGCGGGCACGGCGGGGATAGGCGGGCGCCTGCGGCGGGCTTGATCCCCGACCCGCCGCAGATCCAGCTGCCCCGAGCGCGGGTTCCTACGCGCTCGCCGCGTACTCCTGCGCCACCGTCTCCTTCTGGAAGGTGACCAGCGCGAAGCCGGGGGCGATCTGCTCCGTGGCGACCGGGGCGTAACCGTGGCTGCGGTACAGCCGCAGACTGCGCTCGCTGCGGTGACCGGTGAACAGCTGGAAGCGCTTGGCGGCGGGCTCCCCGGCGAAGTACGCCTCGATCGCGTCGAGCAGCCGCCCGCCCAGCCCGTGCCGCTGCATCCGGGGGTGCACGATGAGCTTCGCGATCTTCGCGGTGCCCTCTTCGTCGACAGCCGCGCGCACCGACGCGACCACCTCGTCGCCGAGCCGCGCCACCAGCGTGTGGCTGCGGCCGAGTTCGGCCCGCAGATCGTCGAGGGTCTGGGTGAGCGGCTCGATGCTGTAGTCGCCGTACAGCTCGGCCTCGCCCTGATAGCACAGGTACTGCAACTTGAGGATCTGCTCGGCATCCTGCGCCGTTGCCGCTGAGATGGTCACGCTCATGCCCATGTGTGCATGCCTCCCGCTCGCCTGATACGCCGGTTGCTTATCGCTCCATTCCCCTTTGCCCTGGAGCCGCAACCTCCGCCGCCAGCATTCTGCGCAGGCATCCCAGGCAACGGGAACGCATGGGCCCCAAGCTGCCTTGTGACATTCCCAACTTTCCTGCGATTTCCCGGTAGGTGAGGTCCGTCGGCGACAGCATCGCGTCCAGCAGCCGTGGACACCTGCCGGGCAGCCTGCGTACCGCGGCGCGCAGTGCCCGCCGCCGCTCGGCGCTCAGCGCGGCGCGTTCCGGGCAGGCGGTGTCCGTCGTCGCGGCCGGCGGTACGGAGTACGGCAGTTCGCGCCGCGTCGCGCGCCGGGCCAGGCTCGCCTCGGTGCGTACGGCGTGCAGCAGCCAGCCCGCCGGGTCGGGCGGCGGACCCGACCCGTCGAGGAGCTCGAGGAGCCGCAGCCACACGGCCTGCTCGAGGTCGCCCGGCTCGACTCCCCCGTCCGCGGCCTCGGCCACGGCTTCGGCGGCGAGCAGGGGGCGCAGCGTACGGAAGAGAGCGGCCGGTGAGGCCGTGGGCGGGGCGGCAGGCACGGGGAGGGTCATGCCAGGCGGGACGTGACGGCGGCGGCCGGCGGTTGCCGCGCGGCGCGACAGTCACCCGTCCGTGGACGGGTGACCGCGCGGCGGGTCCTCAGCGGTCGCGAGCGAAATCGGCTGCCGCGAGCAGCGCCGTGTCCGGGTTGTCGGAGAAGATCCCGTCGATGCCCTGCTCGAAGTACACCTTGAACGCCCCGAAGGCGTCCCCGTACGCCGCCGGGTCGGTGCCGCGCCGGAAGTCCGCGGGCAGGAAGCTGTTCTCGTTGCGCATGGTGTACGGGTGGAGGACCAGGCCCTGCGCGTGCGCGTCGCGCACCAGCGTCGTCGGCGTCCCGAGCTTGCCCGCCGCGTCCTTGGGGATGACGAGGTCGAGGGTGGGGCCGAGGCCCTGGGCGAAGCCGCCGATCCACTTCAGGCCCTCGGGCTTGACCAGGTCGGCGACGGTGCGCGGGTCGCCCGCCACCTGGAAGTCCCAGGGCCGGGTGGTGGCGCCCGACAGCAGGACGACGCGCGGCGCGGCGACCAGCCCGGCGAGGCGCTGCATGCTGCTGGGCTCGAAGGACTGGAGGAAGTTCGGCGAGTTCTTCTTGTGACGGCCGTATTTGCGCAGCAGTCCGGCCAGCGGCTCTTCGAGGCCGAGGCCGAGGCCGCGGAAGTACGTGGGGTGCTTCGTCTCGATGTGGAGCCAGACCCGCCGCCCGCGGGCGCGACCCTCCTGCTCGGCCCAGCGCAGCACCTCTTCGAAGGTGGGGATCGTCCAGCGGCCGTCGTACAGGGTGTTCTCCTGCCGGGTGCCCGGGATCCGCTCCTTGGCACGGAGCGTCTTGAGCTCGGCGAGCGTGAAGTCCTCGGTGAACCAGCCGGTCAGCGACACGCCGTCGACGGATTTCGTTGTCCTGCGGGACGCGAACTCGGGGTGCGCGGCGACATCCGTGGTGCCGGTGATGTCGTTCTCGTGTCGGCAGACGAGATGCCCGTCCTTGGTGGGGACGAGGTCCTGCTCGATGACGTGCGCGCCCATGTCCAGGGCGAGTTGGTACGAGCCGATGGTGTGCTCCGGCCGGTAGCCGCTGGCTCCGCGGTGCGCCACGACGGTCGGTACGGGAAGATCGCGGTACGAAGCGTGGTCCTTGCCGGCGGCGGCGCTCGCCGTACCCGGCAGCCCGAGCGTGACGCCGCCCGCCCCGAGTACCGCCGCGCCGAGAACCGTGCGCCGCCCGGGGTTTCGCTGTCCGCCCTGTGTCATGAACGCTCCTCTGTCATGTCCCGCACCAGCCAAGAAGGAAGGGCCTGATCGTAGGCGCCTACGTCTTACGTGGACGAGGCTCTGGACGGAACACAGTGGAAACACACGTCAACACTGCGTATCGAAGTGATGAACCCGATGTGCGATCAGCCGGACCCCACGAGTATCGTCCTCACCTGCACAGACTTCATACAGAACAGGCCGCCCAGCCCCACCCGGCCACGACACCGGAGGAACCGTTGTCCCGTCTCGCGCTCATCAAGGCAGTGCTCGGACCGATCCTGCGTCTGATGTTCCGGCCACAGGTGGAGGGCGCCCAGAACATTCCCGGGACCGGTCCGGTCATCCTGGCGGGGAACCATCTGACGTTCATCGACTCGATGATCATGCCGATCTGCTGTGACCGGCAGGTCTACTACATCGGCAAGGACGAGTACGTCACCGGCAAGGGGCTCAAGGGCCGGCTGATGGCCTGGTTCTTCACGAGCTGCGGCATGATCCCGGTGGACCGGGACGGCGGCCGCGGCGGTGTCGCGGCGCTGATGACCGGCCGCCGGGTGCTCGAGGAGGGCAAGATCTTCTCGATCTACCCGGAGGGCACCCGCTCCCCCGACGGCCGCCTCTACCGTGGCCGTACGGGCATCGCCCGCCTCACGCTGATGACCGGCGCGCCGGTGGTTCCGTTCGCGATGATCGGTACGGACAAGCTCCAGCCGGGCGGCGCCGGCCTGCCGCGCCCCGGCAAGGTGACCGTGCGGTTCGGTGAGCCGATGGAGTTCTCGCGCTACGAGGGCATGGACCGCGACCGCTATGTGCTGCGCGCGGTGACGGACTCGGTGATGGCCGAGGTCATGCGGCTCTCCGGCCAGGAGTACGTGGACATGTACGCGACGAAGGCGAAGGCTGCCTGAGCCGACGCGGCCGCCCGACGCGGCCCGGACGTACGACGGAGGGGCCGTGCCGCCGACAGCGGCGCGCGGCCCCTCCGCCGTACGCCCGCCCCTCCGCCGTACGCCGTCCCGCAGTCGTGCGCCCGCCCCTCAGTCCGCGTCCGCGACGATGCCTTCCGCCAGCTTCTGGCCCCGCAGCATGAACCAGGCGGCGACCGCCGTCGCGAACAGCACCACCGACCCCACCCACGCCCCGGCCTGGAACCCGTCGGTGAAGGCGTCCTGCGCCGCGGAGATCAGTGCGGCGCCCTGTTCGGGCGGCAGGGACTCCGCCGACTCCACGGCCCCGCCGAGCGATTCGTGTGCCGAGTCCGCCACCTCGGCGGGGGTGCCCGGGGGCACCGTGAAGCTGCGGTAGATGCCCGTCACGATCGAGCCGAGCAGGGCGATGCCGAGCGCCGCGCCCAGTTCGTACGCCGTCTCGGAGACGGCCGACGCGGATCCGGCCTGCTCCTTGGGGACGCTGCCCAGGATGACGTCCGCCGTTACGGTGAAGGCCAGGCCCGCCCCGATGCCGCCGACGATCATGGCCGCGACCAGCATCGGCACGCCGGTGTCAGCCGTGACGACGGTGCAGGTCAACAGGCCGAGACCCAGCGCCATCAGGCCGCCGGTCACCGCGCTGCGGACCGATATCCTGCGCGCCACGTAGCCGGCCGCCAGGCCCGCGGCGACCGCACCGGCGGCCGCGGGCAGTTCGATGAGTCCCGACTCCAGGGGCGTGCGTCCCTGGACGAGCTGCAGGAACTGGGAGAGGAAGAACACGAGGCCGGAGAGGCCCAGGATGGTCAGCAGGTCGGCGAGGACGGCGCCGGAGAACCCCCGGTGGTGGAACAGCCGCATGTCCAGCAGTGGCGCGGGAAGCGTGAGCTGGCGCCGTGCGAACCAGAAGAGCGCCGCCAGACCGGCCAGCCCCGTGAGCCCGATCCCCCAGGTGAGGCCGTGCGCCGCCGCCTCCTTGACGGCGTACACGAAACAGATCATGCCGACGAAGGAGAGCCCGACGCTGAGCAGGTCCCAGGGGCCGGGCGCCGGGTCCTTGGACTCGGGCAGGAGTTTGATGCCGACGAGGACCAGGACCACCATCACGGGCACGTTGATGAGGAAGACCGAGCCCCACCAGAAATTCTCCAGCAGGAAGCCGCCGACGACCGGGCCGACGGCCGCGCCGGCCGAGGCCGCGGCGCCCCAGACGCCGATGGCGAAGCTGCGTTCCTCGGCGTCGTGGAAGATGTTGCGGATCAGCGCGAGCGTGGACGGCATCAGCGTCGCACCGGCCACGCCGAGCAGCGCGCGGGCGAGGATCATCATCTCGGGGCTGGAGGCGTACGCGTTCAGCACGGAGACCGCGCCGAACGCGACCGCGCCGCTCAGCAGCAGCTTCTTGCGGCCGATCCGGTCGCCGAGGCTGCCCATCGAGACGAGCAGACCGGCGATGACGAACGAGTAGACGTCGCCGATCCACAGCAGTTGGGTGCCGGAGGGCTGGAGGTCCTCGCTGAGGAAGGGCGTCGCGAGGCCGAGCACGGTCGCGTCGACGGCGACCAGCAGCACGGCGAGGACGAGCACGCCGAGCGCCAGCCAGCGGCCGGGATGGTGGATGGCGTTCCGCGCCATCTGGTGCCGGCCGCTACTGGTCATTGCTCCACGTTCCGACGTGCTCCGCCGAGCAGCAACTCGACGATCATGTACTGGAAGTCCTTGGCCGCCACCCGGCCGTCCTGGACGGCCCACGCGCCGGTGCCGATCAACCCGTACAGCGCCTCGGTCAGCCAGGCCGGGGTGAGGTCGATCCGGAACTCTCCCTGCTGCTGTCCGCGCCGGAAATGCGCGGAGACCCGCGCGTCCAGACGGCCCCATCCCTCATTGACATGGGCGCCCTCGAAGAGCTGGTTCTCCGTGACGAGGAAGGCGAGCAGACCGGCGGCGGGCTCGATCTCCGCGATCAGGCGGCGCAGCCCTTCCTCGGCGGGTCCCTCGTCGAGCCCGGCGGCGTCGAGCGCCGCCTCGAATTCACGGATTCCGAGCTCTTCGAGCGCCTTGACCAGGGCTTCCCGCCCGGCGAAGTGGCGGTGCAGGGTGGCACGGCCGATGCCGGCCGACTTGGCGACCTCGTCCATGGTCGCGGTCGCCTTGCGGGAAAGGAGGGCGGCCGCGGTGCGGAGCACCTGCTCGCGATCGACAGTCATGAGACAACAATAACCCAAATGAGACATCAATGTCTCGATCGTCGGTCGTCGGCGACGATCCGCTGTCGGAAACGGTCAGCTCCAGGGCAGCTCCGAGCGGTGCTTCCAGTACGCCGCCGGCTCCTCCCGCAGCTCCGCGAGGCGGGCCAGCTGCCCCTCGTCGAGGTCCACCACGGCCGCGTGCAGGTTCGACGACAGCTGTACCGTCGTGGCCGCACCCGAGAGAATCACGCCGGCCCAGGGCTGCCGCAGGATCACGGCCATGGCGACGGCGTCGCGGGTCGCGCCCGTTTCCCCGGCGACGGCGCGCAGCGCGGGCGGGGCGGCGGAGCCGGCGAGCCTGCCGTTGGCCAGGGCCTCTTTCACGATCACGGTGAGGCCCGCCTCGTGGGCCTCGGCCAGCGCGTCCGCCGCCGAGGTCTCCAGCACGTTGTACGTGGCCTGGACCGTACGGAACAGCGGCTCGCCGTCCACCGTGACGGCGAGTGCCGCCCGGACGGCGTCGGCCTGGGCGGGGCCGCTCGTGGAAATGCCGACGGTGACTCCGCCGGCGGCGAGTTCCGCCAGACGGGCGTGGAGCGCCGGATCGGTGAGCGCCGGGCTGTCGGGCGTGACGGAGTGGATCTGGTACAGGTCGAGACGCTCGCCCAGCAGGGCGCCGGTCTCCGCGCGCTGACGCTCGAAGGCCTCCACGCTGTGGTCCTTGACCTCGTGGACCTCGGCGTCCGTACTCCAGTCGGCGGTGTACGTGTAGCCCCACTTGCTGCCGATCACCACGTCCTGGACGTCGGGCCTGGCGCGCAGCCACTCCCCGAGGAATTCCTCCGCCCGGCCGTAGGAGCGCGCGGCGTCCATGTAACGCACGCCCTGCGCGTAGGCGGCGTCCAGCAGTTCGTGGGCGCGCTCGCGCAGGGCGTCGGGGGCGCGTCCGCCGGGCAGATCACGGTCCCGGTCGGGCGTGATGTACGCCGGACGGCCGACGGCCGCGAGGCCGAGTCCGAAGTGGGCGGTGGCAGTGGTCGCCGCCGACAGCCGGGCAAAGGGCATCGTGGCCTCCCCGCGGGTTCGGTCGAGTACGGTCCCTCACTACCGTACTCAACCGGACCGCGCGCTTCAGTGCTTGGCGGTGGCCCAGGCGTGCTGAGTCGCCAAGTCCGCCTTCACCTCTGCGAGCTGGACCGCGACCGCCGACGGCGCGGTGCCGCCGCGCCCGTTGCGGGAGGCGAGGGCGCCGACGACGTTCAGGACCGTACGGACCTCGGGGGTGAGGTGCGGGGAGATCTTGGCGAACTGCTCGTCGGTGAGCTGGTCGAGCTCGATGCCGTGCTGCTCGCACTCCTTGACGCACTCGCCGGCGACCTCGTGCGCGACCCGGAACGGCACGCCCTGCCGGACCAGCCACTCGGCGATGTCGGTGGCGAGCGAGAAGCCGGCCGGCGCCAGCTCCTCCATGCGCTCCCGGTTGACGGTGAGCGTGGCCATCATGCCGGTGAAGGCGGGCAGCAGGACTTCGAGCGTGTCGCAGGAGTCGAAGACCGGCTCCTTGTCCTCCTGGAGGTCGCGGTTGTACGCGAGCGGGAGCGCCTTCAGGGTCGCCATCAGACCGGTCAGGTTGCCGATCAGACGTCCCGACTTGCCGCGCGCGAGTTCGGCGATGTCCGGGTTCTTCTTCTGCGGCATGATCGACGAGCCGGTCGAGAAGGCGTCGTGGAGGGTGACGAAGGAGAACTCCTTCGTGTTCCAGATGATGATCTCTTCCGCGATCCGGGAGAGATTGACGCCGATCATCGCGGTGATGAAGGCGAACTCGGCGACGAAGTCGCGCGACGCCGTGCCGTCGATGGAGTTGCCCGAGGAGCCGTGCTCGAAGCCGAGGTCGGCGGCGACCGCCTCCGGGTCCAGGCCGAGCGACGAGCCCGCCAGGGCGCCCGATCCGTACGGCGACACGGCGGTCCGCTCGTCCCACTGACGCAGCCGCTCGGCGTCCCGGGAGAGGGACTGGACGTGGGCCAGGACGTGGTGGGCGAAGAGGACCGGCTGGGCGTGCTGAAGGTGCGTACGGCCCGGCATGGCGACGTCCGGGTGGGCCTCGGCGAGACCGACCAGGGCGTCCTGGAGCTCGGCGACGAGGCCGCCGATGATGCGGGCGTGGTCGCGCAGGTACATCCGGAAGAGCGTGGCGACCTGGTCGTTGCGGGACCGGCCGGCGCGCAGCTTGCCGCCGAGGTCGGCGCCGAGCCGCTCCAGGAGTCCGCGCTCCAGGGCCGTGTGGACGTCCTCGTCGGCGATCGTGCCGACGAACGAACCGTCCGCGACATCGGCCTCGAGCTGGTCGAGACCTGCCTGCATGCGCTCCAGCTCGTCCGCGGTGAGCAGCCCCGCCTTGTGGAGCACACGGGCGTGGGCGCGCGAGCCGGCGATGTCGTACGGCGCCAGCCGCCAGTCGAAGTGGACGGACGCGGACAGCTTGGCGAGGGCCTCGGCCGGGCCGTCGGCGAAGCGGCCGCCCCAGAGCCGGACGTCACCGTTGTTGCTGCTCACAGCTACTGCTCCTCAAGGGGTGGGGATGTGCGGCCGCCTCCCCGCCGCGGAGCAACGGGGAGGCGGCTGTCGAACGAGTTGTGGTGGCGTGAGGTCACGTCAGGCTATGCCTGCAGATCACGCCGTGCGGCGATCTTCGACGACAGACCGAAGATCTCGATGAAGCCCTCGGGCCTTGGACTGGTCGAACGTGTCGCCCGAGTCGTACGTCGCCAGGTTGAAGTCGTACAGCGACTCGTCGGACTTGCGTCCCGTGACGACGGCGCGGCCGCCGTGCAGCGTCATCCGGATGTCTCCGGTCACGTGCTGGTTGGCCTCGTTGATGAAGCCGTCCAGGGCGCGCTTGAGCGGGGAGAACCACAGGCCGTCGTAGACCATCTCGCCCCAGCGCTGCTCGACCTGCCGCTTGTAGCGGGCCAGCTCGCGCTCGACGGTGACGTTCTCCAGCTCCTGGTGGGCGGTGATCAGCGCGATCGCGCCCGGGGCCTCGTACACCTCACGGGACTTGATGCCGACCAGCCGGTCCTCGACCATGTCGATCCGGCCGATGCCCTGGGCGCCCGCCCGCTCGTTGAGCTGCTGGATCGCCTGGAGGACGGTGACGGGCCTGCCGTCGATGGCGACCGGGACGCCCTCCTTGAAGGAGATGACGACCTCGTCGGCCTCACGCGGGAGCGCCGGGTTGGCGGTGTACTCGTAGATGTCCTCGATCGGGGCGTTCCAGATGTCCTCCAGGAAGCCCGTCTCGACGGCGCGCCCGAAGACGTTCTGGTCGATGGAGTACGGGGACTTCTTGGTGGTCGCGATCGGGAGGTCCTTCTCCTCGCAGAAGGCGATCGCCTTGTCCCGGGTCATCGCGTAGTCGCGGACCGGGGCGATGCACTTCAGGTCGGGGCCGAGGGCGGAGATACCGGCCTCGAAGCGGACCTGGTCGTTGCCCTTGCCGGTGCAGCCGTGGGCGACGATCGAGGCGCCGTGCTTGCCGGCGGCGGCGACCAGGTGCTTGACGATGGCCGGCCGGGAGAGGGCCGAGACCAGCGGGTACCGGTCCATGTAGAGGGCGTTCGCCTTGATCGCCGGCAGGCAGTACTCGTTGGCGAACTCGTCCTTGGCGTCCGCGACCTCGGCTTCGACCGCACCGCAGGCGAGCGCGCGCTTGCGGATGACGTCCAGGTCCTCGCCGCCCTGGCCGACGTCCACGGCGACGGCGATGACCTCGGCGCCCGTCTCCTCGGCGATCCAGCCGATGGCGACAGAGGTGTCCAGGCCGCCCGAGTAGGCGAGTACGACGCGCTCGGTCACGAGTATCTCCTTACGATGCATGCGGTGATGGGTATAAGTATGCACTCCACCGTATGTTTCGTCAATGTGCCCCGCGCTCCCGGAGCCCCCAATGCCCTCACCGGCGGGCGGCCGCCCGCGCGTACACCGAAGGTGGGGGGAGATCAGCTTCGCCGGCGGTGAGGAGCAGTGGACCCCTATGAGGCGCGAGCGAAGACCCCGTTGGGGCCGGTGCGGGTTTCGCCGGGGTCGAGTGCCTCCAGCGGCTGGAACGCAGGCTGTCCCCGCGCGGCCGAGCTGGTGCTCGTATCGCCGTCCGACTACCAGCTCTACCTGCCGCTGCTGCGCATGCGGCGGCCGGCGTCCTCACCCCGCAGTCGTCGCGGTGTCGCTGCGCCGCAGGCTGCGGCGCACCCGGATCTGCCCGGGCGGCGCCATCGGCGTCGACGCCGGGGCCAAGGTGTGCGTCATCAGGAAGATCACCGGCGAGGTGGTCGCCGAGCCGTACGACCAGCTCGTCCTCGCGGCCGGAAGCACCACCCGCACCTTCGACATCCCCGGCCTGCTGGACCACGGGCGCGGCATGAAGACCCTGGCCGAGGCGGCTCATGTGCGCGACCACGTCATCGCCCAGCTCGACATCGCCGCCGCCACGACGGACGAGGCGGAGCGCGCGGCGCGGCTGCAGTTCCTGGTGGTCGGCGGCGGGTACGCCGGCACCGAGACCGCCGCGTACCTGCAACGCCAGGACTGCGTCGGCGTGAGCCCGGACGGCCTGCCCGCGCTGCCGCTGCCGCTGCCGGCCTCGCGCGGACCGAGCCGCGGTCCGGCTAACGGTCGTTCTGGGCCAGGCGCAGCAGGTGGTCCGCGAGGGCCTGGCCGCCCGCCGGGTCGCGGGAAATGAGCAGCAGCGTGTCGTCGCCCGCGATGGTGCCCAGGATGGCGTTCAGCTCGGCCTGGTCGATGGCGGAGGCCAGGAACTGGGCGGCCCCCGGCGGCGTACGCAGCACGACGAGGTTGGCCGAGGCCTCGGCGGAGATCAGCAGTTCGCCGGAGAGGCGCCGCATGCGCTCCTCCTTGGCGGACTCGCCGAGCGGCGCGTGCGGCGTGCGGAAGCCGCCCTCGCTCGGTACGGCGTAGATCAGCTCGCCGCCCGTGTTGCGGATCTTCACCGCGCCCAGCTCGTCGAGGTCGCGGGAGAGCGTCGCCTGGGTGACGCTCAGCCCGTCGTCGGCGAGGAGCTTCGCCAGCTGGCTCTGCGAGCGCACCGGGGCCCGGTTCAGGATGTCCACGATCCGGCGGTGCCTGGCGGTGCGGGTCTGCGGTACGGCAGGGCCGCCGTGCTCGTTGTCCTGCGCCTGCGCCTCGGTCATCGGTGTCATTCTCCGGATCGTCGGTCCCCGTGTGCGGTGTCGAGAACGCCGGGGAGAGCCCGGAGGAACGTGTCCACCTCTTCGTCTCCGACGACGAACGCCGGCATGAGCCGTACGACATCGGGGGCGGGCGCGTTCACCAGGAATCCGGCGTCCTGAGCCGCCTGCTGCACCTGGGGAGCAAGGGACTCGGTGAGCACGATACCCAGGAGCAGGCCGGCACCACGGACGTGGGAGACCAGCGGGTGCCCGAGTGACTCAATTCCGTCGCGCAGCTTTTCCCCGATCCGCTTGACGTGGTCGAGGAGTCCGTCGGCCGCGATGGTGTCCAGTACGGCGAGTCCGGCGGCGCACGCCACAGGGTTCCCGCCGAACGTCGTGCCGTGCTGGCCGGGCTTGAGGAGGTCCGCGGCAGAGCCGAAGGCGAGCGTCGCGCCGAGCGGCAGACCGCCGCCGAGCCCCTTGGCAAGCGTGACGACGTCGGGCTCGACGGCGTCGTGTCCCTGGTACTCGAACCAGCGGCCCGTGCGTCCGATGCCCGTCTGGACCTCGTCGAGGACGAGGAGGGTGCCGGTGGCGCGGGTGATGTCGCGGGCGGCCCGCAGATAGTTCTCGGGCGGCACGACGACTCCGAGCTCGCCCTGGATCGGCTCGATGACCAGCAGCGCGGTGTCGGTGGTGACGGCGGCGCGCAGCGCGTCGACGTCGCCGAACGGCACGTGCGTGACCTCGCCGGGGAGCGGCAGGAAGGGCGTCCGCTTGGCTTTCTGGCCGGTGAGGGCGAGAGCGCCCATGGTCCGGCCGTGGAAGCCTCCCTCGGTGGCGACCATGTGCGTACGGCCGGTCAGACGCCCGATCTTGAAGGCGGCCTCGTTGGCCTCGGCGCCCGAGTTGGAGAAGAAGACGCGGCCCGGGCGGCCGGAGATCTGGATCAGCCGCTCGGCGAGCGCGACGGGCGGCTCGGCGACGAAGAGGTTCGAGACATGGCCGAGCGAGGCGATCTGACGGCTGACCGCGTCGACGATCGCGGGGTGGGCGTGGCCGAGGGCGTTCACGGCGATGCCTCCGACGAAGTCGGCGTATTCCTTGCCGTCCGCGTCCCACACCTTCGCGCCCCGGCCGCGGACGAGCGACAGCCTGGGCGTGCCGTAGTTGTCCGTCATGACGCCCTGCCAGCGCTGAACCAGCTCCTGGTTCGCGGTGCCGTCGTGCGATGTCACTGCGCTCCCCCTTCGTGCTCGTCGGGCACGACCATCGTGCCGATGCCCTCGTCGGTGAAGATCTCCAGCAGGATCGAGTGCTGCACGCGGCCGTCGATCACGCGGGCGGTGTTGACCCCGTTGCGCACGGCGTGCAGGCACCCTTCCATTTTGGGGACCATTCCGCTGGAGAGCTCGGGCAGCAGCGTCTCCAGTTCCTTCGCCGTGAGCCGGCTGATCACCTCGTCGCTGTGGGGCCAGTCCTCGTAGAGGCCCTCGACATCGGTGAGGACCATCAGCGTCTCGGCGCCGAGCGCGGCCGCGAGCGCGGCTGCGGCGGTGTCGGCGTTGACGTTGAAGACGTGATGGTCGTCCGCGCTGCGGGCGATGGACGAGACGACCGGGATACGGCCGTCGTCGAGCAGGGCCTGGATGGCACCGGTGTCGATGGCGGTGATCTCGCCGACCCGCCCGATGTCGACGGACTCACCGTCGATCTGCGGGTAGTGCTGGGTGGCGGTGATGGTGTGTGCGTCCTCGCCGGTCATGCCGACGGCGAGCGGGCCGTGCTGGTTGAGCAGCCCGACGAGCTCGCGCTGCACCTGGCCGGCCAGGACCATGCGTACGACGTCCATGGCTTCGGGCGTGGTGACCCGCAGGCCCGCCTTGAACTCGCTCACCAGGCCGTGCCGGTCGAGCTGCGCGCTGATCTGCGGGCCGCCGCCGTGCACGACGACCGGCTTGAGGCCGGCGTGCCGCAGGAAGACGACGTCCTGGGCGAAGGCGGCCTTCAGATCCTCGTCGATCATGGCGTTGCCGCCGAACTTGATGACGACGGTGCGGCCGTGGTGGCGGGTGAGCCACGGCAGCGCCTCGACGAGGATCTGCGCCTTGGGCAGTGCGGTGTGCTTACGCGTGCTCATGAGCTGTACGCGCTGTTCTCGTGGACGTAGTCGGCGGTGAGGTCGTTGGCCCAGATGACGGCCGACTCGGTGCCCGCGGCGAGGTCCGCGGTGATCTTGACCTCCCGGTAGCGCATGTCGACCAGGTCGCGGTCGTCGCCGACGCTGCCGTTCTTGCAGACCCAGATGCCGTTGATGGCGACGTTGAGCTCGTCGGGGTCGAACGCGGCCTGCGTGGTGCCGATCGCGGAGAGGACACGGCCCCAGTTGGGATCCTCGCCGTGGATGGCGCACTTGAGGAGGTTGTTACGGGCGATGGAGCGGCCCACCTCGACGGCGTCGTCCTCACTGGCGGCGTTGACGACCTCGATGCGGATGTCCTTGCTGGCCCCCTCCGCGTCGCCGATGAGCTGGCGGGCGAGGTCGTCGCAGACGGTGCGTACGGCGGCGGCGAACTCGTCGTGTCCGGGGGTCACTTCAGACGCGCCGGAGGCGAGCAGCAGCACCGTGTCGTTCGTCGACATGCAGCCGTCGGAGTCGACGCGGTCGAAGGTCTGGCGGGTGGCGTCACGCAGCGCCCTGTCGAGTACGTCCGCCTCGACGTCGGCATCGGTCGTCAGCACGACGAGCATGGTGGCGAGGCCGGGGGCGAGCATGCCCGCGCCCTTGGCCATGCCGCCGACGGTCCAGCCGTCGCCGCCCGCGACGGCCGTCTTGTGGACGGTGTCGGTGGTCTTGATGGCGATGGCCGCCTTCTCGCCGCCGTGCGCGGAGAGCTCGGTGGCGGCCCGCTCGATGCCGGGGAGGAGCTTGTCCATGGGCAGGGTGATGCCGATGAGGCCGGTGGAAGCGATGGCGATCTCGCCGGCGCTGTGACCTTCGAGCACTTCTGCGGCCTTCTCGGCGGTGGCGTGGGCGTCCTGGAAGCCCTTCGGCCCCGTACAGGCGTTGGCGCCGCCGGAGTTGAGGACGACGGCGGAGATCCGGCCGCCCTTGACAACCTGCTCGGACCACAGGACCGGCGCGGCCTTCACACGGTTGGAGGTGAAGACGCCCGCGGCCGCCAGGCGGGGCCCGTTGTTGACCACGAGGGCCAGGTCGGGGTTGCCGCTGTCCTTGATCCCCGCAGCGATGCCCGCCGCGGTGAATCCCTTCGGTGCCGTGACGCTCACTGCATCTCCTCGTTCGCTTCTCCGCCCGCGCAGCGCAGCGGTGCGGCTTTCGTCATTGCCTGCAGCCGGGCGGCTGCGCGTGCGCCACTCACGGTGCCACTCCTGCCGTGGAAAGACCTGTCTCCTCGGGGAGTCCGAGGGCGATGTTCATGCTCTGCACCGCGCCGCCGGCCGTGCCCTTGGCGAGGTTGTCGATGGCGCTGATCGCGATGACGCGGCCGGCGGCCTCGTCGTACGCGACCTGGATCTGGACGGCGTTGGAGCCGTACACGGAGGCGGTCGCGGGCCACTGCCCCTCGGGCAGGAGGTGCACGAACGGCTCGTCCGCGTACGCCTTCTCGTAGGCGGCCCGGACGCCCGCCACGGTCACGCCCGGCTTCGCCTTGGCGCTGCACGTGGCGAGGATGCCGCGGGACATGGGGGCCAGCGTCGGCGTGAAGGAGACGGTGACCGGCTCCCCGGCGGCGGCGCTGAGGTTCTGGATCATCTCGGGCGTGTGACGGTGGCCGCCACCGACGCCGTACGGCGTCATGGAGCCCATTACCTCGCTGCCGAGCAGATGCGGCTTGAGCGCCTTGCCCGCTCCGGAGGTACCGGTGGCGGCGACGATCACCGCGTCCGGCTCCGCGAGCTGGGCGGCGTACGCCGGGAAGAGGGCGAGCGAGACGGCCGTGGGGTAGCAGCCGGGGACGGCGACCCGCTTGGAGCCCTCGAGCGCGGCGCGGGCGCCGGGGAGCTCGGGGAGGCCGTACGGCCACGTGCCGGCGTGCGGCGAACCGTAGAACCTCTCCCAGTCACCGGCGTCCCGGAGCCGGAAGTCGGCGCCCATGTCGACCACGAGCACGTCGCCGCCGAGCTGCTCGGCGACGGCGGCGGACTGGCCGTGCGGAAGCGCGAGGAACACGACGTCGTGCCCGGCCAGCACCTCGGCGGTGGTCGGCTCCAGGACGCGTCCGGCGAGCGGCAGCAGATGCGACTGGAGGGCTCCGAGGAGCTGACCCGCGTTGGAATGGCCGGTCAGGGCGCCGATCTCCACGCCGGGGTGGGCGAGGAGCAGGCGGAGCAGTTCCCCGCCCGCGTACCCACTCGCCCCTGCCACTGCCGCACGTACCGCCATCGGAAATTCCTCCTCGTCGATGGCATGACTATACGCAATGCCGCAGTTTTATGCAATGAAAAGGAGGTGTCGGGGCGGGCACCGGATGGAGTGCGGCGTCCGCGATCGCGTCGCCCGGTCGCGGCGGGGACCGGCCGGGCGGGCGCTAGCCTGATCCTCATGGACGAGCTCGGCGGCGTGGAGATCATCGCTTTCCCGGACGCCGAGGCGTTCGAGGGCTGGCTGGCCGGGAACCACACGCGCCACGAGGGCGTGTGGATCAGGATGGCCAAGAAGAGGTCCGGCATTCCGACGGTCTCCGCCGACGAACTCGTCGACGTCGGGCTGTGCTACGGCTGGATCTCCGGGCAGCGGCGGTCCTGTGACACTCAGTACTACCTGCAGAAGTACGTGCCCCGCCGCCCCGGAAGCCTGTGGTCGCAGGTGAATGTGGACAAGGTCGAGAAGCTTACGGCGGCGGGACGGATGCGCGAACCCGGCTTGGCCGAGGTACGAAAGGCGCAGCAGGACGGGCGCTGGGCGGGTGCGTACGCGTCGCAGAAGACGGCGACGGTGCCACCCGACCTCGCGGCGGCGCTCGACGCGAATCCCGCGGCCCGGGAGGCGTTCGACGCACTGGACAGGACCGGCCGCTATCTGGTGATCCTGCCGCTCCTTCAGGCGCTCACGCCGGAGAGCAGGCAGGCCCGGCTGGAACGAGCGCTGCGCACGCTGAGGAGCTGAGCGGGCGTCATCCATGAGTACCTGTACGGATGGGCAGGTGGCACCGCGGCCGACAGGATGGGTCCATGAGTGCTCCCGAGCGTGACCCCCAAGCTCCTGTGCGGCCCGTACGTACCGAACGGCCGGCGGAAAGGGCGATGAAGGCCGTCCTCCTGGTGGCGGCGGTGGTGGGCACGCTCGTGCTGTCCTACGTGGCCATTTTCGTCGGACTCTTCGCCGTGGCCGGCTGACCACGCCCCCGGCGGTCGCCGTCGCAGCGGAAACAGCACGGCCGCATCACCGCCCTCGACGCCCTCGCGTCAGGAGCGAGGGAGCCGCGCGTCGCGGACAGAACCTGTCCTACACCGGGTCTAGCCTCGGCGTACCAGCCCCCGCGAACAGGAGCAGCGGATGAGCCGTGTCGACAGCGACCAGCCGGATTCCACGCCCACTTGGATCGACCTCGACGTCCCCGACCTCGCCCGCGCGAAGGACTTCTACCGCGCGCTGTTCGGCTGGACCTACGAGGCGGGGACCGACGGCTCCACCACCTGCCTGCTGCGCGGGCTGGCGGTGGCCGGGTTCCGCCCCGCCTCCGCGCCCGACCCCGCCCCCGGTTTCTGGCGCGTGTACTTCGCCACGGAGGACTGCGACGCCACCGCCAGGCGCGTCGTCGACGCCGGCGGCACCCTGGCGCAGAAGCCGCTGGACCTCGGCGGCCTGGCACGCGTCGCCCTCGCCTCGGACACCGTCGGCGCGCGGTTCGGTCTCTGGCAGGGCCGCACCCGTCCCGGATGCCGGATCGTGAACGAGCCCGGTTCGCTCGTACGCAACGATCTGAGTACGCCGGATCCGGGTCCCGCGCGGGACTTCTACACGGCGCTCTTCGGCTTCACCCTCGACGGCAACGAAGACTTGCCCGGCTTCGACTTCACCTTCCTGCGGCGCCCCGACGGCCACGAGATCGGCGGCATCTTCGGCGACCCCTCGGCCACCGCCTCCGCCTGGCAGACCACGTTCGAGGTCGCGCACACCGACGCGCTGGCGGAGCGCGCCGTCGCGGCGGGAGGCACCGCCGGTGAACCGGCGGACTCCCCGTACGGCCGGTACGCGGAGATCACCGATCCCTTCGGCACCGCGTTCAGCGTGATCGCCAGGCCCCCGGCCCCGCAGGAGTGACCGGAGTGGGGCGGGCGGTCGCTCGGTTAGCCTGAGGGCACAATGAACCATTTGACGACGTCACGGGGCGAGTACGACCTCGTCCGCTTCCCCGAGGACCCCCGCGACAGGCTGCGCGCCTGGGACGCAGCCGACGAGTACGTGCTGCGGCATCTCGAAGGAACGGCCGACGCGCCCGCCGCGGACCTGTCCGGCACCGTCGTCGTGGTCGGCGACCGGTGGGGCGCCCTGGCCACCGCCCTCGCCGGCTGCCGCCCCACCCAGATCACCGACTCGTTCCTGACCCAGCAGGCGACCCGGGTGAACCTGGAACGCAACGGGACCGACGCGTCCTCTGTGCGGCTGCTGTCCACGCAGGAGCCCCCGCCGGAGCGGATCGACGTACTGCTGATTCGCGTCCCCAAGAGCCTCGCGCTGCTGGAGGACCAGCTGCACCGGCTCGCCCCGCACGTCCACGCGGACACGGTCGTCGTCGGCACGGGGATGGTCAAGGAGATCCACACGTCGACGCTCAGGCTGTTCGAGCGGATTCTCGGTACGACGCGCACGTCGCTGGCGGTGCGCAAGGCACGGCTCATCCTCTGTACGCCGGACCCGGGACTCGCCCGTGGCACCGCCCCGTGGCCGCACAGCTACGCCCTGCCCCCCGACGTCGGCGTGGTCTCCGGCATGACCGTCACCAACCACGCGGGCATCTTCTGCGCCGAGCGCCTCGACATCGGCACGCGGTTCTTTCTGCGCCACCTTCCCCGCCGCCGGGGCCCCGAGCGCGTCGTGGACCTGGGCTGCGGCAACGGCGTGGTGGGTACGGCGGCCGCGCTCACCAACCCCGAGGCCGAGGTCCTGTTCACCGACGAGTCGTTCCAGGCGGTGGCTTCGGCGCAGGCCACGTTCCGGACGAACGCCGGGGCGGACCGGAAGGCGGAGTTCCTGGTGGGCGACGGCCTGTCGGGCGTACCGGACGGGACGGTCGATCTCGTTCTGAACAACCCGCCGTTCCACAGCCACCAGGCGACGACGGACGCGACCGCGCGGCGGATGTTCACCGGGGCGCGGGACGCGCTCGGGCCCGGCGGCGAGCTGTGGGTCGTCGGCAACCGGCATCTCGGCTACCACGTGACGCTGCGCCGGGTCTTCGGCAACAGCGAACTGGTCGCGAGCGACCCGAAGTTCGTGGTCCTGCGGGCGGTGAAGCGCTAGGCCCCGGGGGGCCGGTGCGGCGACCTGCCCGTTGGGCGGGCCGGGCAGTGGCCGCCCCTACTCCCCGCCCAGCAGCCCCGCCCACGCGCCCCGCAGCCGTCGTACGCCCTCGGTGATCTCCGCCGGTCCCGCCACCCCCGCGAAGCTGAGCCGCACGTGTCCCGCCGTCGGTTCCGCGCTGAAGTACGGGCGGCCGGGCGCGATCGCGACGCCCGCCCGCAGCGCCGCCGAGACCACCGCGCTCTCGTCCGCGCCGTCGGGCAGCCGCAACCACAGGTGGTAGCCGCCCGCCGGAATGTGCGGCAGGCCCAGTTCGGGGAGGTCCAGGCGCAGGGCGGCGACCAGGGTGTCGCGGCGGACCCTCAACTCGCCCGACACGGTCCGCAGATGGCGCGGCCACGCCGGGGAGCCGACCAGCTCCACGGCGGCCTCCTGGAGCGGCCGGGGCACGAAGAAGCTCTCGACGACCTGGATGGCGCGCAGCCGCTCCAGCACCGGTCCGCGCGCCGCCAGGGCGCACACGCGGAAGCTCGGCGAGGTCGCCTTGGTGAGCGAGCAGACGTGCACGACGACGCCGTCGTGGTCGTCGGTCGCCAGCGGCCGGGGCAGCGGCCCCGCGTCGTCGTGGACGAGGCGCCGTACGAAGTCGTCCTCGACGACGAAGGCCCCCGCCTCACGGGCGATCCGCAGCACCTCCGGGCGGCGCTCGGCCGAGAGCACCGCGCCGGTCGGGTTCTGGAAGAGCGGCTGGCACACGAAGACGCGGGCGCCGGTGGCCTTGAACGCCGCGGCGAGGAGTTCGGGGCGCACGCCGTCCGCGTCCACCGGCACGGGGACCGGGCGCAGCCCGGCAGCGCGGGCGATCGCCAGCATGCCGGGGTACGTCGGCGACTCGACCAGCACCGGGGCGCCGGGCGGGGCGAGGGCGCGCAGGGCGGTCGTCAGCGCGCTCTGGCCGCCGGCGGCGATGAGCACCTCGGCCGCGGTGATGGCGCCGCCGATCCCCCGGGCGAACCATTCGCGCAGCTCCGGGACGCCGTCGGTGGGCGGGCGCCCCCAGGCGCCGGGGCGGCGGCCGGCCCTGGCGAGGGCGGCCGCCATGGCCCGCTCGGGCTGGAGGGAGGCATGGAGGTAGCCACTGTTGAACTCGATGACGCCGGGCGGCTGGGCGGCGAGCGTGACCAGGACACCGGACGCGTCGACCGAGCGCGGCACGAGTTCGGTGGCGCCGTCGGCGCTGAGCGTGACCTCCTGCCAGGACGTGTCACCGGGCGCGGCCGCGTCCGTACGGGGCTGTGTGCGGAAGGCGCCCGCGCCGGGCCGGGTGACGACCAGACCCTCGGCGGCGAGCTGCGCGAGGGCGCGCGCGACCGTCACCGGGCTCACCCGGTAGCGCTCGACCAGCGCCCGGCTCGACGGGAGCTTTCCACCAGGTGAGTAGCGGTCGAGTTCACGCTTAAGGGATTCTGCCAGCTCTGCCACACTGCTACGCTCGTGCATGACAGCACAGAATAGCGCTACTCGCACGGTGACAGTAGCGGTCAGCAGCGACTCCGGCAGCCGCGCCACCGGCGCCCGCAGCGGTACCCTCCTCGCCGCTCTCGGCGTCACCGCCTTCTCGCTCACCTTCCCGGCCACCGCCTGGGGCCTCGAAGGCTTCGGCCCCTGGTCGCTCGTGGCCGTACGCAGCGTCCTGGCCGCACTCGTCGCCGGCGCCGCCCTGCTCGTCCTGCGCATACCCGTGCCGGCCCGCCGCCACTGGACCGGACTGGCCGTGGTCGGCGGCGGCGTGGTCCTCGGCTTCCCGATGCTGACCACGCTCGCTCTCCAGACCTCCACCACTTCGCACGCCGCTGTAGTGGTCGGCCTGCTGCCGCTGACCACCGCCGCCTTCTCGGCCCTGCGGACGGGCGCCCGGCCGTCCCGGGCGTTCTGGCTGGCGGCCCTCGCCGGCGCCGCCGTGGTGATCGCCTTCACCGTGCAGCAGAGCGGCGGCGCGCTGTCCGCCGGCGATGTGTACCTCTTCGGCGCGCTGCTGGTCTGCGCCGCGGGTTACACCGAGGGCGGCAGGCTGGCGCGCGAGATGCCCGGCTGGCAGGTCATCGGCTGGGCACTCGTGCTGTGCCTCCCGCTCGCCGCACCCGTGGCGGCCGTGGCGCTCACCGCCGAGCCGGTGCACTTCACGGCGCACAGCGTCACCGGGCTCCTGTGGGTCGCGGTCGGTTCGCAGTTCCTCGGCCTGGTCGTCTGGTACCGCGGCATGGCCGAGATCGGCGTGTCCAAGGCCAGCCAGCTCCAGCTCGCCCAGCCCCTGCTGACCCTGGTCTGGTCGGTCGCCCTGCTCGGCGAGCACCTCTCCCCCGCGGCCCCCCTCGCGGCAGTCGGCGTACTCGTCTGCATCGCGGTCACCCAGCGCGCGCGGACCTGAACGGCCGAGCAGGAGGGCGCCAACTCCCGGCCCCGGCCATAGACTGGCCCTACCTAGAGTCGGCCTCGAGAAGGGCACTCCCGATGCAAGCGAGCGTGGGCGACCAGCTGCTGGTGCACGGCAGGACCGTGGGCCATGAGGACAAGGTCGCGAAGATCGTCGAGGTGCTGGGTTCCGAGGGCACCCCGCCGTACCGAGTCCAGTTCGACGACGGGCACGAGGCGTTGGTCGCGCCGGGTCCGGACTCCGTCGTACGCCACACCCAGCACGGCGGAACACCGCAGTAGCCGCGGCCCGGCGGTCAGCGGGGCGGCCGTACCCGGGCCGGATAGTGGTCCGCCACCACCCGGTCCATCGCCCCGATGCGGTCGACTGCGACCTCCTTCGCCGAGAAGAAGACATGACCCCGGACCTGCGGGAAGTCCTCGGCGAAGGTCAGATGGCGGGACAGTTCGGCCGGGTCCTGCCAGGCTTCCGGCTGCGCCGGGTCACCGGCCTTGTAGAGCGCCTCACCGGCGTACAGATCGACGCCGGTGCCGCGCACGGTCTGCGACCACCAGGGCACCAGCGTGGCGTAGTCGGCTGCCGCGAAGCCGATGTTCCAGTAGATCTGCGGCACGATGTAGTCGATCCAGCCCTCCTTCACCCACTTCCGGGTGTCGGCGTGCAGATCGTCGTACGTCTGCACCCCGGCCCGGGTCCGTGAGCCCAGCGGGTCGGTGGAGGCATTGCGCC
Source organism: Streptomyces sp. NPDC055287 (assembly GCF_053646035.1). Classification (NCBI taxonomy): domain Bacteria; kingdom Bacillati; phylum Actinomycetota; class Actinomycetes; order Kitasatosporales; family Streptomycetaceae; genus Streptomyces; species Streptomyces sp. NPDC055287. Next base: position 233,499 of record NZ_JBSHNE010000004.1, on the reverse strand, counting down.
ACACCCCGAACGGACTGATCCCGAAGCGGACCTTCCTGCCCTTCCTCTTCACCGCCTTGATCCGGTCGGCCGTCTCCCTCACCAGCCGGTCGGTGTTGTCCCGCCGCCAGGCGGCCCGGTCCGGGAATCCCGCGCCGTGGCGTGCGTACGCCTCGTCGTCGTCGAAGACCTGCCCCGCCACCGGATAGGGGTAGAAATAGTCGTCCCAGTGCACGGCGTCGATGTCGTAGCGCTCCACGGCGTCCAGCATCGCGTCCTGCACGAAGCTCCTGACCTCCGGCAGCCCGGGGTTGTAGTAGAGCTTCCCGCCGTACGGCAGCACCCAGTCCGGATGCAGGCGCGCCGGGTGCGACTCCACCAGCCGCGACGGGTCCGTGTGATTCGCCACTCGGTACGGGTTGAACCAGGCGTGCAGCTCGAGATCCCGCCGGTGCGCCTCCTCCACGGCGGTCCCCAGCGGGTCCCAGCCCGGATCCCGGCCCTGTACGCCGGTGAGGTACTGGGACCAGGGTTCGTACGGCGAGGGCCACAGGGCGTCGGCGGTGGGCCGCACCTGGAACATCACCGCGTTCAGCCTGCGCCGTACCGCCGTGTCCAGATGGGCCAGGAGTTCCGCCTTCTGCTGTTCGGCGGTCAGGCCGGCCCTGGAGGGCCAGTCGCGGTTGGCGACGGTCGCCAGCCACATCCCGCGCAGCTCGCGCCCGGGCTTCCGGCGCCGTACGGCGGGGGCGGAAGCCGCCGCGTCCCCGGTGACCGCCAGCAGGGACAGCGCTCCGGCCGCCGCCAGCACCCCTCTTCGACCGATCTGACCCATATGTCGCCCCTTACTAGGTGCATACGTCCCGTCCTATCCGCAGAGCATGCCCGCCCCGGCCCGTCACCCACACGTAGGTCCGGAGTAACGTCGGGGGCCGAGGCGGGCACCGGCACGGCCGGATGCCTGCCGAACTGTTGATCAGCGAAAGGCACGATGTGACGGACTCCATGGCGGATGTGCAGCGCGTCGGAGTAGTGGGCTGCGGCCAGATGGGCGCGGGCATTGCCGAGGTGTGTGCCCGCAGCGGCCTCGAGGTGAAGGTCGCCGAGACCACGGGCGAGGCCCTGGAGATCGGCCGCACCCGGCTCTACAACTCCCTCTCGAAGGCCGCCGAACGCGGCAAGATCACCGAGGAGGAGCGCGACGAGACGCTCGCCCGCCTCAGCTTCACGACCGACCTCGGGGAGTTCGCCGACCGCGACCTCGTCATCGAGGCCGTCGTCGAGAACGAGTCGATCAAGACGGAGATCTTCCAGGTCCTCGACCAGGTGGTGACCCGCCGGGACGCGATTCTCGCCTCCAACACCTCCTCGATCCCGCTGGTGAAGCTGGCCGTCGCGACCTCCCGTCCGGACCAGGTCATCGGCATCCACTTCTTCAACCCGGCCCCCGTGCAGAAGCTCGTCGAGCTGATCCCGGCGCTGACCACGTCCGAGGAAACCATCAAGCGCTCCGAGGCCGTCGTGCAGAACGTGCTCGGCAAGCACGCGATCCGCGCCCAGGACCGCTCGGGCTTCGTGGTCAACGCGCTGCTCATCCCCTATCTCCTGTCGGCGATCCGGATGTTCGAGTCGGGCATCGCCAGCCGTGAGGACATCGACAACGGCATGGAGCTGGGCTGCGCCCACCCGATGGGCCCCCTCAAGCTGGCGGACCTCATCGGCCTGGACACGGTCGCCTCGGTCGCCGACTCGATGTACGACGAGTTCAAGGAGCCGCTGTACGCCGCTCCCCCGCTGCTCCAGCGGATGGTGGACGCGGGCCGGCTGGGACGCAAGACGGGATCCGGTTTCTACCCGTACTCCTGAGTCTCATTCGCACGGAGTGTGCGGGGCGTACCCGCATATGCCCCGCACACACGCTCCCGCCGCGGGCACAGGGCGAGTTGGCTCGGTGCCACCTACACAAGGCCGCCGGACGGCCCTGTCGCAGAAGGAGCGAACCGTGAGTATCGACACCGACCAGACCCTGGTCGCAGAGGAATACGCCGAGTTACGTCGCTGCCTCGATGTGGGGCTCACCAGGATCGACGGACAGCTGGCGCTGCTGGCCCACCGGGGTGACCAGGCCGACAGCGATCTGGCCGGCCTGGCCGCGCGCGTGACGGCCCTGGAGCACACCCGCTGGCCTCTGCCCACTCTCTCGGCGCTCACCGCGGCGGGAGCGCTTGCGGTGAGCCTCTGGCAGGCCGTCGGCCGCTAGACATGAGCCGGGGCAACCGGCTTTAGCCGAGGCGCAAGTGGTGGAGCATCAGCAGCCCGGCCGCCATGTTGGCGGCCGGGACTTCACCCCGGGCGACCATGTCGGGGACCAGTTTGAGCGGGACCCACTCGCGCCGCGAGGACTCGAAGTCGTCCTCGGGATGGCCGATGTACGTCGCCTCGTCCGCCCAGTAGAGGTGATGCCGGGCGTCGCTGAGGCCGCTGGACGGCTCGACGGTGAGGAGATGGCGCAGCGGTCCCGGTCGCCAGCCGGTCTCCTCCTCCATCTCTCGGGCCGCCGCGGACTCGACGGACTCGCCGTCCTCGACGACTCCCGCCGCGAGTTCCCAGCCCCAGCTGTCGGTGATGAAGCGGTGCCTCCAGAGCATCAGCACCTCGTTGGCCTCGTTCACCGCCGTCGCCACGGCCACCGGGCGCAGCCGGATGACGAAGTGGTCGAGGTGCCGGCCGTCGGGGAGTTCGACATCCGCGAGGTTGATCCGGAACCAACGGTTCTTGTACACAGTCTGTTCGCTTAAGTTCGTCCACTGCACTGTTCTGCCACCTTCCGACAAGTAGATGGCAACATCGCAGCAGGAGGACGGTCAGAGCGGAACGCGCAAAGCCCCGTCGATCAGTTCGGCCGCCTCTTCCGCGCCGGCGCATCCGCTGCCCACCAGATGCTCCCGGACCGCCCGCAGGCGGTCGCGCATCCGCTGCGACTCCATCCCCTGGGCCCGCTGCGCCATCTCCGTGGCGATCTCCACGGCCCGGTCCGCCTTGCCCTGCCGCAGCTCGATGTGGGTGAGCATCGCGAGGCGGTGCACCCGGCCCCTGTCGTGCGCGGGCGAGCCGACCGCCGTATCCGCGTGCTCCCGCGCCGCCGGCAGGTCTCCCAGGCTGAGCAGGGCCTCGGCCACCTGTACGTTCACCAGGCCCGGCTGGACGTAGCCCGTCTCGTCCGGTTCGCTGCCCGGTCTGATGGACTCCGCCTCGGACTCCGCACGCCGGATGCAGGAGAGCGCGTTCTTGCTGTCGCCGAGATGTGCGTAGGCCTTGGCCTGCATCGCGTGCAGGTCGGCGGCGAGCGCGGGGGTGATCTGGGTACCCGCCGTGCGCAGCGCCGCCTCCGCGAAGGCCACCGCCTGGCGGTACTCGGCCATGAACAGCGACTGGTTGACCAGCAGCGCGATGATGTACGCGCCGAGTCCCCGGTCCCCGCTGGCCTTCGCCAGCCGCAGGGCCTGGTGGAAGTACCGCTGGGCGAGCCCCTGGGCGTCCGAGTCGTACGCGCAGATGCCCGCCACCGCCACCAGCCCGCCCGTGGCGCGGTGCAGATGGCGCCCCATGGCGTTGGAGTAGCTGCCGCGCAGCAGCGGGGCGGTCTCGGCGTTGAGGAAGCCCACGACGCGCGCCCGGGTCGCGACGCCGCCGGCCTTGCGGTACATCAGCTCGTAGTGCGCTCTCGCGGCGCGCAGCATCTGTATGTCGGCCACGCTCACGCGTGTCTGTCCCTTGCGCGAGACGTCCGCGTCCTCCGGCGGGTTCTCCCACTCCCATACGGGCATCACCGCCGGCGTCCCGGTCACTGCGGGGGCGCCGAGGATGTGGGGCCGTTGCTGCTCGTCGGAGCGCCACAGCGCGGTGGCCCGTTCCACGAAGCCCGTCAGCGGGGAGCCGTGCGGCATGGCGGATTCGCCCGGCATGCCGAAGCCGATGTCGTCCAGCGTTATGGGCCGGTGCAGCCGGGCCGCGAGGACCTCGCAGATCAGATCGGGCACCTGGCCGCGCGGGCGCTGGCCCTTCAGCCAGCGGGCCACGGCGGTGTGTTCGTACCTCAGCGCCAGACCTCTCGCGCTGCCCGCCTGGTTGACGTGGGCGGCGAGGCCGGCGTTGGAGATGCCCGCCTCGTCGAGCAGGGCGTCGAGCAGGGTGTTCGGCTGCATGGCCTCTCCGGTGGCTCGGTGGGGTCAGCGTAATGGAGCCTCATTCACACGGGGTGTGAACCGAGTGCCCGCGCTGGTGCCCCGCGTGCTCTCCCGCGCACACCCCGTGTCCGATTGACTTCAGTTCGCCTCTCCAGGAGGCGGCCGGGCCGCCGGCTCCCCCTCGTACAGTGCGGCGGCCCGATCCTGCACCGTCCGCCCTGCCGGTCTGCCCGACACTCCGCGGCAGGGCGGACGGAGCCGTTCCACCGGGTCCGGAGCGACGGCCGGTCACCGATTGGAGGATTCCGCGCACGAGCGGCGCAGCCCCTGATCCCCGGGCTGCGCCGGCACGCGCCTGCGGTCGTTGCGCAGGACGAGCAGCGCGACGTCGTCGGTGAGCCGCCCGCCCGTGTGCCGCAGCAGCGCCGTGTGAACGCGCTGCACCACGACGGCCGGTGAGACCGGCGAGCCCAGGGCCGCGGCCTCCGTGAGGGCGCGCCGCAGGCAGAAGAAGGCCCCGTCGGCGTTCCGGGCGTCCTCCGCTCCGTCGGTGTGCAGGACGAGTGCCTCACCGGGCAACAGGCACGTGCACCGGTGGGCGGACAGACCGCCGGGCAGCGGGAACAGGCCCAGCGGCGGCAGCACCTCGCCGCCCGCGATCGGCTCGGCGGTCCCGCGCAACCGGTAGGGCCACGGGTGGCCGCAGTTGAGCGCCAGTACCTCGCCGTCCTCATGGATCTCCAGCAGGAGTACGGTCACGAATTCCTCGGCCAGCGGGTTGTCCGGGTCGGTGCCGCTCACCGAAGGGTGCTCGGACCGGGACCGCTCGCGCAGGTGTCGTTGCAGCGCCCGCTCCAGCTTCCGCATGACGCCCGCCAGTTCGGCCTCGTCGTGCGCCGCCTCCCGGAAGCTGCCGAGCAGCGCGGCCACCGCCCCGATGGCGGCGAGCCCGTGCCCCCGTACGTCGCCGATGACGACCCGCACCCCGTGCACGGTGGCCACCGCCTCGTACAGATCCCCGCCGACCGTCGCCCCGCGGCTGGCGGACAGCTGGCCCGCGGCGAGGGCGAGACCGTCGAGCCGGGGCGGCAGCGGCCGCAGCAGCACCTGCTGGGCGGCGCGCGCGATCTCGCGGAACCTGCGCAACTCCCGTACGGGGCCCAGCCGGACGCTCGTCAGCAGATACGCGACCAGCGCGAGGAAGGCCGCGCACGTCACGAAGCGGGGCGCCATGCCCCCGTGGGTGGCGAGTGGGCAGGTCAGCTCCCAGACCATCGCCGCGACGAGCCAGAGCGCGGGGAGCCCGAAGACCAGGGCACGTCGCGCGTACGGAACGCACGCACGCCGCACGCCCCGCCAGGTTGTTGTACGGATCATCCCGACGGCCCCCTAGGCCCTGGCCCTGTACGACGCTGCCTGTACGACGCTGGCCCTCGTCGGCCGGAATGATTGTGTCGACCGTCCGTGCCTGTTTGCGTACCTCACCCCCACTTCTCACCCAAATGAGTGAGGGGCGTGCCCGTGACTCCGGACACGCCCCACAGCACTACTTCCGCACCAGGTGTTACACCCCGCGCAGCACCGCGCCCGTGCGCTCGCCCGCGAGCGCGACGGCGGCGTCGCGGGCGGCCGTGGCCTCCTCGACGGTCAGCGTGCGGTCGGCGGCGCGGAAGCGCAGCGCGTAGGCGAGCGACTTCTTGCCCTCGCCGAGCTGCTCCCCGGTGAACACGTCGAACAGCCGCAGCGATTCGAGGAGTTCACCGGCGCCGTCGCGCAGCGCCGCCTCGACGTCCGCCGAGGCGACATCGGCGGCCACGACGAGCGCGACATCCTGGGTCGCCACCGGGAAGGCCGAGATCCGCGGCGCCTGGAGGGCGCCCGCACCGGCCCGCTCCAGCAGGTCGGTCTCGATCTCCATGGCGCAGGTGCGCTCCGGCAGGTGGAGTGCCTTGATGACGCGCGGGTGCAGCTCACCGGCGTGCCCGACGAGGGTCTCCTCGCCGTTCACCGTGACGTACAGCGCGGCGCAGCGGCCGGGGTGCCACGGCGCGTGCTGGTCGCCCCGGACGACGAGCTCGGTGCCGGCCTCGCGGGCGAGCGTACGAGCGGCCTCGACGGCGTCCGCCCAGGTTCCCGGGCGGCCCTTGCCCCACCAGCCGGCCTGCTCGCGGGCGCCCGCGAGGACGACGGCGGCGCGGTGCGGCTGACGCGGCAGCGTGGCGTTGAGACGGGCGATCTCCTCGTCGGTGGGACGGCGGTCGACGGGCAGCCGCGCGGCCTTGTGCTCCTCACCGGTCGGCCTGAACACGAGGCCGGTCTCGAAGAGCGCCAGGTCGTGCGAGCCGCGGCCGTCGTTGCGGCGCAGCGCGCCGAGGAGGCCGGGCAGCAGCGTGGTGCGCAGCGCCGGCTCCTCGTCGGAGATCGGGTTGACCAGCTTGACGGTACGGCGGCGGTCGTCGTCGGCGTCCAGGCCCAGCTGGTCGAGCACGGCGTCGCCGGTGAACGGGTAGTTCAGCGCCTCGACGTAACCCGCGCCCGCCAGCGCACGGCCGATGCGGCGGTGCAGCCTCTGCCGTTCGGTCAGCCCCCGGCCCGAGGGCGGAGTCGGCAGCGTCGACGGGAGGTTCTCGTAGCCCTCCAGCCGGATGACCTCTTCGGCCAGGTCGTTCGGGAAGGACAGGTCGGGGCGCCAGGACGGCACGGTCACGACCAGCTCGTCCTGCCCGTACGCGTCGCAGCCGACCTCCTGGAGCCGGCGTACGACGGTCTCGCGGCCGTAGTCGACGCCCGCGACGCGGTCCGGGTGGTTCGCGGGCATGGAGATCGTGCGGGGCGCGGAGGGCGCGATGACCTCCGTGACACCCGCCTCGGCGGTGCCGCCCGCGAGGAGCACGAGCAGGTCCACGGTCCGCTGGGCCGCCGCGGAGGTGGCCTGCGGGTCGGTGCCGCGCTCGAAGCGCTTGGACGCCTCGGAGGTGAGCTTGTGGCGGCGCGCGGTGCGGGCGATGGAGAGCGCGTCGAAGTGCGCCGCCTCGATGACCACTTCGGTCGTGCCCCTGACCGCGCCCGTCTCGGGGTCGGTCACGGAATCGGCGATCTCGGTGTTGGCGCCGCCCATGACTCCCGCGAGACCGATCGGGCCGCGGTTGTCGGTGATCACGAGGTCCTCGGCGTCGAGGACACGCTTGGTGCCGTCGAGCGTCGTGAACTTCTCGCCCTGCTCGGCGCGGCGCACACCGATCGGCCCGTCGATGCGGGACCGGTCGTAGGCATGCAGCGGCTGTCCGAGCTCCAGCATCACGTAGTTGGTGACGTCGACCGCGAGCGAGATCGGGCGCATCCCGGCCTTCTGCAGCCGGCGCCGCAGCCAGATCGGGGAGCGTGCCTCGGGCTCCAGTCCGACGACCGTGCGCGCGGTGAAGCGGTCACAGCCCTGCGGGTCGGAGACCTTCACGAGGTAGCCGTACGAGTTGGGCGCGGGCACGTCGAGCAGCGCCGGGTCGCGCAGCGGCAGTCCGTACGCGGTGGCGACCTCGCGGGCCACGCCGCGCATCGACAGGCAGTAGCCGCGGTCGGGCGTGACGGCGATGTCGAGGACCTCGTCGACGAGTTCGAGCAGCTCGATGGCGTCGGTGCCCACCTCGTGCTCGGGCGGCAGCACGATGATGCCGTTGCTGCCGTCGTCGCCCATGCCCAGCTCGTCGCCGGAGCAGATCATGCCGTGCGAGGTCTTGCCGTACGTCTTGCGCGCGGCGATCGCGAAGTCGCCGGGCAGGACCGCGCCCGGCAGGACCACGACGACCTTGTCGCCGACGGCGAAGTTGCGGGCACCGCAGACGATCTCCTGCGGCTCGCCGGTGCCGTTGGCCATGCCGACGTCGACGGTGCAGAAGCGGATCGGCTTCTTGAACTCCGTCAGTTCCTCGATGGTGAGGACCTTGCCGACGACCAGGGGGCCCTTGAGGCCGGAGCCGAGCTGCTCGACCGTCTCGACCTCCAGGCCCGCGGACACGAGCTTGGCCTGTACGTCACGGCCGGTCTCGGTGGCGGGGAGATCGACGTACTCCCGCAGCCAGGAAAGCGGGACCCGCATCAGATCTCCATCCCGAAGGGCCGAGTGAACCGGACGTCACCCTCGACCATGTCTCGCATGTCTTCTACGTTGTGGCGGAACATGAGCATCCGCTCGATGCCGAACCCGAAGGCGAATCCGCTGTACTTCGCGGGGTCGACGCCGCAGGCGGTCAGCACCTTCGGGTTGACCATGCCGCAGCCGCCCAGCTCGATCCAGCCCTCGCTGCCGCAGGTGCGGCAGGGACGGTCCGGGTTGCCGACGGACTCGCCGCGGCAGACGTAGCAGACCATGTCCATCTCGGCGGACGGCTCGGTGAAGGGGAAGTAGTTCGGGCGCAGCCGGGTCTTCATGCCCTCGCCGAAGAGCGCCTGGACCATGTGGTCCAGGGTGCCCTTGAGGTCGGCCATGGTGAGGCCCTCGTCCACGGCGAGCAGCTCGATCTGGTGGAAGACCGGGGTGTGCGTGGCGTCGAGCTCGTCCGTGCGGTAGACGCGGCCGGGGCACACGACGTACACGGGCGGCTCACGGTCGAGCAGCGCGCGCGCCTGCACCGGCGAGGTGTGCGTGCGCAGGACGACACCGGACTCGTCGGACTTCCCGCCGTCAGGGCCCTGGACGAAGAAGGTGTCCTGCATCTGGCGCGCGGGGTGGTCGGGCACGAAGTTCAGGGCGTCGAAGTTGAACCACTCCGCCTCGACCTCGGGGCCCTCGGCGACCTCGTAGCCCATGGCGACGAAGACGTCGGCGACGCGCTCCATCAGCGTGGTCAGCGGGTGCCTGGCGCCGGCCGGAACGCGGTCGTACGGCAGCGTGACGTCCACAGCCTCCTCGACCAGTACGCGCTCGTCGCGCTCGGTCTCCAGGGCGGCGAGACGGGCGGCGAGGGCCTTGTTCACGGCGCCGCGGGCCATGCCCACGCGCTTGCCCGCCTCGGCCTTGGCGGCCGGCGGCAGGGCGCCGATCTCACGGTTGGCGAGCGAGAGCGGCGAGGTGGGGCCGGTGTGCGCCGTCTTCGCGTGGGTGAGCGCGTCGAGATCCGCCGCGGCGTCGAAGGCGGCGAGCGCCTCGTCCCGCATGCGCTCGATCTCTTCCGGTTTCAGCGCCTCGACCTCAACAGGGTCGTACGACTTATTGGGTGCGGACATCTCTTCCCGTACTTCCGATTGGCTGGTGGCGTGGCCCCCGCTCGACGACTGAGGACGCAAAGGTGCCAAAGGTCGAGTCTAAAGGCCGCGAGGGGTGAAGAAACCCGTGGGCCGCTCAGGCGAGATAGGCCGGAGCGCCGACGGGCAGAATAAATCGGAACTCGGCGCCGCCGCCGGGGCCACGGCCGACGGTGATCGAGCCGCCGTGCGCCTCGACGATGCCCTTGACGATGTACAGACCAAGACCGGTACCGCCGCGCTTGCTGCCCCGCCAGAACCGGGTGAAGACGCGCCCCATGGACTCCTCGGGAATGCCGGTGCCTTCGTCGCTCACGGTGACGGCTGTTCCCTTCGCTGCGGTGTCGGCGGTCTTGACCGGGGCTGCCCCCACCTCGATGGTGACCGTTCCTTCCCCGTGCCGCACCGCATTTTCCAGCAGGTTGCCGAGCACCTGGTCGATCTTGTCCGGGTCTGCCCAGAGATCGGGCAGCGGCCGCTGGATACGGACCAGGAAGCGCTCCGGCGGCTGGCCGTTGGAGATGTGCGCCTGGACGTGGCGGCCGACGGCCGTCGGGATGTCCACGGGCTGCCTGCGGACCTCCAGGCGCCCGGAGTCGATGCGGGAGATGTCGAGCAGCTCGGCGATCAGCCGGGTGATCCGGCCGGCGTCGGCGTCGACGGTCTCCAGCATCAGCTTCTTCTGGTCGTCCGTGAAGCGCTCCCACTTGGCGAGCAGCGTCGCCGTGAACCCCTTGACCGAGGTCAGCGGGGAGCGCAGCTCGTGCGCGACGGTGGCTATCAGCTCGGCGTGGCTGCGCTCGGTGCGGCGCCTGGCCTCGGTACCGCGGATGGAGACGACGACCCGCCGCACGGGCCCGGTCGGCTCGTGGCGTACGTACCGTGCGGAGACCAGCACCTCGCGGCCGCCGGGCAGCAGCAGGTTGCGTTCGGGCTGTCCGGCCCGGATGGTGAGTCCCCCGTACGGATCGGTCAGGCTCCACCAGCGCCGGCCCTCGAGGTCTTCGAGGGGCAGCGCGATCTCCAGCGGCCTGCCGAGCGCGGCGGCCCGGGGAATGGCGGTGATCCGCGCCGCCGCGTCGTTGAAGCAGATGACGCGGCCGCTCTCGTCGGCGACGGCGAGGCCGTCGGGGAGGTCGTCGGGATCGAACCCGTGCCCGTCCTCCGCGTAAGGACGCAGTAAGGCGTCGTTCGCCCTCGACGGACTCGACGCACCACTCGTGCCGACAGCCATCCCCGTATCCCACCTTTTCCGAAGAGCGCAGTGGGCCCCCGAGCCCGCCACACTACTAGCTGGAGGTGACGCTGCGGCACCCTCCGGAAGCGCGCTGCGCACGCGCGGAGGCGTAGAGGCACACGGCGGCGGCGGTCGCCAGGTTGAGGCTCTCGGCCCTGCCGTGGATCGGGACGCGCACCACGGCGTCCGCGAGTGCCCGGGTCTCCTCCGGCAGGCCCCATGCCTCGTTGCCGAACACCCAGGCGGAGGGCCCGCCCATGGTGCCCGCGTCGAGTTCGTCGTCGAGGTCGTCGTCACCCGCCCCGTCGGCCGCCAGGATGCGTACACCCGCGCTCTTCAGCCCGCTGACGGCCTGCTCGACGGGGACGCCGACGGCGACCGGCAGGTGGAAGAGCGAGCCGACCGAGGCGCGGACGGACTTGGGGTTGTAGAGGTCGACGGACGCGTCCGTGAGGACGACCGCGTCGGCCCCGGCGGCGTCCGCGCAGCGCAGCACCGTACCGGCGTTCCCGGGGTCGCGGACGTGCGCGAGGACGGCGACGAGCCGGGGCTTCGCCGCGAGGATCTCCTCGAAGGGCGAGTCCAGGAACCGGCAGACGCCGACGATGCCCTGCGGGGTGACGGTCTGCGAGACCTCGGCGAGCACCTCGTCGGGCGCCAGGTGCACGCGGGCCCCGGCGGCGCGCGCGGCGTCGACGATGGCGGCGTACCGCTCGGCGGCCTCGACGGTGGCGAACAGCTCGATCAGGGTCGCCTCGCCGCCGTGGCCGCGGTGCTCGACCGCCTCGCGCACGGCCTGCGGTCCCTCGGCGATGAACCGGCGCTCCTTGCCGCGGAAGCTCCGCTTGGCCAGCCGCTTGGCGGCGGTCACGCGCGGGGATCGCGGGGAGATCAGCTCGGGGGTGCCCATGGTCGGCGGCTCACTTCTCTGCGTATCTCTACGTATGAAAGGGGTCGTGCACGTGGGGTACAACGCACCGGACCCGCAGGCGGCGAACGCCTGCGGGTCCGATGGACGAAGAGGTGCGGCCTGAAATCAGGCGGCGGTCTTCGGGGCGTTGACGTCGCTCGGGAGCGCCTTCTGGGCGACCTCGACGAGCGCGGCGAACGCGTTGGCGTCGTTGACCGCGAGCTCGGCCAGGATCTTGCGGTCCACCTCGATGTTGGCGGCCTTCAGACCCTGGATGAGGCGGTTGTACGTCATGCCGTTCTGGCGTGCAGCGGCGTTGATGCGCTGGATCCACAGCTGACGGAAGTCGCCCTTGCGCTTCTTGCGGTCGTTGTAGTTGTAGACCAGGGAGTGGGTGACCTGCTCCTTGGCCTTGCGGTACAGGCGCGAACGCTGACCGCGGTAGCCCTTGGCCGCCTCGAGGATTGCCCGGCGCTTCTTGTGGGCGTTGACTGCCCGCTTGACGCGTGCCACTTGTTAACTCCTTGTAGCGGGGCCGCGGGTGAACTCACACGGCCCGGAAACGAATTGGTCTCGGTCTCGACGTCGCGCCCCGGTCACCCGGAGCCGCGACATCACTTGCCGAGAAGCTTCTTGATCTTCGGGGCGTCCGCCGGGGACACCACGACAGCGCCGGTCAGCGAGCGGGTCTTCTTGGAGGACTTGTGCTCCAGGAGGTGGCGCTTGCCGGCCTTCTCGCGCATGACCTTGCCGGAGCCGGTGACCTTGAAACGCTTGCTGGCACCGCTGTGCGTCTTGTTCTTCGGCATAGCGCCGTTCTCTCCTCGTCAGTGGCGCTCCCCCGGTGCGTATACCGGAAAGCGGGAGCGTCAGTCAGTGGTATGGGGACTTCCTGGCCGAACCCGGGGCCGCCTGGATGGCAGCCCCGTGGATCACGCTTCGGAAGGGGTCTCGGTCTGTGCCTCGGCCGGAGCCTCGGCGACCTCGTCCGTCGACTCTGCCTGCTCGGCGTCGTCGGTGGCGTAGCCCTGGCGTTCGGCCTTGCGGGCCGCCTGGGCCTCACGTGCCTCGGCCATGGCCTCGGTCTTCTTCTTGTGCGGGCCCAGAACCATGATCATGTTCCGGCCGTCCTGCTTGGGATTCGACTCGATGAAGCCAAGGTCCTCGACGTCCGATGCCAGACGCTGAAGCAGTCGGAAGCCGAGCTCGGGGCGGGACTGCTCACGACCACGGAACATGATCGTGATCTTGACCTTGTCGCCCTGCTTGAGGAACCTGACGACATGACCCTTCTTGGTGTCATAGTCGTGCGGGTCAATCTTCGGCCGGAGCTTCATTTCCTTGATGACCGTGTGCGCCTGGTTCTTGCGCGCCTCACGGGCCTTCATGGCCGACTCGTACTTGAACTTCCCGTAGTCCATGAGCTTGCACACGGGCGGACGGGCGGTCGCCGCGACCTCGACCAGGTCGAGGTCGTACTCCTGCGCAAGCTCCAGGGCCTTCGCAAGAGGCACAATGCCGACCTGCTCGCCGCTGGGTCCGACGAGTCGCACCTCGGGAACGCGAATCCGGTCGTTAATGCGGGGCTCAGCGCTGATGGATCCTCCTCAGTAGCACCACACGACTGTCTGGCAGACAGCCGCGTAACGTCTGTTTCGTGAGACCAACCTCAGGGAGCCATGAAAAATGCCCCGGACGGGAACACAGGCGGGGCTCCTGGAACTACCGGAGCACCACCGCGCATCAACCGCGGGGCGCATCATCGAGCGGTGCTCCATCGTCCGTACGGAACGATGGGGACCGCCTGACCGGTGACCCGCCGTCCGTGAGGACAGCCAGGTGGGAGATCGGAGCCTCCACTTGTGGGCCGGGCACACAGGTGTCCGGCCGGTCGTTACACAAGGTTAGCAGGTCCGCCGGGGCGCGGCGAACCCATGGGGAGAGCCCTGCCCGCCTGGGCATATCGTGTGCCTCATGAGTGACGCGACCTCCCCCAATGAATCTCCCGACTTCGACGCCATGACGCGCGACATCGCGGAAGTCCCCGCAGTCGAGGTGATCGTGACGGTGGCGGTCAACCTGATGAGCGCCGCCGCCGTGAAGCTCGGCCTCACCGAGGACGGCGACAAGCACAAGGACCTCGACGAGGCCCGCAAGCTGGTGCACGCGCTGGCCGGTCTGCTGGACGCGAGCGCGACGGAGATCAGCTCCTTCCACGCGGCGCCGCTGCGGGACGGCCTGAAGTCCCTGCAACTGGCGTTCCGCGAGGCGTCGGCCGTGCCGGACGAGGTCGGTCAGGGCCCGGGCGAGAAGTACACCGGCCCGGTGTACGGCTGATCCGACGGGCTGTCGACGGCTGTCGGCGGCCGCTCCTGCGGCGGCTGATGCCGCTGGAGTTACCCGCGTACGAACAAGGGCTCGCCAGGAGGCGTGACCCCGGCCGGCATCAGTGCCAGGTCGAGGCCGCGCACCAGGCGGGCCCTCAGCGTTTCGTCGGCGGCCAGTGCCCCGGCGACGCGGCGGGCCGCCTCGGCCGGTTCGGCGCCGGGGGCAAGGACCAGCGCGAGAGTGCCGTCGGCGGTGCCGGGGCCGAGGTGGGCGCGCAGTACGGCGGGCTCCGCGGCGACGGCGGCCCGTACCGCCTCGGTGACGGCCGGGTCGTCGAGCGGCACCGCGCTGGTGCGGCCCTCGGCGGCGGCGAGCAGCGCGGACCCGGTGAGCTGGTACGGCACCGGGCCTGCCAGGTCGAGGACCAGCGTGTCGGCCCGCTCGTGGGCCACGGCCTGGAGCGCCTGGTGCAGGGGGACGGCCACGGGGCGCGCCTCGGGGTTCCAGCGGGCCAGGGCCTCGGTGGACGTGAAAGCGGGCAGGGCGCGGCGCTCGCCCGCCTGGAGGGTCGGCACGGCCATGTCGCTCGTCTTCTCGCGGCGCAGGCCGTTCTCGTCGGTCTCCACCTCGCCGAGTACGGCGACGACGGGGACCAGGAGCCGGGCCCCGGCCAGCGCTTCGAGCACCTGCGGCTCGGCCGCCGGGTCCTCGGCCCAGGCGGCGAGCGCCGCCGTCAGCCGAGGGTCGGCGGTGCCGTCGTCTTCGGAGAAACCGGGGTCAGGGATGTTCTTGAGCGCCACGTCACGAGACTATCCGCCGGACGGCGGCGTTTCCGCACGGGGCGTGCGGGCACGGCCTTCCCGTGGACGTCGCGTACGCAGTCTCCGAGGTGGGCAGCGGGTGCCGCGCCGTCCAGGGGGAGGGTCGCTTCCCCGCCGCGAGCATCGTCAAGGTCGGCATCCTCGCGGCGCTGCTGCTGCGTGCGCAGGACGAGGGGCGGGCTCCCGGCCCGGCGCAGCGGGCGTGCGCCGAGGCCATGATCCGGCGCAGTGACAACGACGCGGCGTCGGCACTGTGGACGGCCATCGGCGGCGCTCCCGGGCTGGACGCGGCGCAGGCGCGGCTCGGCCTCACGGAGACGACGGCCGACCCGGCGTGGGGGCGTACACGGACCACCGCGGGGGATCAGGTGACGCTGTTGCGGGCAGTGTTCGGGAGCGGGAGAGGGCGCGACGTTCTGGACGAGGATTCCCGTACGTACATCGGGTCCCTGATGGGGCAGGTCGCCGCCGGGCAGGACTGGGGGGTGTCGGCCGCCGGTCACGGGGCGGCGCTGAAGAACGGGTGGATGCCGAGGGACGCCACCGGCCTGTGGGCGGTGCACAGCATCGGCCGGGTGCGGGCGCCGGACGGGCGCGAGCTGCTGGTCGCGGTGCTGTCGGAGGGGCACGCCACGAAGGAGGCGGGGATCAGGGTGGTGGAGGAGGCGGCGCGGGCGGCGGCGGAGGCAGGGACGGGCCCAGGCTCGGGCCTGGATTTCAGCGGGGACAGCCGTGGGCGTGACGGTTGACGCCTGCCGGGGGTGCGGCAGGCGGCTCGTTGGAGGGGGCCGTGCGGAGATGGTCACAGGCAGCGGTGGTGCCGTTCGCGATGTGACCGGCGCTTCGGCCTGCGGCCGTCAGCGGAAGGCGCGGGGGCCGGTGGTCCGGCTGGCGCGCCACAGGGCGACCGCGCCGGCCAGCAGGATCGCGCCGATGCCGCCGGCGACGGGGGCGAACCAGCCTGCCGGTTCACCGGCCTCGCGCAGGGGATCGGGTCCGGCGCCGAAGTACTTCCTGCCGTGCGCGGCCGGGGCCGGGCGGAGGTCCGCCGGGCGGAGCTTGCCCCCCGCCTCGATCGCGGCGGCCGGGTCGACGAAGCCGTAGCCGCGGTCGTCGTCGCGGCCGCCCTCCGGCGCGTTGCGGGCGGTGTCCGCGAGGAGCTTCTTGACCTGGGCGGGGGTCAGGTCGGGGTGCGCCGAGCGGACGAGGGCGGCGGCGCCGGAGACGAAGGCGGAGGCGGCGCTGGTGCCCCAGCCCTCGTAGTAGCGGCGGTCGGGGTCGGCGATGATCACGTCGACCCCGGGAGCGCTGACGGTCGCGTACCAGCGGCTGGTGGAGAAGGCGGCATGGGTGCCGGAACTGTCGACGGCGGCCACCGCGATGACGCCCGGGTAGGCGGCGGGGTACGAGATGTGGTCGCCCTCCTCACCGCTGTTGCCGGCGGACGCGACGACGACGGCGCCCTTGGCCAGGGCGTACTGGACGGCGGCGTCCTCGGCGGGCTCGGGGTGGGCGGACTTGCTGTCGTCGCCGAGGGAGAGGTTGATGACGTCGGCGCCGTGGTCGGCGGCCCAGCGGATGCCCTGGGCGAGGGCGTTGCCACGGGTGCTGCGGGCCCTCTTGCGGGCCGGGTCGCCGCCTTCGAGGATCACCCGGACCGGGAGGATCTTCGCCTCGGGTGCGATGCCGACGACGCCGTCCGCGCGGCCGGGGCCGTTTCCGTGGCCGGCGATGATCCCGGCCATGGCGGTGCCGTGGCGGGCCCAGGCGCGGTCGCCCTTCCCCGCGCCGAAACCTATGAGGTCCTTGCCCGCCAGTACGCGGCCTTCGAGGTCGGGGTGGCTGCCGTCCACACCGGTGTCGAGTACGGCGACGGTGATGCCCTCGCCCTTGGTCGTACGCCAGGCCTGGTCGGTGTGCAGCGCGTCGAGCGCCCACTGCTGGGCCCGGATGCTGTCGGCGTGCGCGGGCGGCGCGGGCACCAGGACGACCGCGGCGGCCGCGAGGAGGGTGGCGAAGGCGCGGGGCCGGGTGCGGGAGGTGCGGCGGGCCGCGGCATCCGGAGCACCGCCGGGGGCGTGGTTCATCGGGTGGGCTCCGTGGCCGGGTGGGCGGTCTTGCGGAGGCCGCGTTCGACGCGGTCGGCGACGCCCTTCGCCTCGTGGCCGAGGCCCGCTTGGGCGGGGGCGTTCGTCGCGCCCGCGACCGTGGCCCGGCCGGCGGGCTGCGGGTCGGCGACGGTGCGTCCGTCGGCGAAGCCTGAGACGGCGTACACGACAACGGGTACGTCGGTGAGCACGCGTACCGTCCAGCTCGCGCGCTGCCGGTCTCCGAAGCTTGCGGCGACGGTGCCCTCGGCAGGGTAGGTGCGGGGCATGAGGTCCGTGCGGTCGGCGAGGCCCTCGTTGATGAAGCGGGTGCGCAGGGCTTTCATGGCAGGTGCGTCGGCCTCGGTGAAGACCATGCCGACGGTGGTGACGCTGCTGGTGGTGGCGTCGGTGTAGGTGGCGCGCAGGAGGCGCAGGCAGCCGACCGGCTCGAGCGCCTTGAGCAGCAGCGGATCGACGGCCTTGGCGCAGTCGCCGTCGTCCGGGGCGACCGCCACCCGCGTCCAGACGCGGTCGGCGCCGCCGGGGCCCGCGCCGTCGCCTTCGATCGTCGGGGGGAAGAGCGCGTCGACGGGGGCGCTGTGCCAGAGACCGCGCGCCTCGGCGTAACCGGTGGGGGCGGCGGTCCCGGCGTCCGCACCGCCGGTGAGCCAGCTCCCCGTGACGGCGCCGCCGATCAGCCCGAGTCCGAGTACGAGACAGGTTGCCGCGGCGACGACACGGCCGGTACGGCGGGTACGGACGGGGCGCAGCCGGGTGGTGGTCTCGGCCGGCGTCTCCGGAGCCCCCCACTGCCGGGGCGCTGCGAAGTGGGCGGGCCGGGGCGGACCGGGCTGCGGGCCCAGGTCGACAGCCCCCACGGCCCTGCGCCGGGGCGCGCCCGTGGCACCGGGCGGCGGCGTTGCGGGTGGAGCCGCGGGCGGCGACGGAACCTGCGGCGGCAGGGCGCCCGGCGCGGCGGGCACGGGCCGCAGCCGCGCGGTGGTCTCGACCGGCGCCACGCCACCCCCGCCCGGAGCCCCCGGCCCGGCCTGCCGCACGCGGTCGCCGGAACGGCTGCCGACCCCGTCCGGGCCGGCGGCGCGGCGCGGGGCCCCGGAGTAACCCGGTGCGTCACCGGCGGCGGGCGCGGGGGGAGCGGGGGACGGCCCGGCGACGGGCGCGGTGGGAGCGAGGGACGGACCGGCGGCAGAGGAACGGCCGCCCGAAGCACCCGGGTGCGAGGCGCGGGGCGCGAGGGGCGCACCGCGATCGGGAGGACCGGCCTGGCCGCCTGCGGCGGGCGAGGGCATCGGGCCGGGGTGGCGCGGCGCGGCAGCGGCCGGTGCGGGGGCTGCCGAGGGCGGTGCGGCAGCCCGCGCGGGCCCGGTGGATCTGCCAGTGGCCGGGGAAGGCATCGGACCGGGGTTGCGCGGGCCGACGCCCGGGGGCCCGGCGTGGGACTGCGTCGGTACGCCGACGGGCGGTGCGGCGGGGGCGTTCTGGTTCCCCGCCCGGTGCTGCGGCTGCCCGGTCGCTCCGGGAGCGGAAGCGGAACGGGGGGCGGGCCGCGCCGGACTCGCTCCGGGGCCGGACGCAGGGCGCGGCGCCGATTGCGCCGGAGGCGCCTCGGAACCGGACGCGGACCAGGGCACCGACTGCCCCGGAGGCGCGGCCGGAGCGGGTACGGAACGGGAAGCGGGCCGCGCCGGACTCGCTCCGGGGCCGGACGCAGGGCGCGGCGCCGGCTGGGCCGCGACGGGCGTGGCCGGGGTGGGGCTGGAGTGTGGTGGGGGGGTGTCTCTGGGGGCGGGGAGGGGTGGGGTGGTGGGGCGGGGTGGGAGGGGGGCACGGTGTGCCTCGGTGCTCATCCGCCCCCCTGTTCATGTCCGCCCGGCCTGTGCCCCGCGATGCCCGATCGCCTTTCGGGGCAGGTCCGTTCGAGTCGTCCTCACCGCTTGAGCGTCACTCTACGGGCTGCCGCGGGCCGGACGGGAACCAGTCCCCGAGCTCGCGGCATCTGACCGGATGATCCCCCTACCCAGGGGTAATCCGCTCTGGCAAGCTCTGCCCATGACACCGCGCGCTGCCGACCGGGCCAGGTACGACCGGGCCACCGCCCACCTCGACGCACCCGTCGCCGTCGTCGATCTGGAGGCGTTCGACGACAACGCCGCGGACCTCGTCCGCCGGGCGGGCGGCAAGCCGATCCGGGTGGCGAGCAAGTCCGTACGCTGCCGGGCGCTGCTGGAGCGCGTGCTGGCCCGGGACGGTTTCGCGGGCATCATGTCGTTCACGCTGGCGGAGTCCCTGTGGCTCGCGCGGTCCGGGTTCGACGACGTACTGCTCGCCTATCCGTCGGCGGACAGGGCCGGGTTCGCCGAGCTCGCCGCCGATCCCAAGCTCGCCGCCGCCGTGACCGTGATGGTCGACGATCCTGCGCAGCTGGAACTGATCGAGCGGGCGCGGGACGGCGGCCGGGAGGAGATCCGGGTCTGCCTGGAGCTGGACACCTCGCTGCGGCTGCTCGGCGGCCGCGTCCGGATAGGCGCGCTGCGTTCGCCGCTCCGCGAGCCGGTGCAGCTGGCGGAGCTGGCCCGCTCGGTGGCCCGCCGCCCCGGCTTCCGGCTGGTCGGCATCATGGCGTACGAGGGTCATGTCGCCGGGGTCGGCGACTCGCTCGCCGGGCGGCCGCTGCGGTCCCGCGCGATCAGGGTCATGCAGAGCGCGGCGCGCAAGGAGCTCGCGGCCCGGCGGGCGGCAGTCGTACGGGCGGTACGAGCCGTCGCACCGGACCTGGAGTTCGTCAACGGCGGCGGCACCGGCAGCGTCCAGCACACCGCCACCGAGCCCGCGGTGACCGAGATCGCGGCGGGATCGGGGCTGTACGTGCCGAGGCTGTTCGACAACTACTCGTCGTTCACCGGACGGCCCGCCGCCCTCTTCGCCCAGCCCGTCGTCCGCAGGCCGGGGGTGGGTGTGGTGACGGTGCTCGGCGGCGGCTATCCCGCCTCGGGGGCCGCCGGCCCCGACCGGTCGCCCGTCCCGTATCTCCCGGAGGGCCTGCGGTACGACCCCCAGGAGGGGGCCGGTGAGGTGCAGACGCCGCTGATCGGCTCCCCCGCCGACGATCTGCTGATCGGCGACAAGGTGTGGTTCCGGCACGCGAAGGCGGGCGAGATGTGCGAGCGGTTCGACGAGCTTCACCTCATCGAGGGCGACGCGGTGACGGCGACCGTACCGACGTACCGGGGTGAGGGACGCACGTTCCTGTAGGGCGGGGGGCGCGGGCCGGGCCGGGCCGAGCGGTCGGCCCGGCCCGGCCCGCTGCCGGCCTAGAGAGGGGTCACGTACGCGCCCGCGATGCCTCCGTCGACCAGGAAGTCCGTGGCGTTGATGAACGACGAGTCGTCGCTGGCCAGGAACGCCACCGCCGCCGCGATCTCGTCCGCCTCCGCGAAACGGCCCACCGGGATGTGGACGAGCCGGCGCGCCGCCCGCTCCGGGTCGCTGGCGAACAGCTCCTGGAGGAGGGGTGTGTTGACCGGCCCGGGGCAGAGCGCGTTCACCCGGATGCCCTCGCGGGCGAACTGCACGCCCAGCTCGCGCGACATGGCGAGGACCCCGCCCTTGGACGCCGTGTACGAGATCTGGGAGGTGGCGGCGCCCATGATCGCGACGAACGAGGCGGTGTTGATGATCGAGCCGCGGCCCTGGCGCTGCATGTAGGGGATGGCGGCCTTGCAGCAGAGGAAGACGGAGGTGAGGTTGACGTCCTGGACGCGCTTCCACGCCTCCAGGCCGGTGGTGAGGATCGAGTCGTCGTCGGGCGGCGAGATGCCCGCGTTGTTGAAGGCGATGTCGACCGAGCCGTAGGTGTCGTACGCCGTCTTGAAGAGCGCGTCGACCTGCTCGGCATCGGTGACGTCGACCCGTACGAACGTGCCGCCCACCTCGTCGGCCGCGGCCTTGCCCGCGATCTCGTCGATGTCGCCGCAGACGACCCGCGCTCCCTCGGAGGCCAGGCGGCGTGCGGTGGCGAGGCCGATGCCGCTGCCGGCACCGGTGATGACGGCCGTACGTCCGACCAGGCGGCGGCAGACGATGGAGTCGTTCGAGTCGTTCGAGTCAGTCGCAGTCATGGTCTCAGGCCTCCGTGCTGATGAAGATGTTCTTGGTCTCGGTGAAAGCGGTGAGCGCGTCGGGGCCCAGTTCGCGGCCGAGGCCCGACTGCTTGTAGCCGCCGAAGGGGGTCGAGTAGCGGACGCTGCTGTGGGAGTTCACGGACAGGTTGCCCGCCCGGACGCCCTGGGAGACGCGCAGGGCCCGGCCGACGTCCCGGGTCCAGATGGACCCGGACAGTCCGTACGCGGTGGCGTTGGCGAGGCGGACCGCGTCCTCCTCGTCGTCGAAGGGGAGGACCACGGCGACGGGGCCGAAGACCTCCTCCGTGGCTGCGGGCGAGTCCGGGCCCGCGCCGGTGAGCACCGTCGGCGCGAACCAGAAGCCCGGACCCTCGGGGGCGCTGCCACGGATGGCTTCGGCGCCCTCGGGGACGTAGGAACGTACGCGCTCCAGCTGGGACTTGGAGATCAGCGGGCCCATCTGTGTCTTGTCGTCCGACGGGTCGCCGACCACCACGCCCTCGATCGCGGGCGCGAGGAGGTCCAGGAAGCGGTCGTACACCGAACGCTGGACGAGGATGCGGGTACGGGCGCAGCAGTCCTGGCCGGAGTTGTCCAGGAAGGACATCGGTGTGGCGGCGACGGCCGCCTCGATGTCGGCGTCCGCGAAGACGATGTTGGGGCTCTTGCCGCCGAGTTCGAGCGTCACGCGCTTCACGCGGTCGGCGCACTTCGCCATGATCTGCTTGCCGACGCGGGTCGAGCCGGTGAAGACGATCTTCGCTACGCCGGGATGCCCGACCAGCGCGTCGCCCGCCACGTCGCCCGCTCCGGGCAGGACCTGGAAGAGATGGTCGGGCAGCCCGGCTTCCAGGGCGAGCTCGGCGAGGCGCAGGGCGGTCAGCGGTGTCGTCTCGGCGGGCTTCAGGACGACCGCGTTGCCGGCGGCGAGCGCGGGCGCCGCGCCCCACGCGGCGATCGGCATGGGGAAGTTCCAGGGCGCGATGACCCCGATCACGCCGAGCGGTTCGAGGAGGGTGATGTCCAGTCCGCCCGCGACGGGGATCTGGCGGCCGTTCAGGCGTTCCACTCCCCCGGCGGCGAAGTCGAGCAGATCGCGTACGTTGCCCGCTTCCCAACGGGCGTTGCCGAGGGTGTGTCCGGCTTCGCGGACCTCCAGCCGGGCGAGTTCCTCGATGTGCTCGTCGACCTTGGCCGCGAAGCGGCGCAGCAGCCGGGCGCGGTCGGCGGGGGCGGCGGCCGCCCAGGCGCGCTGCGCCCCGGTGGCCCGTACGACGGCCGCATCGACGTCGGCGGCGGTGGAGGCCGCGACGGTGGCGATGATTTCCTCGGTGGCCGGGTTGAGGATGTGGTGCTCGAAGGACAAGGCGGGCCTCACAGTCGTTCGAAGGAGCGGCGGAGCTCCCAGTCGGTCACCGCGGAGTCGAACGCCTGGAGTTCGACCCGCGCCATGTTGCGGTAGTGCGCGACCACTTCGTCGCCGAAGGCGGCCTTGGCGATGGGGCTGTTCTCCCAGAGCTCGGCGGCCTCGCGCAGCGACGTGGGCACGTGCGCGTAGTCGCCGGTGTACGCGTTGCCCGTACAGACCTCGGGGAGTTCGAGCTGGTGCTCGATGCCATAGAGGCCCGCCGCGACGAGGCCCGCGACGGCGAGGTGCGGATTGACGTCACCGCCGGGCAGCCGGTTCTCGAAGCGCATGGAGCGGCCGTGGCCGACGACGCGCAGCGAGCAGGTGCGGTTGTCGTGGCCCCAGGCGACGGCGGTCGGCGCGAAGGAGCCGGGCTGGAAGCGTTTGTACGAGTTGATGTTGGGCGCGTAGAGAAGCGAGAAGTCGCGGAGGGCGGCCAGCTGCCCGGCGAGGAAGTGCCGCATGACGGGGGACATTCCGTCGGAGGCGTCGTCGGCCATGACGTTGCGGCCGTTCGCGTCCTGCAGGGACAGATGGATGTGGCAGGAGTTGCCCTCACGCTCGTTGTACTTCGCCATGAAGGTGAGCGAGACGCCTTCCTGGGACGCGATCTCCTTGGCACCGGTCTTGTAGATGGCGTGCTGGTCGCAGGTGACGAGGGCCTCGTCGTACTTGAAGACGATCTCGTGCTGGCCGGGATTGCACTCGCCCTTGGCCGACTCGACGGTCAGGCCGGCCTCGGTCATGTCGTTGCGGATGCGGCGCAGCAGGGGTTCGATGCGACCGGTGCCGAGGACCGAGTAGTCGATGTTGTACTGGTTCGCGGGTACGAGGTCCTTGTAGCCGCGGTCCCAGGCTTCCTCGTAGCTGTCCTTGAAGACGATGAATTCGAGTTCGGTGCCGACGTGTGCGGTGTAGCCGAGCTCGGCGAGACGCTCCAGCTGGCGGCGCAGGATCTGGCGCGGTGCGGCGACGACGGGTGAACCGTCGTTCCAGGCCAGGTCGGCGACGAGCATGGCCGTTCCGTCGTTCCAGGGAACGCGTCGCAGCGTGGAGAGGTCGGGGTGCATGGCGAAGTCGCCGTAGCCGCGGTCCCAGGAGGACATCTCGTATCCGTCGACCGTGTTCATCTCGGTGTCGACGGCGAGGAGGTAGTTGCAGCCCTCGGTGCCGTGGTCCAGTACGTCGTCGAGAAAGAACTGGGCGGCGAACCGCTTGCCCTGGAGGCGCCCCTGCATGTCGGGGAAGGCCAGGACGACTGTGTCGATCTCACCGCTCGCCACGAGGACGCGGAGCTCCTCAAGAGCGAGCGGGGGTGTGCGGTCTGCCACGGAAAGTTCCTCCTTCGGTCAGCCGGAAGCCATAAGGTATGACCGAAGACCATTGCTTGGGAAGGGGAAACCGCAACGTGGCGAGCGAAATCGATTCTGCGGACCGTCTGACGCCCGTACTGCGCCCCGTACGGGCGGGCAACGGATTCGAGGAGGCGCTGGAGCAGATTCTCCAGGTCCTGCGGCTGGGCCTGGTGCCCGTGGGGGAACGGCTGCCCGCCGAGCGCGAGCTGGCCGACCGCCTGCGGATCAGCCGGGTCACACTGCGCGAGGTCCTGAAGGTCCTCCAGGACCAGGGCCTCGTCGAGAGCAGGCGCGGCAGGTACGGCGGTACGTTCGTGCTGCCGCGACCGGACGCCTCCGGAGAGGGCGAGCTGCGCCGGCGCGTGAAGGCCGCGGACGTGGAGGACGCACTGCGCTTCCGCGAGGTGCTGGAGGTCGGTGCGGCCGGGCTGTGCGCGGCGTACGGGCTGACCGACGACGGCGCGCGGCGACTGCGCGAGGCCCTCGCGGCGACGCACGACGCACCGCTGGACGACTACCGCCGGCTGGACACGCTGCTGCATCTCACGCTGGCGGAGCTGTCCGGATCGCCGACGCTGACCGCGCAGTACGCCGCCGTACGCGCCACGGTGAACGGGCTGCTCGACGGCATCCCGCTGCTCGTGCGCAACCTGGAGCACTCGCAGCAGCAGCACACCGCGCTGGTCGAGGCGGTGCTCGACGGGGACGCGGACGGGGCGCGCGAGGTGATGCGCGAGCACTGCTCGGGTACGGCCGCGCTGCTGCGGGGTTTTCTCATGTGACCCGCTCGCTCACGCAACCCTCCGGTGACACCGGACGATGCGGATCCGTAACAGCGGCTTAACGCACAGGCCTTGCGCTGGGACCGGCCGGACCACAAAGGTATGGCAACCCACCATTGACCCGAGGCAGGAGCGGCTCATGGCCGACAGCACCGACTCGCGCACCCCACCCCCTCCCACGGCACCCGCCTCCCCCGATGCCGACGCCCACTATCTGCAACGGCGCACCCTGCGCCGGGGCAGCGCCGGCTGGCTGCTGCTCACCGGGCTCGGCGTCGCCTACGTCGTCTCCGGTGACTTCTCCGGCTGGAACATCGGCCTGGCCGAGGGCGGCTTCGGCGGCCTGGCGATCGCCACGCTCCTGATGGGCGTGATGTACGCCTGTCTGGTCTTCGCACTCGCCGAGCTGTCCGCCATCCTGCCCACGGCGGGCGGCGGCTACGGCTTCGCCCGGCGCGCCCTCGGCACCTGGGGCGGCTTCCTGACCGGCACCGCGATCCTGATCGAGTACGTCCTGGCGCCCGCCGCCATCTCCATCTTCATCGGCGACTACGTCGAGTCGCTGGGCCTCTTCGGGCTCACCGCCGGCTGGCCGGTCTACCTCGCCTGCTTCGCCCTGTTCATCGGCATCCACCTGTGGGGCGTCGGCGAGGCGCTGCGCTTCAGTCTCGTCGTGACCGCCATCGCGGTGGCGGCGCTGCTGATCTTCGCGGTCGGCGCGTTCACCGACTTCAGCGCGGACAATCTCAACGACATACCGGTCGACAAGGAGGCGCTCGGCGCCAACTCCTGGCTGCCGTTCGGACTGCTGGGCATCTGGGCCGCGTTCCCCTTCGGCATGTGGTTCTTCCTCGGAGTCGAGGGTGTTCCGCTGGCCGCCGAGGAGGCCAAGGACCCGGTGCGTTCCATGCCGCGCGCCCTGGCCATCTCCATGGCCGTCCTCGCGCTCCTCGCCCTGATCACCTTCTTCGCCGCCACCGGCGCTCGCGGCTCGGCCGCCGTCCAGGACGCGGGCAATCCGCTGGTCGTGGCGCTCCAGGGGGACGGCGATCCGACGCCGCTCAGCCGCTTCGTCAACTACGCGGGCCTGGCGGGCCTCGTCGCTTCCTTCTTCTCGCTCATCTACGCCGGGTCGCGCCAGCTCTTCGCGCTCTCCCGGGCCGGCTACCTGCCGCGCTTCCTGTCCCTCACGAGCCGCCGCAAGGCCCCGTACCTCGGGCTGCTCATCCCCGGCGCGATCGGCTTCGCGCTGGCGGCGGGGACCGGGGACGGCGCCCGGATGCTGAACATCGCGGTCTTCGGCGCCACCATCTCGTACGCCCTGATGGCGCTCTCGCACATCGTGCTGCGCCGCCGCGAACCCGGCCTCCACCGCCCGTACCGCACACCCGGCGGCATCATCACCTCGTCCGTGGCCTTCGTGCTGGCGCTGTCCGCGCTGGTGGCGACGTTCCTGGTGGACAAGGACGCGGCGTTCATCGCGCTCGGCGTCTACGGCGTCGCTCTCGCCTACTTCGCGTTCTACAGTCGCCACCGGCTCGTCGCCTCGGCTCCCGAGGAGGAGTTCGCCGCCCTGGCGGAGGCCGAGGCCGAACTCGAACGCGACTGATTCACACCTGAGTCCCACACCCGACCGGAGGATCCGTGTCCAAGCCGCTCATCGGCATCAGCACCTACCTGGAGCCCGCCAAGTGGGGCGTCTGGGACATGCCCGCCGCCCTGCTCCCGGCCGGCTATCCGCGACTCGTGCAGGCGGCGGGCGGTCTCGCCGCGATGGTGCCGCCCGACTCGCCGTTGTACGCCGGGGAAGTGGTGGCCCGTCTCGACGGGCTGGTCGTCGCGGGCGGCGCGGATGTCGAACCCGTCCGGTACGGCGCCGCACCGGACCCCCGCACCGGGCCACCGGCCCGGGAGCGGGACGCCTGGGAACTCGCGCTGATCGAGGCCGCTCTGGCGTCCGGTACGCCGCTGCTGGGGATCTGCCGCGGCATGCAGCTGCTGAACGTGGCACGCGGCGGCACGCTCGTCCAGCACCTGGACGGCCACACCGGGGGCCGCGGTGTCCTCGGCCGGCACACGGTGCGGCCGGTGCCCGGCACGCGGTACGCCTCGGTCGTACCGGAGGAGACGGGTGTGCCGACGTACCACCACCAGGCGGCCGACCGGATCGGAGAGGGCCTGGTGGTGTCGGCGTACGCCGAGGACGGGACGCCCGAGGCAGTCGAACTGCCGGGCGGGCAGTGGGTCCTGGGCGTGCAGTGGCATCCCGAGATGGGCGAGGACCTGCGGGTGATGGAGGCCCTGGTGGAGGCCGCGGCAGCCTTCACTGTCATCCGGCCGCCGCTGCGTGAGCGACAGCTCCAGGCCTGACGAGGTCAATCGGGGCGGGGCGGCCCGCCGTGTGCCGGAGTTCGAGCGGTCGAACGGGGGCGGGCGGCGGGGCCGTCGCCCGGCCGCCGCCTTCCCGTCTTCTGTGGCCTGGGTGGCTTCCGCCGTCGTACGGGCCGGCGCCCATGCGCAGGCCGCGTCCCGACGCGGTGTCAGATCCGGCCCGACAGCATGCGGGTGATCGGGCCCAGGGAGCGCTGTTCCGCCTTGCGGCCGGCCACGAACGAGGCAGCGCCGATCGCGACCGCTCCCGCGCCGGCGCCCGCGATGACGGCCTTGCGCGCGTTGAGCAGTACCCAGGCGGTGGACGCCGTCGACGCGACCTTGCCGGCCGCCGAGCCCAGAGCCTGTCGGCTCACCTCGACTCCCTTGATTCCGGCGGCCTTCGCGGAGCCGACCGCGTCGGTGGCCTTGTCCGTGGCCTTCGCGGTGGTGTCGGAGGCCGCGGCCTTGGCGCTGCCCGCCGCGTTCGTCGCCTTCCCGCCGGCGTTCGAGGCCGCCGACTTGGCGGTGCCGGCCGCGCCTGCGGCCTTGCCGTTGGCGGCGCGGGTCGTGGTGGAGTTGGCCCTTGTCCTGGTGTTCTTGTCCTGTTCAGTCATGCCCTTCGGGTATCCGCTGTGGGCCATGACAAACAGTCACCCCTTCTCCTGCGCCGGGCGTGTCAGCCCCAGCAGGTCCCGGGCGGGTCCCGTGGGCCGCGGTCCCGTCGGCCAGACCGCCCGCAGATCGCGGCTCAGCCGTACGCCCTCGACCGGGATTTCGACCAGGCGGCGGGAGGCCAGCTCCTCGCGCACGGCCAGCTCACTGAGCACGCTGGGGCCCGCGCCGCTGACGGCCGCGGCCTTCACCGCTGTTGTGGAAGCGAGTTCGAGGAGGGGGGCGGCGAGGCCGCCGTACCCGGCCAGCGCCGCGTCCAGGACCTGCCGGGTGCCGGAGCCCTTCTCTCGCAGGATCAGCGAGGCCTCGGCCAGTTCCCGGGCGGCCACCGGGCGGCGCCTGCGCGCCCAGGGGTGGTCCTTGGCGGCGACCACGACGAGCCGGTCGTGGCCGATGACGACACCGTCGAGCCCCTCGGGCACGGTCAGTCCCTCCACGAAACCCAGGTCGGCCTCGCCGCCGAGCAGAC
This sequence comes from Streptomyces sp. NPDC055287, assembly GCF_053646035.1. NCBI lineage: Bacteria > Bacillati > Actinomycetota > Actinomycetes > Kitasatosporales > Streptomycetaceae > Streptomyces > Streptomyces sp. NPDC055287. Next base: position 205,508 of record NZ_JBSHNE010000004.1, on the reverse strand, counting down.
GCTGCGCGACGGCGGCGGAGTTGCCGGCGAGCAGCGAGACCGCCGTACCCGGGCGCTGTCCGTGCAGCGCGATCAGCCAGCCCGGCAGCAAGTACTCGGCGATCGTCATACTGGCCGCGACCCGCAGCCGCGAGTCCCGCCGCCCGCGCAGCGCCTGCGCCCCCGCGTCGAATGCCTCGGCCGCCTCCACGACGCGGCGCGCCCAGTCGGTGACGAGCGCGCCCGCCTCGGTCAGCCGCGAGCCGCGAGGCGAACGGTCGACGAGGGCGACACCGAGCTGCCGTTCCATGGAACGGATCCGGCTGCTCGCGGCGGGCTGGCTGATGCCGAGCTCCCGCGCCGCGCGTCCCAGGCTGCCGAGCCGGGCGACACCGAGCAGCAGTTCCATCGCGCCGAGGTCCGGTACGCGGTGGGCGAGCGGAACCCGCTCGCCGGAGGCGCGGCCGGGGTCATGGCCGGGACCTGGCAGAGGGTCGGGGTCGCGTGGGCTCATAAGATGAGTTTATGACCCCATAGAGGAATCGTCCCTGGTGGGGGTCGAGGCGTACGGCCAGTGTGGGCGTATGGCCACTTATGCCCAGCCGCGCTCCCTCCTCGCCGCCCCGCGCCTGCCCGTGCTGCGCCATCTCGGCCCCAACTGGTACGCCACGGTCATGGGTACCGCCATCGTCGCCAACGCCGGCGCCGCCCTCCCCTTCGCCGTCCCTGGCCTGCGCCCCGCGCTCACGGTCGTCTGGGCGCTGTCCGCGGTGCTGCTCGGCGCCCTTCTGCTCGCCCGCGCGGGGCACTGGGCGTACCACCGCGACCAGGCGGGCGCGCACCTTCTCGACCCCGCCGTCGCCCCCTTCTACGGCTGCCTGGCCATGGCACTGCTGGCGGTCGGCGGCGGCACCATGACGGTGGGCCGGGACGTCATCGGCCCGCAGGCCGCCGTCGCCGCCGGTTCCGCGCTGTGGGGCGTGGGAACGGCCGTCGGCCTGGTCGCCGCCGTCGCGATCCCGTACCTGATGGTCGTACGCCACCGGGTGGAGCCCGGCAGCGCCTCGCCCGTGTGGCTCCTCCCGGTGGTGGCCCCGATGGTCTCGGCGGCGCTCGGCCCGCAGATCGTCCCGCATCTGCCCGAGGGCCAGTGGCGGGAGGGGATGCTGCTCGCCTGCTACGCGATGTTCGGGCTCAGCCTGCTCGCCACGCTGCTGATGCTGCCGCTGATATTCGCGCGCCTGCTCCACCAGGGGCCGCTGCCGCTCGCGCTGACACCGGCCCTGTTCCTCGTCCTCGGCCCGCTCGGTCAGTCGACCACGGCGGTCAACGCCCTCGCGGACGTGGCCCCCGGCGCGATATCAGCGCCGTATGCCGACGCGCTCGGCGCTTTCGCCGTCCTCTACGGCGTGCCCGTGATGGGCTTCGCGCTGCTGTGGACGGCGCTCGCCGCCGCGCTGGTGTTCAGGGCGGCCAGGAACGGCATGCCGTTCGCCATGACGTGGTGGGCGTTCACCTTCCCCGTGGGGACGTGCGTGACGGGCGCCGCCGGACTCGCCCGCCACACCGGGCTCGACGCCCTCGGCTGGCTGGCCGCCGGCCTGTACGCGGCGCTCGTCCTGGCCTGGGCGGTCGCCGGCGTACGGACGCTGCGCGGGCTGGTCAGCGGAGCGCTGCTCGCAGTACCCGGGGCGCCTCGGCCAGTGACGGCCCGTACCAGGTGAGATGGCGCCCGCTGACGAGCGCGGCGGGCAGCCCGGGGAAGGCCTCGGGCCCGTCGTCGGCCGTGAAGCGGTACGGCTCGTCCGGCAGCACGACGAGGTCCGGCCCGGCGGCGCGCAGTTCGTCGAGGGGGATGCGCGGGTAGCGCTCGGCGTGAGCGGCGTAGAGGTGGTCGACGCCGAGTCTCGCCAGCAGGTCTCCGGCGAAGGTGTCGCGGCCCAGGACCATCCACGGCCGGCGCCAGACGGGCACGACCGCCTTCCGCCGCGGGCCGCCGGTCCGCACGTCGCCCCACGCCGCCTCCGCCGCGTCGAGCCAGCCGGGGCGGGCGCTCAGGCCGCAGCCGCCGACGAGGACCCGCTCCAGCTCGGCGAAGGCCTCGGGGAGGTCCCGGATCACGGTGACCATGACGGTGAGCCCGGCCTGCCGCAGGGCGGCGAGGTCGGGTTCGCGGTTCTCCTCCTCGTTGGCGATCACGAGGTCCGGGCGCAGCCGTACGACCGCCTCGACGTCCGGGTTCTTGGTCCCGCCGACGCGCACGACGTCGAGGTCCGCCGGGTGGCTGCACCAGTCGGTCGCCCCGACGAGCAGGCCGGGCGCGCTGACGGCCACGGCCTCCGTCAGGGACGGTACGAGGGAGACGACGCGCACGGCGGCCCCCGTCAGCCGTCGGCTTCGTCGTCGTGCCCGACGGTCCCCGCCGCCGCGACGACGAGGATCCGGGTTCCGGCTTCGGTGGCCCGCCAGCGATGCCGTACGCCGCCGGACAGAAACAGCGTGTCACCGCGCTCCAGCCGGTACGCCCTGCCCTCGGCCTCCACCTCGGCGGCGCCCTCGGCGATGTACATCAGCTCGTCGCCGTGGTGCTGGAACTCGCGTCCGGTGTCCTGTTCCCCGGTGTACTCGGTGGCCCGCAGCTGATGCCTGCCGCGCACCACGCACCGCACCTCGGCCCCGCCGGCCTCACCGTCGTACCGCACGGCCCGTACGACATCGACCGTACGGCCCGAGTCGGCGGCGTCGATCAGCTCGGCCGCCGAGGTCTCCAGCGCCTGGGCCACCCGCTCCAGGGAGCGGGGGCTGGGTCTGGCACGCTCGTTCTCGATCTGGCTGAGGAACGGCACCGAGAGCCCGCTGCGCGCCGCGACCGTGGCCAGGGTGAGGGCCAGGGACTTGCGACGCCTCCGGACGGCCGTACCGACCCGAAGAGTTTCCTTGTCGTCCATCGCTCCGGCTCCCTCCCTGTCTCGTGGTGGTCAGCACTGGATGCAGCCTACGCAGCTTCGCTCGCCGGTTTCGTACATACGTCAGGGAAGGCCCCCCTGTCCAGGACAGCACCGAGGGGCGGGCCTCGCCACAAGGCGGTGCCCACCCCTCGGTGGAGCTGCGGTGATGCGTCCGCGCCCGGCTCAGCCGGAGGCCGGAGCCATCTTCTCCGCGATACCCGGGTTCTCCTTCATCCAGGCCCGCACGGCCTCCTGCTCGTGACCCGTGCCGCGCTTGTGGATCTCGTTCTCCAGGCCGCCGAGCTGCTGCTCGCTCAGCTTGAAGTTCTTGAACCACTTGGTCAGCCGCGGGTAGTTCGCCGGGAACTCCTCGCTGCCGATGATGTGCAGCCGGTCGCCCTCGCCGAAGAGCTTCTCCGAGTCCTCGAGCTTGGTCATCGGGTACTCGTTGTACGCCCAGTGCGGGGTCCACAGGAGCACCGCGACGGGCTCCTTCTTGGCGTACGCGCGCTTCAGCTCGGCCAGCATGCCCGGCGTGGAGCTGTCGACGACCTCGTACTCCTTGTCCAGGCCGTAGCCGGGCAGGACGTTCTTCTTGAGGTTCTCCATCGTCGCCGTGCCCGGCTCGATGCCGACGATGCGGCCCTTGAACCGGTCGCCCTTGCCCTTGAGGTCCTCGAGGGTCCTGACGTCCTTGACGTACGACGGCACCGCGACCTCGATCGACGTCGGCCCGTACCAGGAGCCGATGTCGGTCAGCTTGTCGCCGTACTTGTCCCAGTAGTTCTTCTGCGTGTACGGCAGCCAGCCGTCGAGCTGTACGTCGACCTGGCCGCGGGACATCGCGGCGTACATCGGACCGACCTCGAACTGCTTGAGGTTGATCTTGTAGCCGCGCTCCTCGAGGACTTCCTTCCACAGGTACGTGGCGGCGATGTCCTCCTCCCACGGGAACCAGGCCATCTCGACGGCCCGGTCGCGCTCGTCCTTGCCGTTGGCGGCCTTGGACGTCTTGGCGACGGGCGCCCACGTGTCGGCGAGGCCCGGGTTGTCCTTGAGCCAGGCGCGGACCGCGTCCTGCTCCTTGCCCTTGCCGGCGCCCTGGATCCGCGCCTCAAGGCCGGTGAGCTGCTCCTCGGACATCTTGAAGTCCTTGAGCCACTCGCCGACGGCCGGGTTGTCCTCCGAGAAGCCCTTGCGGGTCAGCGTGTGCACGCCGTCGCCCTTGCCCCAGGAGCCCTTCGGGTCCTTGAGCTTCTTCAGGTCGTAGGTGCTGTACGCCCAGTGCGGCGACCACAGCGTGGTGACGACGGGCTCCTTCTTGGCGTACGCCCGCTTCAGCTCGGCCAGCATGCCGGGCGTGGAGCCGTCGACGACCTTGTACTCGCCCTCCAGGCCATAGTCCTTCAGGACCTTGTCCTTGAGCAGGCCCATCATTCCGGCGCTGGGCTCGATGCCGATGATGCGGCCCCTGAACCGGTCCGACTTGCCCTTGAGGTCGTCGAGCGAGTCGATGCCCTTCATGTACGAGGGGACGGACAGCTCCAGGGAGGTCGGGCCGTACCAGGAGCCCATGTCCTCCAGCTTGTCCTGGTACTTCGCCCAGTACTTCTCGTGGGTGACGGGCAGCCAGGCGTCGGTCTGGATGTCGATCTGGCCGGTGGACTGGCCGGTGTAGAGCGAGCCCGCTTCGTACTGCTTGGCGTCGACTTCGTAGCCGCGCTGCTCCAGCAGTTCCTTCCAGAGGAAGGTGGAGGCGATGCCCTCGTCCCACGGGATGTAGCCCATGGAGATCTTCTTGCCCTGGCCGACGTTCCCGGGGTCGTCGGCGTTGGTGGCCTTGGTGCCGCCGAACATGCTCATGCCGCCCGCGATCAGGGCGAGTACCACTACGCCCGCGACGGCGACGGCGGGCTGGGGGCGGTAGTTCCAGATCTTCAGGCCGCCGGCCGAGCCCGCGAGGGCCTTCGCCCGGGCGAGCGCGCGGCGGCCGAGCGGGGAGACCTGATGGCCGAGCGCGCCGGTCATCCGGTCCAGGTACATGGCCAGGATGACGATGGAGAGGCCGGCCTCGAAGCCGAGCCCGACGTCGATGTTGCCGAGCGCGCGGTAGACGGCGCCGCCGAGGCCGCCCGCGCCGACCATGCCGGCGATGACCACCATGGACAGGCCCAGCATGATGACCTGGTTGATACCGGCCATGATCGTCGGCAGGGCCAGCGGAAGCTGCACGCGCAGCAGGGTGTTGCGGGGGCTCGTACCGAACGCCTGGGCCGCTTCGACGAGGTCGCCGTCGACCTGGCGGATGCCGAGTTCGGTCATACGGACGCCGGGGGGCAGCGCGAAGATGATCGTCGCGATGATGCCGGGGACCGCGCCGACGCCGAAGAAGAGCACGCCGGGGATCAGGTAGACCATCGCCGGCATGGTCTGCATGAAGTCCATGACGGGGCGGGTCACGGCGCTGACCGTCTTGGAGCGCGCGGACCAGATGCCCAGGGGCACGGCGACGGCCAGCGTGATGATGGTCGCGACGAGGACCAGCGAGAGGGTCGACATGGCGTCGTCCCACATCTCGATCGAGTCGATGAGCGCGAAGCCGGCGAAGGCCAGTGCGCCGGCGGTCAGGCCGCGCAGCCAGCACGCCACGACGGCCAGGATGCCTGCGAGCAGCAGGGGTTCGGGAGCGGCGAGGACATCGTAAATGCCGTCCTGCATGCCGCTGATGACGGTGCTGGCGGCTTCGAAGACGGTGGAGAGGTGGGTCTGGAGCCAGTCGACGCCGTTGTTGACCCACTCGCCCATGGGGATCCTAGGCACCGGCGGTCACCTTGCTCACGGAGTCGGCGGGCGCTGTGTCCCGGTGGGGCTCGGCCGACGGCATCGGCTCACCGAGGACCGCGAGCAGCCTGGCGCGCGGTACGACGCCGATCAGCTTGCCGTCGGCGCCGGTCACGGCGACGGGTGCGCCACTGGTGGAGCAGGGGGTGAAGAGTTCGATGACCGGGGTGTCCTCGGGAACGGTCGCGGGGGCCGCGTCGAGCACGTCCTGGGCGTCGCGCAGTTCCTGGCCCTCGTCCGTCCTCGTGCCGAGGACCGTCCCGGGGCCGACCATGATCGCGCCCGCGGTGAGCACCCGGGAGCGGTCCACGTCCTGGGTGAAGGAGGCGACGTAGTCGTTGGCCGGGGTGACGAGGATGTCCTCGGCGGTGCCCAGCTGGACGATGCGGCCGTCGCGCATGACGGCGATGCGGTCGCCGAGGCGCATGGCCTCGTTCAGGTCGTGTGTGATGAAGACAATGGTCTTCTTCAGCCGCTTCTGGAGTTCGAGGAGCTGGTCCTGCATGTCACGGCGGATCAGCGGGTCGAGGGCGCTGAACGACTCGTCCATCAGCAGCAGATCGGCGTCGGTGGCGAGCGCGCGGGCCAGGCCGACGCGCTGCTGCATGCCGCCGGACAGCTCGTCGGGCCAGGACTTCTCCCAGCCCTTGAGCCCGGCGAGTTCGAGGGCCTCGGTGGCGCGCTTCTCGCGTTCGGCGCGCGGTACGCCCTGTACTTCGAGGCCGTAACCGGCGTTCTCGAGAACGCTCCGGTGCGGGAACAGCGCGAAGTGCTGGAACACCATGCTGATCTTCGAGGAGCGCACGGCGCGCAGCGCGGCGGGGCTCAGCGCGGTGAGGTCCTGGCCGTCGAAGAGGACCTTGCCCGCCGTCGGCTCCAGCAGCCCGTTGAGCATCCGCAGCAGAGTGGACTTGCCGGATCCGGACAGGCCCATGACCACGAAGATATGGCCCGGTTCGACGGAGAACGAGGCGTCGATCACCGCGGCCGTCGTCCCGTCGGCGCGCAGTTCGTCACGGTCCACTCCGCTTTCGAGCTTCCGTACCGCCTCTTCGGGTCGTCTGCCGAACACTTTGTACAAGTGATCGGCTTGCAGCCTGGACACATACACCTCACGCGTTGAACCGAAAACGGCTCGCCACACCCCCGCGGTCGGCGAGCCGTGGAGCGGTACGGATTCGGTCCGTATCACCCATCAAGAAGTTGAAATCGAAATGGGGTCCACTCCGAGGCCGCGCCTGCCCGTGCTTATCCAGGTCAAACACGAGAGTGATCCAGTTCACCGGCCGGCCACTTTCATGGCGTAGCGCAGCACCACCCGTCAGGAATCGCACTCATTCGGCATCGCACCCGTCCGGCATCGCGCCCGTCCGGCGCCGGGGGCGTACGGCATGATCGGGGTGTGACGCGACGCCTGATGCTCCTCGACACCGCTTCCCTCTACTTCCGCGCGTATTTCGGAGTCCCGGACTCCGTACGCGCTCCGGACGGCACGCCCGTCAACGCCGTACGCGGCCTGCTCGACTTCATCACCCGGCTCGTCCAGGACCACCACCCCGACGACCTCGTCGCCTGCATGGACGCGGACTGGCGGCCGCACTGGCGTGTTGAGCTGATCCCCTCGTACAAGGCCCACCGGGTCGCGGAGGAAACGACGACCGGACCCGACGAAGAGGAGATCCCGGACACGCTCTCGCCGCAGGTGCCGATCATCGAGGACGTGCTCGACGCGCTCGGGATCGCCCGCGTGGGCGTCGAACCGTACGAGGCGGACGACGTGATCGGCACGCTCGCGGGGCTGGCCACCGGCCCCGTCGACATCGTCACCGGCGACCGCGACCTCTACCAGCTGGTCGACGACGCCCGTCAGGTGCGCGTGCTGTACCCGCTGAAAGGCGTCGGCTCGCTCCAGGTCACCGACGAGGCGTGGCTTCGCGAGAAGTACGCCGTGAACGGTCCCGGGTACGTCGATCTGGCGCTCCTGCGCGGCGACCCGAGCGACGGACTCCCGGGCGTTCCCGGGATCGGCGAGAAGACCGCCGCGAAACTCCTCGACGCGTACGGCGACCTGGCCGGGATCATGGCAGCGGTCGGTGACCCCACGTCCAGGCTGACGCCGTCGCAGCGCAAGCGGCTCGACGAGGCGCGGGACTACATCACGGTCGCGCCCAAGGTGGTGCGCGTCGCGTCCGACGTACCGCTGCCGGACTTCGATCCGGCGCTGCCGTCCGAGCCGCTCGATCCAGCGTCGCTCGACGAGCTGGCGGCGCGCTGGGGACTGGGCGGCTCGCTGGAGCGGCTGCTCACCACGCTCCACGCATAGACTGCTAACTTAGGTAAGCCTAAGCAAGCAGAGCGAGAGTCAGGGGACAGTGCCGTGGCAGAACGACCGGCCCGCAGGACACCGCAGGCACGCGAGGCGCGGGTGGTGCGCACCGAGCGGATCACGCCGCACATGGTGCGCGTCGTCCTGGGCGGTGACGGGCTGGCCGGCTTCGCCGCCGACGAGTTCACCGACCACTACATCAAGGTGCTGTTCCCGCCGGCCGGCGTGACGTATCCGGAGCCGTTCGACATGGCCCGCATCCGGGAGGAACTCCCGGCCGAGCAGTGGCCGGTCACCCGGACGTACACGGTGCGCGCCTGGGACGCCGTACAGCGCGAGCTGACGGTCGACTTCGTGGTGCACGGCGACGAGGGGCTGGCGGGCCCCTGGGCGGCGCGGGCGCGCCCGGGCGATACGGTGCGCTTCCTCGGCCCCGGCGGCGGTTACGCCCCCGACCCGGCGGCCGACTGGCACCTGCTGGTGGGCGACGAGAGCGCGCTCCCCGCGATCGCCGCTGCCCTGGAGCGCATGCCGGAGGGCGCCGTGGTGCACGCCTTCGTCGAGGTGGCGGGCCCCGAGGAGGAGCAGAAGATCGTCACGCCGGACGGTGTCACGGTGAGCTGGCTGCACCGCGGCCACGGCCCGGTGGGCGAGGCCCTGATCGCCGCCGTACGCGGCCTCGACTTCCCGGCGGGCGACGTGCACGCCTTCGTCCACGGCGAGGCGGGCTTCGTGAAGGACCTCCGCCGCCACCTGCGCGTGGACCGTCAGGTCGCGCGCGAGCGGCTCTCCATCTCCGGCTACTGGCGTCTCGGCCAGGACGACGACGCGTGGCGCGCGATCAAGCGCGAGTGGAACGAGCAGGTCGAGCGCGAGCAGGAGTCCGCCGCCTGATCCGCCGCTCCCCGTTGCCCGTACGGACGCGCCTCGGCCCCTCGCCGGTACTCAGCGGGGGGCCTTGCCGCTGCCCTTTCCGCTGACGCTCCCCTTGTCGTCGCCCCCGCCACTCACGCTTCCCTCGCGCCTCCCCTTCGCACCCCCGTACGTACGGGCGGACTCGTCCACCTGCGCGAGTCTGCGCAGCGCCGTGAGCACCGCGTCCCCCAGCACCGTGCCGATCACCACGCTCTCCACGAGGTCGTCCATCGCGGCCCGTCCCGCGACGTAGGCGAGGTCCGCGCGGGCGACGGTCTGCGCGGCGTCGGCGTAGTCGTCGAGCACCCGGGCGAAGCCGCCGTGCCCGAGCCGGCCGAGCGCGGCCAGCGCCGCGGCCAGTGCGGCGGCGGCCGGGTTGCCCTGGTCGACCTGCCAGCCGCGGCGCTCGATCAGGGCGGCCACCTCGGCCCGGGCGGCCACCGCCTCGTCGTCCGCCTCCTCGCCGTACCGCGTGATGATGCTGTTCGTGGCCTCGCCGAGTACGCCGTGCACCGGCCGGGCGGGGTCGTCCACCGCCGCGAGCACCTCCCGGATGGCGGCCACCTTGAGCCCCCCGACATCGAGCAGCGCGCGGATCAGCCGCAGCCTGCGCTCGTGCGACTCGTCGTAGCTCGCCTGGTTCGGGCTGGTCAGCTGCCCCGGCGGCAACAGCCCTTCCCGTACGTAGAACTTCACCGTCGGCACCGGAACCCCGGTTCTGCGACTCAACTCACCGATGCGCACTTCGCGTTCGCCTCTCCGTACTTGCCAACCCCCATCCCATCATAGATAGTTTCGCTATCGGATAGCAGCAAGTGCCACTATCCATTTGCTTCCAAGGGGAACCCATGCTCATCACGTCTTCGTCCCGCCCGTGGCTCGCCTGGCACCGGCCGTTACTCGTCTTCTCCGCCGCGATGGCGGTCCTGGCCGTCGTCTCGGCGATGGGGATGATCGTCGACGACCGCGTGCTGGCCGGCTCGGCGATCTGGTTCAAGCCCCTCAAGTTCTCGGTGTCGCTGCTGATGTACGCGATGACACTGGCCTGGATGCTGTCGCTGGCCACGCGCGGCCACCGGGTGGGGTGGTGGGCCGGCACGGTCGTCGCACTGACGGGAGCGATCGAGATGGTCGTCATCGTCGGCCAGGTGATCCGGGGCAGGCGCAGCCACTTCAACTACGAAACCGCCTTCGACGGGCTGCTGTTCAACATCATGGCCGTGACGATCGTGACGCTGTGGTCCGGCTCGCTGGTCATCGCGGTGCTGCTCTTCCGCTCCCAACTGGCCGACCGCGCGTCGGCCTGGGCGATCCGGCTCGGCGCCGTCATCGCGCTGGTGGGCGCCGCTCTGGGCAACCTGATGACGCAGCCCACCCCCGAGCAGCGGGCCGCCGGCGGCCGGGGCGTTTCCGACGTGGTCGGCGCGCACAGCGTCGGCGTACCGGAGGGCGGCCCGTCGATGCCGCTGACGGGCTGGTCCACGACCGGCGGCGACCTGCGCATACCGCACTTCGTCGGCATGCACGCCCTTCAGCTGATCCCGTTGTTCCTGCTCGCCCTCGTCGCCCTGGCCCCGCGCCTGGCCCGCCTGCGCGACGAACGTGTACGGCTGCGGCTCGTTCTGGTGTCCTCCGGCTCGTACGCCGCCGTCCTCGCACTCGTCACCTGGCAGGCGCTGCGCGGCCAGGCGCTGATCCACCCGGACGGCGCCACACTGTCGGCCGCGGCACTGATCGCGGTCGGCGCGTTCACGGGAACCCTCGTATCGCTGCGTACAAGTCGCCCCCGGGAAGCGGCGGGCGAGGGCGTCACCTCGAAGGAGCTTGTGGCATGACCGGAGCCCTGTTCGAGATCACCTTCTGGCTGGCCGCCCCCGTCTGGCTGCTGCTGATCTTCGCGCCCGCCTGGGGGCCGACCGCGCGCCTCGCCGCATCACCCTGGACCGTCGCTCCGGTCCTCGTGGTCTATTTCGCCATGGCGCTCCCGGTCCTGCCCGAGCTGTGGGCGGCGGTGCGGGCGCCCGACATCGACGTCTTCCGTGAGCTGGCGGCCGAGGCCAACGGGGCGGGGGCCATCTGGGCGCAGATCATCGCCTGGGATCTGCTGATCGGCCAGTGGATGTTCCTCGAAGCCCGCAGGCTCTCCGTCCATCCCCTGATCATGGGCCCGCTGCTGGTGCTGACGATCCTGCTCTCGCCGTTCGCCCTGCCGGTTTTCCTGGTCCTGCGCGCGGTGCGGACGAAGGCGACCATGAGGAGTGGAACGATCTCCGCACAGGACCAATCCAGGAAGCCGACGGCTCCGAATACGCGGTGAAGCCCGTTCTGGGCCCGGTCGGTCCGCACTGTGGAGGAAGCCGCGTGAACGAAGTCGTGCACATCGGGGGCATCGCCTCGGCGCCGCCCGATCTCCCGGAGCTGCTGGGACGGGTCGCACGCGGTGACCGCGACGCCTTCAGCCAGGTCTACGACGCGGTCTGCGGCCCCGTACTGGGCCTGGTGCGCGCGGTGCTCCGCGACCCCGCCCAGTCGGAGGAGGTCGCCCAGGAGGTGCTCATCGAGGTATGGCGGGGCGCCGCGCGCTTCCAGCCGTCCCGCGGCTCGGCCATGACCTGGGTGCTCACGCTGGCGCACCGGCGGGCCGTCGACCGTGTCCGGTCCGCGCAGGCGTCCTCGGACCGCGAGCGGAAGGCGGCGCTGCTGGACCGGACGCCCGCCTTCGACGAAGTGACCGAGGAGGTGGAGAGCCGACTCGAACGCGAGCAGGTACGGCGCTGTCTGCGGACCCTCACCGAACTCCAGCGGCAGTCGGTGACGCTCGCCTACTACCGGGGTCTGGCCTACCGCGAGGTGGCCGAACTGCTGGCCGTACCGCTCGGCACAGTCAAAACACGCCTGCGCGACGGACTGATCCGGATGCGCGACTGTCTGGGGGTCGGCACATGAGCACTGCGGAGCTGCACACACTGACCGGGGCGTACGCACTGCACGCGCTGAGCGCCGAAGAGCGCTCGGAGTTCGAGCGGCACCTCGAGGACTGTCCGCCGTGCGCCCAGGAGGTGCGTGAACTCACCGAGACCGCGGGGCGGCTGGGGCTCGCGGTGACCATGACACCGCCCGCCGTGCTCAAGGAGCAGGTGATGCGGCGGATCACCTCGGAACGCCAGGACCCGCCCAAGGTCGCGGAGCCCTCCCCGGGGCCCGCCACCAAACGCCGGGCACGCGCTCTGCCGCGCTTCGCCCTCGCTGCCTGCCTGGCCGCGGCGGCCGCCTTCGGCGGAGTCGCGGTGTGGCAGCACCAGGAGGCACAGGACGCCCAGGAGCAGGCGCAGCGCTCCGAGCGGCAGTCCGAGGAACTGGCCGAGGTGCTCGCCGCGCCGGACGCCGAGGTCACCACCGGAAAGCTGACGGACGGCGCCAGCGGCACGGTGGTCGTCTCGCGTGACCGCAACAAGGCCGCCTTCCTGGCCTCGGGGATGCCGGAGCCGCCGAGCGGCAAGGTGTACCAGTTGTGGTTCGACGACAAGGGCACGATGCGGTCAGCCGGCCTGATGGAGGGCTCCGCGCTCTCGGCGCCGGCTCTGGCGGTACTGATGGAAGGACCCGTCGACACGGCACGTGGGATGGGCATCACCGTCGAACCGGCGGGCGGCTCCGAGCAGCCGACCACGACTCCCCTGGCCCTGATGGACTTCCCGGCCGCGTGAGCGGACACCCGGGCCTGCGCTGACACAGAAGACCTGACCGCACACAGGAAATGAGAACGCGCCCATGACCGTCGCCGTGGTGCTCTTCACTTCGGACCTGCGGCTGCACGACCAGCCGGTGCTCGGCGCCGCGCTGCGGCGGGCCGACGAGGTCGTGCCCCTGTTCGTACGCGATCGGGGAGTGACGGAAGCGGGCTTCGACGCGCCCAACCGCCGCGCTTTCCTGGCCGATTGCCTGGCCTCCCTGGACGCGGGGCTGCGTGAGCGGGGCGGGCGCCTGGTGGTCCGTACCGGCGACGTGGTGGAAGAGGTGTGCCGGGTGGTGACCCAAGCCGGGGCCCGGGAGGTCCATCTCGCGGGCGGGGTGAGCCGTTACGCGTCGCGCAGGGAGGAACGGCTGCGCGACGCGCTCGGGAAGGTGCGTTGCGCGCTGTACGTCCACGACGCGGTGATCACCGCGGTGCCACCCGGACACATCACCCCGGTCGGCAAGGACCACTTCGCCGTCTTCACGCCGTACCTGCGCAAGTGGGAAGCGGCCGGCGTGCGGGACACCGTGCCGGCTCCCCGGGTCGTGCGCGTCCCCGACGCGATCGAGAGCGAAACCCTGCCGTCACGCCGCGAGGTCAAGGGAACGTCGCCCGCTCTGATGCGGGGCGGTGAACAGGAGGGCCGCGAGCGGGTGCGCGCGTGGCTGGCGGACGGCGTCGCAGCATACGAGGAACGTCACGACGACCTGTCCGGCGACGCCACTTCCCGGCTCTCGCCCCACCTCCACTTCGGCAGTCTGTCCGCGTCCGAACTGGTTCACCGCACACGGCGGAAAGGCGGCCCGGGCGCGGAGGCGTTCGTACGCCAGCTCGCCTGGCGGGACTTCCACCATCAGGTCCTCGCGGCCCGTCCTGCCGTGTCGTGGGCCGACTACCGTACGCGCGGCGACCAGTGGCGCGGAGACCGGCAGGAGATCGACGCCTGGCGGGAGGGGCGCACCGGATATCCCGTGGTGGACGCGGCCATGCGCCAGCTGCGGCACGAGGGATGGATGCACAACCGGGGGAGGCTGCTGGTGGCGAGTTTCCTCACCAAGACGCTGTACGTCGACTGGCGTGTGGGCGCCCGGCACTTCCTGGACCTGCTGGTGGACGGGGACCTCGCCAACAACCAGTTGAACTGGCAGTGGGTGGCGGGCACCGGTACGGACACGCGCCCGAACCGTCTCCTCAATCCGCTCGCCCAGGCCGGGCGTTTCGATCCGAGGGGCGACTATGTGCGGCGATGGGTGCCCGAACTCGCGGGGCTCGCGGGAGCGGCCGTCCACCGGCCGTGGGCGGTGAGCGGGCCGGAGCGGTCCGGGATCGACTACCCGGACCCGGTGGTGGATCTCACCGAGGGACGTGCCCGTTTCGAGCGGGCGCGCGGTCTGCGCTGACGGCCGCAACCTCTCGGGACCGCCCGCGGGCACGGGTATGGACCGGATCCGGGAGATGACCAATCCGCGACTCCTTCGGCAGCGAATACCGGGTGTGAACGGAGATCAGGAAGCGACGGCAGCACGGGGTGATTCCCGGGGCATGACAAACGTGTCCGGCGCCTTCGCAAGCCCTCTTCGTATGTACCCCTCGAAGGAGAACACCATGAACACCGCCCGCTTCCAGCGCATCGCCGTCGTCGTCGCAGGGGCCGCGTTGCTTCCCCTGTCCCTGACCGCGTGCTCCAGTGACGACGGCAAGGACAGCTCCGCGGCCGGCGGGCCGACCGCGGAGCAGGAGTCCTCCGAAGCCGCGACGGGCAGCCGGGCGGCGACCACGGACGAGCCGTTCGGTCCCGGGTGCGCGTCGGTTCCCAAGGACGGGGCCGGCAGCTTCGACGGCATGGCGAAGGACCCGGTCGCGACCGCCGCGTCCAACAATCCCGCACTGTCCACCCTGGTCACCGCGGTGAAGAAGGCGGGGCTGGTCGACACGCTCAACAGCGCCGAGAACGTCACGGTGTTCGCGCCGACCAACGATGCCTTCGCGAAGATCCCCAAGGCCGACCTGGACAAGGTCCTCAACGACAAGGACACGCTCACCAAGATCCTGACCTACCACGTCGTGGGCCAGAAGCTCACGCCGAAGCAGCTCGAGAACGGCTCGTACGAGACGCTCCAGAAGGGCATGCTGACAACGTCCGGCTCCGGTGAGGCGTACAAGGTCAACGACATGTCGAACGTCGTCTGCGGCAACGTCCCGACGGCCAATGCCACCGTCTACATCGTCGACACCGTCCTGATGCCCAAGTAATCCGTGCGGTGCGGGACTTGAGCCCGGGCTCGCGAGACCGGGCGGAGCGGCCGGCCCACCCCGGCCGCTTGCCCCCTGCAACGTCCCGCCCGTCAGCCGGCCGGGCGCTCCGTAATGCCGGCGATGCGCAGCGCCGCGTCCGCCGTCGCCTCGGCGAAGGCCCCGGGCGGCCGCTCGGGGTCGGACCGGTGGATCAGTATCACGCCCTCGATGAGGCCGAAGACCAGGTCCGTGCGGAGCGCCAGTTCACCCCTGCCGAGCTGGCCGCATGCCTGCGTCGCGGCGAGCAACTGCCCATAGGCGCCCTTGAGACCGGACCGCACCCGGCGGAAACCGGAGAACGCCTCCGTGCGCACCTCGGGGAGCAGGTAGAGCGCCCCGAGGTTGTGCGGGCCGCCGCACAACAGCTCGACGTCGGAGCGGCAGAGCTGCCACAGCCTGGCCTCCGCCGATGCCGTGCCGTCGGCGAGCAGGCGGTGGGCCAGGTCCAGGGACGGGGCGACCGTGGACTCCAGGAGACCGACGAGCAGTTCCTCCTTGCCCGTGACGTAGTGATACATCGTCGCCTGACGCATCCCGGCGCGCTCGGCGACGGCGCGGGTCGTCGTGGCCGCGTAACCGTGGGTGGTGAACAGCTCGGCTGCCGCCTCCAGGAGTTCCTCGCGGGGCGTCAGCCCGTTGTCCGGCCGCTGCTGGGCGCGCGGCCGGCCGACGCGTCGTCCTGTGGTGCTCATGGAGCCGATCGTCGCATATCCACACCCTCCTCCTACGCGCCCGCACCGTGGCCAGCACCTCCCGGTCCGGCTGCAGCGTGAGCGTCGGCACCGGCCGGATCTCGCCCGGGTCGACGTCCAGCTCGAACCGCCGCGCCAGCACGGCCAGCACCAGCACGGACTCGACCATGGCGAACCGCGCGCCCAGGCAGACCCGGGGACCGCCCCCGAACGGGAACCACGCGTACTCCGGGATCGCGTCGCCGTCCTCCGGGTCCCACCGCTCGGGCCGGAACTCCTCCGGCTCGGGGAACCACCGGGGGTCGCGATGGGTCGCCCATTGGCTGCTCCACACCCGCGTCCCCGGTATCAGCGGCAGCCCGCCGATCCGCGCGCCTTCCCTGGCCACCCCGGTGAGCAGCCAGATCGTCGGGTACAGCCGCAACGTCTCCTTCACCACCGCCTGCGTGTAGGTCAGCTGTGCATAGTCCTCGAAGCCCGGCTCACGGTCACCGAGTACCCGGTCCAGTTCCCCGGCGAGCGCCTCGCGCACCCGCGGATTGCGCGCGAGCAGGTACCACGCCCACACCAGCGTGCTGCTGGTCGTCTCATGGCCGCCGATGTACAGGGTGACGGTCTCGTCGCGTATCTCCTGGTCCGAGAGCCGCGCCCCGGTCTCGTCCCGCGCGGCGAGCAGCCGGCTCAAGAGGTCGGGACGCTCCCCGTCCCCCTTCCGGTGGTGCGCGACCACCCGGGCGACCTCGGCGTCGATGACCGCGGCGGCCCGCCTGATCCTGGCCCTCCCCCGCGTCGGAACCCAGTCCGGCAGCAGCGCCCCGATGCCGCTGAACTCCGCGCCTATCTCCCGCTGCGCGACGTCCATGGCCCGCCCGATCGCCCCGGCATCGGCGTCGGTGTCCGCGCCGAAGATGGTGCGGACGGCTATGCGCTGTGTCAGGGCGGCCATCTCCCGCTTGATGTCGATCCGTTCACCGTCCGCCCACCGGTCGGCGAGGTCGACCGCGCACCCGGCCATCGTCGCGGCGTACGACCGCACCTGCTTGGGCCGCACGGACGGCTGCACCAGCGACCTCTTCCGCCGCCAGTCCGGCCCCCTGGCCACCACCACCCCGTTGCCCATCACCGTACGGAAAGCGATGCCCAGCTCCGGCTGGTCGAAGGTCCTCTCCGTCTCCGTCATCAGCTCGCCGATGTGCTCCGGTTCGGCGAGGAACAAGGACTGCGTGGGGCCGAACCGCCAGCGCACCATGTCCCCCCGGGCCCGCAGCCGTTCGAAGAAGGCGAGCGGGTCCTTCCCGAACTGCGGCAGGTTTCCGAGGACCGGCAGCCCGCGCGGACCCGCCACGGTCGTCCCCGGCCCCTTGGGCTGTACGCCGACGGCCGCACCGGTGTCCGTGGTCATGACGGGGCTCCCCTGCTCAGATGGCGCGCATCGTGTCTGCGCTCCGCATGACCCCATCGAAGCGCACAGGTCCGACACCGCACCACCCCTGTGGATAACTCACAACCAGACGTCACACAGGCCCTGTTGACCCCACACACACCAATGCGCCGCCCCCTCGGTCCTCCTGGGGAGCGGCGCACCAGTACGGCGCAGAGACTGGTTCCGCGCGAAGCCCGGCCGCCCCGTCAGCCCACCGACGAGTACGCGACCACGCCCCGCAGCACGGCGTCGACCGCCTTGCGCGCGTTCTTCGTGACCGTACTGCCTTCGGCCGACGACGGCGCGGCCGCCGCGATCTGCCCCAGTACGTCGATGACCTGCTTGCACCAGCGGACGAAGTCCCCCGCCGGCATCTCCGCCTCGCGCAGCACCTCGTCGAGCCCCTTGCCGGAGGCCCACATGAACACGGCCCAGGCGAAGCCCAGATCGGGCTCGCGCTGCCCGACACCCTCCGCCTGATTGATCTTGAAGTCCTCCTCCAGGGCGTCGAGCCTGCCCCAGATCCGGACCATTTCGGCCAGCGCGGTCGTCGCGGGCCCGGTCGGCACCTTCGGCGCGACCGCGTCGTCCGCCTGCCGCGCCTCGAAGACCAACGCCGAGACACATGCCGCCAGTTCGGCCGGATTGAGCCCTTCCCAGACGCCCTCGCGCAGGCACTCGGACGCCAGCAGGTCGAGCTCGCCGTAGAGCCGGGCGAGCCGCTTGCCGTGCTCGGTTGCCTTGTCGCCGCGCAGATAGTCGAGCTCGGTCAGCAGGGCGTGGATCCGGTCGAAGGTACGGGCGATGGTGTTCGTCCGCCCCTCGATGCGCCGCTCCAGCTGCTTGGTGTCCCGCTGAAGACGGTGGTAGCGCTCGGCCCACCGGGCGTGGTCCTCGCGCTCGTCGCAGCCGTGGCACGGGTGGGCGCGCAGCGCGGTGCGCAGCCGCGCGATCTCACGGTCGTCGGCCGCCGCGGCGCGCTGCTTGCGGTGCCGATCCGGCACGATGTGCCCGGCCTTCGTCCGCAGTGCGCTCGCCAGGTCCCGCCGCGACTGCGGGCTGCGGGCGTTGAACGACTTCGGGATGCGCATCCGCTCCAGTGCCTCCACCGGCACCGGGAAGTCGATCGACGCGAGCCGCTTGACCTGCCGCTCGGCTGTCAGCACCAGGGGCCGCGGCCCGTCCTGCTGGTCGAATCCGCGGTGCCCGTTGGCCCGCCCGGCGGGCAGACCGGGGTCCAGCACCAGCGCCAGTCCGGCGAACTTGCCGGTGGGCACATGGATGACGTCACCGGACTTGAGCTTCTCCAGCGACGCGGCCGCCGCGACCCGCCGCTGCGTAGCGCCCTGCTTGGCCAGCTCCGTCTCGCGGTCCTTGAGTTCCCGGCGCAGTCGTGCGTACTCCTCGAAATCTCCGAGGTGGCAGGTCATGCCCTCCCGGTAGCCCTGGATTCCCTCTTCGTTCCGCTGGACCTGCTTCGAGATCCCGACGACCGACTTGTCGGCCTGGAACTGCGCGAAGGAGGTTTCCAGCAGCTCGCGCGACCGGTGCCGTCCGAACTGCTCCACCAGGTTGACCGCCATGTTGTACGACGGCTTGAAGCTGGAGCGCAGCGGATACGTACGCGTCCCGGCCAGTCCCGCGAGCGCCCCCGGGTCCATGCCGCGCTGCCAGAGCACGACCGCGTGACCCTCGACGTCGATGCCGCGCCGCCCGGCCCGGCCGGTCAGCTGGGTGTACTCGCCGGGGGTGATGTCGGCGTGCTGTTCGCCGTTCCACTTGACGAGCTTCTCCAGCACCACCGAGCGGGCCGGCATGTTGATGCCGAGCGCCAGCGTCTCGGTCGCGAAGACGGCCTTGACCAGCCCTCGCACGAACAGCTCCTCGACGACCTCCTTGAAGGTCGGCAGCATTCCGGCGTGGTGCGCCGCGATGCCCCGCTCCAGGCCCTCGAGCCATTCGTAGTACCCGAGGACGTGCAGGTCCTCGCCCGGGATGGAAGCCGTCCGCTCCTCCACGATCTCGCGCACCAGCATGCGCTCGTCCTGGTCGTTCAGCCGCAGGCCCGCGTACAGGCACTGCTGTACGGCTGCCTCGCAGCCGGCCCGGCTGAAGATGAAGGTGATCGCGGGCAGCAGGCCCGCGCTGTCGAGCCGCTCGATGACCTCGGGCCTGGCGGGCGTCCAGATACGGCTGCGCTGCCTGCGGTCCCGCTCCCGGTCGGCCTCCCGCACGTTCCCTCTGCCGCGGCCGCGGGCGAACGGGCTGCTGTTCTCCATGCGGGCCATGCGCACCAGGTCGGGATTGACCTCGCGCCTGCCGCCCCTGCCGTCGTCCGACTCCTCGAACAGGTCGTACATCTTTCGTCCGGCGAGCACGTGCTGCCACAGCGGCACGGGCCGGTGCTCGGAGACGATCACCTGGGTGTCCCCGCGGACGGTGTCCAGCCAGTCGCCGAACTCCTCCGCGTTGGACACGGTCGCCGACAGCGACACCAGAGTCACGGAATCGGGGAGGTGGATGATCACCTCTTCCCAGACGGCCCCGCGAAAGCGGTCCGAGAGGTAGTGCACCTCGTCCATCACCACATAGGCGAGCCCGCGCAGCGCCTGCGATCCCGCGTACAGCATGTTGCGCAGGACCTCGGTGGTCATGACGATCACCGGGGCGTCCGGGTTGACGCTGTTGTCACCGGTCAGCAGGCCGACCTTGTCGGCGCCGTAGCGTCGCACCAGGTCCTGGAACTTCTGGTTCGACAGCGCCTTGATGGGTGTCGTGTAGAAGCACTTACGGCGCTCGGCCAGCGCGAGGTGCACGGCGAACTCACCGACGATGGTCTTGCCCGAACCGGTCGGGGCGGCCACGAGCACGCCCTTTCCGGCTTCAAGGGCGTTGCAGGCCTCGACCTGGTAAGGGTCCAGATCGAAGTCGTACAGCTCGCGGAAGGGCGCGAGCGCGGTGGCCTGCTCGGCTGCGCGGGTCCGGGCAGCGGCGTAACGCTCAGCTGGGGAAAGGTCCTCTGTCATCTTGTCTTCGAGCCTACCCGCCAGGTATGACAGTCAGCCCGATCTTTATTGAGGCCTTGGAGAAGGCTGGCCGCCGAGCACCCGGACCGCGCCCGGTACGCACTCGGCGGTGAGCGGCAGAGCCCCCACGGGCTCCCCGTCGGCGTACCCGGTGATCCCCGTGGCCACCAGCTCGACCTTGGCGGCCCGGTGGACGGACACCTTGGGGTGGCTGAGGTGAGTCCCCCTGTACACCTGGGGAAAGACCTTGATCAGCGTCGTACGGGAGCAGTCCCCCACCACCGTGACGTCGAAGAGGCCGTCGTCGGCCCGGGCCTCGGCGCAGATCCGCATCCCACCGCCGTACGACGTCCCGTTCCCCACGGCCACCAGGGTCGCCTCGACCTCGTGGACGTCCCCGTCGTCGAGCGTGATGCGGTACGGGACCGGCTTGAAGGAGGCCAGTTCCGCGATCATCGCGAGGTCGTACTTCAGTCGACCGCTGGGCCACCGCATCCGGTTCCCCCGGTCATTGACCCGGGAGTCGAAGCCGGAGGCGAGCACGGTCCCGAACCACTTCTCGCCCACCCGCCCCAGATCCACGTCCGGAATCCGCCCGCCCTTGAGCGCCTCGGCTGCCAGCGTCCCGGCGCGGGCGGGGTCGCGCACGGGCAGGCCGAGCGTCCGGGCGAAGTCGTTCCCGGTCCCGACGGCGACCACACCCAGCGGCGTCCGCGTCCCGGCGACCGCCTGCAGCGCGAGCGAGACCATCCCGTCCCCGCCGACGGCTATGAGCGCCCCGGTCCCGCCCTCCACGGCGTCCCGGGCGCGACGCAGGGCGTCGTCCGCGTCCTGGCCGAGGACGGTGCGTACGTGGAATCCCGCGTCACGCAGAGCGGAAGCGGCCGGCTGCGCGGCGTGCGCGCCCCGGCCGCGCCCTGCGGTGGGATTGACGAAGAGGGTGATCTCGCTGGTCACCCGGCGGACCCTACAAGGTCAGGTGATGTCGTCGTAGCCGTTCAGCTGCTTCTGTCCCGGCCCGGCGCTCTCGGAGCCCGCCTGTGCGGGCAGTGCGCGCGAGGCGGACACGGTCTCGATCTCATCGATCGACTCCGGGGTGAGGTCGAGCTCCGAGGCCTCGTCGTCGTCCAGGCCGGCGTCCGGGTTCCTGCGGGCCCGCCGCTTGTCGTTCAGGATCGAGAATCCGACGGCCATGAAGTACAGAACGGTGATGGGTCCGGCCAGGGCGAGCATGCCGATCGGGTCCGTCGTCGGCGTGATGATCGCGCCGAACAGGAAGACCCCCATGATCACTCCGCGCCACCACCCGAGCATGCGGCGGCCGGTGAGTACGCCCGTGAGGTTGAGCATCACGAGAATCAGTGGCAGCTCGAAGGCGAGGCCGAAGACGAGCACCATGCGCAGGGTGAAGTCGAGGACGTCGCCCAGGGACAGGATGTTCGCCGAGCCGCCCGGCGTGAGGCTGAGGAGCACCTTCACGCTGATGGGGAGGATGAGGTACGCGAGGTAGGCACCGGCCGAGAACAGCGGCACCGCGGCACCGACGAACGCGTACGTGTACTTCTTCTCGTTCTTGTGCAGCCCCGGGGCAACGAAGGCCCAGAGCTGGTAGAGCCACACCGGGCTCGAGACGACGAGACCGGCGACGAGGCTCACCTGGATCGTCACGGTGAAGGGAGCCGTCAGCGTATTGAAGGAGACGATCGCGCAGTTGCCGCCGTCACTGGTGACACCGGGCTCGCACTTCGGCACCGACTTCGTCATGAATTTCATGAGGTCCTCGCTGTACACGAGGGCCACAATCGTGACCGCCATGATCGCGAGCACGCCCTTGGCGAGCCGGTTGCGGAGCTCGCGCAGGTGCTCCACGAGAGGCATACGCCCCTCGGGGTCCTTCTCCAGTTTGGGGGCAGACTTGAGCAACCCACGTCCTCATCTCGTGCGGCAGGCGATCACCGGTCTTCGCGGTGCCTGCGGCGGCCCAGGTGTCAGCGCTTGGTCGTGTCGGTCGGCTCGGCGACGGGGCGCGAGCTCGTCACGTCACCGGGCGCGGCCTTGATCGTACGAGGCGCGGGCGTGGTGTGGTCCTGGGCGTGGCCCGTCGCGTGCGGCGGCGGGTCGGCAGGGGCGCTCTGGTCGTCGTCCTTCTTCATCGCCTTGGCCTCGCTCTTGAGAATGCGGGCCGACTTGCCCAGCGAACGGGCCATGTCCGGAAGCTTCTTGGCTCCGAACAGCAGAATGACGATGACGAGAATGAGGATGATCTCGGTGGGGCCGAGCCTACCCATAGCGTTTTACCTTCTTCACCGAGGCGACAGGGAGTCTGATGCCCGACCGGCCGGACGCTTGTCCGGTCGCCGCGCTGGCTGCGATCGTAACCCGTGGGAGTAAACGCGGGGCAATGCCCGTGCGTACTCCGGATTGCGGCCCGCGCCTCGCTCCAGGAGCCGCCCAACCAGCGTACGCCCCTGCCCCCACCCGGATGCGGCCGCGCTGCCTACCGCCAGTTTTCGCCAGTGCGAGCCAGGTTCTCCGCCGCCCGCTCGAGGTTCTCCGCGGCCGTGTTGATCTCCCGCGAGGTGTCGGCGACCTGGCGCCCGAGGCGCTGGACTTCGACGAACACCCGGATCGCCAGGACGCTGAGTACGGCGAGACCACAGAAACCAAGAGCGATTGCGAGCATCGGCCAGAGCATGCGCAGAGCCTAGACGGTCAGACGGTGGAGTGGAGCCGCAGCGTCCGCACGCCGCCCCCGGTGAGCAGCTCGACGATCCGCTCGCCCGCCGGTTTGCGCACCGCCGCCTCGCACTCGGGGCAGGTGAAGGAGTAGAAGGTCGTACGGCGGCTGGCGCCGATCGCGAGGCGCAGCGAGCCCGCGGACAGCTCGATGCGGGCCCCGCAGTCGGGGCAGCCCGCCCGGAAGAGGACCGGGCCCACCTGGGCATGGATGCCCTGGGCGGGAATCCCTGGCAGTAGCGACATGTCCACCAATCTCCTTACGCCTGGCCGCTCTCGTACGCCGCGAGGGCCTCGCGGGCCGCTTCCCGCGCGCTGACCGCCAGCTCAGGCGGCGACACGATGTGTCCGTCCCTGCCGAGCCGCAGCGCGAGCCGCCGCAACGAGGCCGGTTCCGGTGTGCGCAGCGTGATCCGCAGGCCCCCGTCGGGCAGTTCCTCCGCGCTGTCGTGCGGGTAGTACTCGGCGACCCAGCGGCCGCCGGGCCCGACCTCGACCACGACCTCGGGGTCGTCGGCCGAAGGCTGTACGAGCCCCTCCGACAGGTCCCGCAGTTCGATCTCCGGCGGTACGGACGGCTCGTCGAGCAGCCTGATCTCGGCCACCCGGTCGAGCCGGAACGTCCGCCGCGCCTCGGAGAGCCTGCACCAGGCCTCCATGTAGGTGTGACCGACGGCGAAGAGCCGGATCGGGTCGACCTCGCGCTCGGTGAGCTCGTCGCGCGCCGGGGAGTAGTAGCGGAGCCACAGCCTGCGCCGCTCCGAGATGGCCCGGTCGACGTCCGCGAAGACCCCGCCCTCGGACTCGAAGGTCACAGAAAGTCTGGAACTGGCGCCCGCCGCCTCACCGGCCGCGGCCTCCAGCTTCGCCGTGGCGCGCAGCAGCGCCTGCCGGTCGCCCTCGCGCAGTCCGGGGAGCGTGGAGACGGCCCGGGCGGCGACGAGCAACGCGGTGGCCTCGTCGGCTGCGAGCCGCAGCGGCTCGGCGACGTCGTCGGGGTTGTGCCACCAGATCCGGTCGCCGTCGGTGTCGATGTCGAGCAGGTCGCCGCCCCGGAAGCTCGTTCCGCACATGGGCAGGACGTCGAGGTCCGAGATCAGCTCGTCCTCGGTGATCCCGAAGGCGCGGGCGACGTCGCTGACGTGCGCGCCGGGGCGCTCACGCAGATACGTCACCAGGGAGAGCATCCGCCGGGTCTGGTCGATCGCGTTCGTGGCCATGGTGACTGTTTCCTCGGTCCTTCTCAGTCCTTGGCCACGGCGCGCAGCCGGTCCACGACGTCCGCCCGCAGATCAGCGGGCTCCAGTACGACGACCTCGGAGCCGAGCTCGACGAGCCAGGCGTCGAGCCCGTGACCGTACGGAACAGCCAGCTCGTCCCAGCCGTCACCCAGATCCCGTACGACAGTGGCCCTGGCCCGCAGCGGGTAGCCGGAGCCCTGGCGCAGCTTGATCAGCGCGGTGCGGGTCGCGGTCTCGCCCGCCCAGCTCTCGACGGTCTCGCGCACGGTCACGACGTCCGGCACCTCGGCGGTGAACGCCCCGGCGCGGGAGCGGACCTTGCCGGTGATCCGGGAGAGCCGGAAGACCCGCTCGGCGCCGCGCTCGCGGTCCCATCCTGCGAGGTACCAGTGGCCGCGCCAGCACTCCAGGGTCCACGGCTCGACGTGCCGGGTCTCGGCGCGGGCGGCGTTGGCCTTGCGGTAGTCGAAGACGACGGGGCGCCGGTCTCGGCAGGCCAGCATCAGCGGCTCGAAGGCCGTCTCGTGGACGGGGATGCGGGGTTCGAGGGCGCTGTGGTGGCCTTCGAACGGGTCCTCCGCCTCCGGCATGCCCGCCGCCCGGAGCTTCTGCAGGGCGCCGCTGGCGGCGCCGGCGAGGCGGGCCTGCTGCCAGACCTTGGCGGCGAGGCCGAGGGCGGCGGCCTCCTCGGCGTCGAGGGTGATGGCGGGAAGGCGGTTGCTGTCGCGGCGGGCCAGGTAGCCGGCGTCGCCGTCGAGGTTTTCGACGGTTTCGATGACCAGACCGAGTTCGCGCAGATCATCCTTGTCGCGCTCGAACATCCGGTTGAAGGAATCGTCGGTGCCGGCCTCCAGGTAGGCCTCGATGGACGCCCGCAGTTCCCGCTTGCTGAGCGGGCGCCGGGTCCCGAGCAGGCACAACGCCAGATTCATCAACCGTTCGGCCTTGGCAATCGCCATCGGCACCCTCTCTCTTGCTCTACGACCCTCGACCGTACCGCCCCGGGGTGTCGCGGCAAAAGCCGAGGGCCCCACGCCGGACGGCGTGGGGCCCCTCTTTTGGCCTGCTCGTGCGTGATCAGACGGCGACGAGGTCGCAGACAAAGATCAGCGTCTCGCCCGGCTTGATGACACCGCCGGCACCGCTGTCGCCGTACGCCAGGTGCGGGGGAATGATCAGCTCGCGACGGCCGCCGACCTTCATGCCCTGTACGCCCTGGTCCCAGCCGGCGATGACGCGCCCGCCGCCGAGCGGGAACTGCAGCGGGGTGCCGCGGTTCCAGCTGGAGTCGAACTCCTCGCCGGTGGAGAACGCCACGCCCACGTAGTGGACCTTGACGTTGTGGCCCTTCTGAGCCACCTCGCCGTCGCCCTCCCAGATGTCCCTGATCTGCAGGTCCTTCGGCGGCTCGCCACCCGGGAAGTCGACCTCGGGCTTGTCGATGCTCACGGAAATGCTCCTCTGTACTACGAACTGGGCAACCTGGACAGTCTTACATCACCGCGAGAATGTCCACCTGGAAGACCAGCGTCGAGTTCGGGGGGATGGTCTGCTGCTTCTTGTCACCGAAGGCCTGGTCCGGCGGGATGACGAGGAGCACGCGGCTGCCGGCCTTCTTGCCGATCAGGCCGTCCTTGAGACCCTTCAGGGTGACCTGCGGCAGCGCGAACTGCTGGGTCTTGCCCTGGGCGTACGTACTGTCGAAGAGCTTGCCGTCCTTCCAGACGAGCCCCTGGTAGGCGACGGACACCGTGTCGGTGTCCTTCACCGTCGCACCGTCGCTCTCCAGCACGTAGCTGGAAACGAGCTTCTTCGGCGGGTCCGACTTCTTCGGCACGGTGACCTTCGGTGCCTTGCCGTCGGTGTTGGTGCCGACCTTGGGCAGGTCGATGTTGTCCTGCGCGACCTCCTTGCCCTTGGCGGACGAGGGGATGGACTTCGCCTTGAGGATGTCCACGACGAAGACCAGGGTGGCGTTGGGCTTGATCGTGGGGGGCTGGCCCTGCGCGCCGTAACCCATCTCCGGCGGGATGACGAGCTGGACGCGGCTGCCGACCTTCTGGCCCTCCAGGCCCTTGTCCCAGCCGGGGATGACCATGCCTGCGCCGAGGGTCAGCGGGAAGGGCTGCTTGCGGTCGAAGCTGTTGTCGAAGGGCTTCGTGGAGTCCCACTGCTGTCCGAGGTAGTTCACCTCGATGGCGTCACCCTTCTTGAGGGTCGCAGCGTCGTCCTTGCCCTTGCTGAGGACCTCGGTCTTCAGTTCCTTGGGCGGATCTCCTTCCCCCTTGGCGAGGGTCGGCTTCTCGCCGAACTTGGCTCCCGCGGTGATCGCCGGCAGTCCGTTCTTTGACGAGGTGGAGTCGGAGCCCTTGTCGTCGCTGCCGCACGCCGCTGTCGAGAGCAGCAGCAGGGGGACGACAAGTAGGCCGGCAAGTCGGCGCACGTGTTCCTCAGATCTCAGACGGCACAGTAGTCGCCCGCCACTCTAAGGCGTGGCCCGGGCCCCGCACGAGAAACGTGCGGGGCCCGGGTTGCGTTCCGGAGAACCGGCAATGACCGATCACATACCGGCGATGAGCTTTTCCACCCGGTCGTCGACCGACCGGAAGGGGTCCTTGCACAACACGGTGCGCTGTGCCTGGTCGTTCAGCTTGAGGTGCACCCAGTCGACGGTGAAGTCCCGCCGCTGCTCCTGTGCCCTGCGGATGAAGTCGCCGCGCAACCGCGCCCGGGTGGTCTGCGGCGGCACCGACTTGCCTTCGAAGATCTTCAAGTCGTTGCAGATCCGCGCGGCTTGTCCCTTCTTCTCCAGCAGGTAATAGAGCCCGCGCCGACGGTGGATGTCGTGGTACGCGAGGTCTATCTGGGCGACCCGCGGGTGCGACATGGTCATGTTGTGCTTGGCGCGGTAGCGCTCGATGAGCTTGTACTTCATGACCCAGTCGATTTCGGTGCCGATCCGGTCGAGGTCCTCGGCCTCGATCGCGTCGAGCGCGCGGCCCCACAGCTCGAGGACCTGCTCGACCGTGCCGGTGCGGATGCCGCGGCGGTCGACGAAGTCCACGGCCTTCTCGTAGTACTCGCGCTGTACCTCTATGGCGGAGGCCTCACGTCCGCTGGCCAGGCGCACCTTGCGCTGCCCGGTGATGTCGTGACTGACCTCACGGATGGCCCGGATGGGGTTCTCCAGAGTGAGGTCGCGCATCACCGTGCCCGCCTCGATCATGCGCAGGACGAGGTCGGTGGCACCGACCTTGAGCAGCATGGTCGTCTCGGACATGTTGGAGTCGCCGACGATGACGTGGAGCCTGCGGTAGCGCTCGGCGTCCGCGTGCGGTTCGTCGCGGGTGTTGATGATCGGCCGGGAGCGGGTCGTCGCGGAGCTGACGCCCTCCCAGATGTGCTCGGCGCGCTGGCTGACGCAGAAGACCGCGCCACGCGGTGTCTGCAGCACCTTGCCGGCGCCGCAGATGAGCTGGCGGGTGACGAGGAACGGGATGAGGATGTCCGCGAGCCTGGAGAACTCCCCATGGCGGGCCACCAGGTAATTCTCGTGACAGCCGTAGGAGTTTCCCGCAGAGTCGGTGTTGTTCTTGAAGAGATAGACGTCGCCCGCGATTCCCTCCTCGTGCAGGCGGCGTTCGGCGTCGACGAGCAGGCCTTCGAGAATGCGCTCGCCCGCCTTGTCGTGGGTGACGAGCTCGGTCACGTTGTCGCATTCGGGAGTTGCGTATTCCGGATGCGATCCCACGTCGAGGTAGAGGCGGGCGCCGTTCCGCAGGAAGACATTGCTGCTGCGGCCCCATGACACAACACGGCGGAAGAGGTAGCGCGCCACTTCGTCAGGAGACAGTCGGCGCTGTCCCCTGAACGTGCACGTGACGCCGTACTCGTTCTCCAGCCCGAAAATGCGGCGGTCCATGACTGAACATTACGCCTGATGGCCTGTCCTGAAACCGGGTTCGGCCGCACCGATTCGATCATTTTCGCAAGGGATTGCGACAGAGTCCGGGGGAAGGGGTGCGGTATCGGGAATCGTGAGAACCCGTCGGGTGGCCAGCAGGACCATGAGAGCGGCCACTCCGCCGCCCGCGGCGACGGCGAAACTCGCGGCGGTGCCTCCGTACTCGACGGCCGGCCCCGCGGCGCCGGTTCCCACCGCGGCGCCTACTCCGAAGGTGGTGACGAGCCAGGAGAACGCCTCGGTGACGGTACCGCGCGGCGCGTGCCGGTCGACGACGATGAAGGCGCAGGCGAGCGCGGGCGCGAGGAAGACTCCGGAGACCGCGGCGAGCGCGACCATCGCGGGGACACCAGGCGTGAGCATCAGAGGCAGGTAACCCGCCGCGAGCAGGGCGACGATGAACCGAAGCCGCCGCTCGGGGGCGCCGGCCCACTGCCGGGCGCCGTACACCATGCCGCCCGCGAGCGCGCCGAGCCCGAGCGCCGCCATCAGCCAGCCGTACACCGCTTCCCGGCCGTGGTCGTCGGCATAGGCGACACCCGCGACGGTGATCGAGCCGAGCGCCAGGCCGATGAAGAAGAACGAGCCGAGGAGGGCCAGCAGGCCCGGCGAGCGCAGGGCGCCCAGCCAGTGCGCCTCGCGGGGCGCCGAACGCCAGGTGCGCGACGGCTCGGAGAGTACGACGGAGAGCGCGCCCAGCACGCCCACGGCGTTGATGACGAGCAGTGCGGCGGCCGGCGACCACAGCGCCACGAGCAGCGTGACGAGCAAGGGGCCGACGGTGAACATGATTTCCTGCGCCACCGCGTCCATGGCGTACGCCCGGTGCACCCGGTCCTCGCGGCCGAGCACGTTGGGCCACAGGGCCCGCAGGCCCCCTTCGAGCGGCGGGGTGAAGACGCCGGCGAGGGCCACGGCGGCGTACGCGAGGGGCAGCGGGTCGATTCCGGCGAAGGTGAGCAGGACCATGCCGAGCGCGGACAGGAACGCGGCGGGGAGCTGCACGCGCGGCTGCCCGTACAGGTCCACGGCGCGGCCGAGCAACGGCTGACCCACCGCGTTGGCGAGCCCGTACACCGCGGCGAGGCCGCCGGCCAGCGAGTAGCTGCCGCCCTCGGCGCGGGTGAGGAGCACGATCGCGATGGGGGCGGTGGCGTTCGGCAGCCGCCCCACCAGGGTGCCCGCCAGCAGGCGCGCGGCGTACCGCGTCCTCAGCAGTTCCGCGTATCCCGCGGCCATGTCCGCCCCTCTCCGCTCCGGCGCGAACCGAAGTTGTACGTATAACGTTCTGTGTCATACGTACCATGAGCCCGTCCGCGGGGTCCACCTCGCGGCCCGAAGCCGTTGCTGCGGAGGCACGAGTGACCAGCCCGGACGACACCGACGACGCCGCGGGTACCGGGGCGCCCCCCGCCCCGCCGACCAGCAGGGATGTCGCCCGTGCCGCCGGGGTCTCGCAGGCGACCGTCTCGCTGGTGCTCGGGGAAAAGTGGCGCGGGCGTGTGTCGGAGCGCACGGCGGATCTGGTGCGCGGGGCCGCGCGGGAGCTCGGGTACCGCCCCAACCTCGCCGCCCGGAATCTGCGGCTCGGCAGGACCAGGACCGCGCTGCTCGTGGTGCCCGCGCTGACCAACGAATTC
Organism: Streptomyces sp. NPDC055287; assembly: GCF_053646035.1. Classification (NCBI taxonomy): domain Bacteria; kingdom Bacillati; phylum Actinomycetota; class Actinomycetes; order Kitasatosporales; family Streptomycetaceae; genus Streptomyces; species Streptomyces sp. NPDC055287. Next base: position 175,746 of record NZ_JBSHNE010000004.1, on the reverse strand, counting down.
TTCGCCCGGGTCTACGCGGGCGCCGCCCGAACGGCTGCCGAGCACGATTTCGGCGTCGTCCTCTACCCCTCCCCCGAGGGCACGGGACCCGCCCGGGACCCGTTCGCCTCGGCGCAGGCGGCGCTGGACGGAGTCATCGCGTCCTCCATGGCCACGGGCGCCCTCGGCGCGATCCGGGGCGCGGGGCTGCCGCTCGTGATGCTGGACAGCGATCCGGCGGACCCCGGCGCCGCCGCGTACGTCAACCTCGGCATCGGGGACGGCATGCGCCAAGTGACGGAGCATCTGCTCGCCCTGGGCCACCGCCGGTTCGTCCATCTCGCCTCGGCCGTGGCGTCCTGGACGTTCGACGTACGCGCCGCGGCCCTCCACGACTCACTGCGTCAGGCCCCCGACGCCGTCGTACGTACGGTGCGCGCGCCCCTGAACGTAAACGGGGCCAGACAGGCCGCCGAACTGGCCCTGACCTGTCCCGGGCCGCGGCCGACCGCGCTGGTCTGTGACGACGACATCGTCGCGGCGGGAGCCTGCAAGGCCGTGCGCCGCCTGGGACTGCGGGTGCCCGAGGACGTGTCGGTCACCGGTTTCGACGACCTCGCTCTGGCGACCGCCGTGGAGCCCGAACTCACCACCGTGCGGCTGCCCGCCGAGCGGGTCGGGGAGCGGGGCATGGCCGCCCTGCTGGCCGTCCTGGACCGCCGGCGCCCCGAGGGCGGCGAGATCCCCGTGGAACTCATGGTGCGCGGCTCCACCGGGCGCGCCTGACGCACCGTCCCATGACGCGTCCGTGCCCCGGGCCATCCAGCGGCCCGGGGCACGGACGGTGAGTCCTGAGCGGCTATTCCTCGGTGTCCGAAGGGGTGTCGGTAGGTGTGGCCGCATCGCCGTCCGCCTCCAGCAGGCGCGACAGCTGACGGCCGACGATGCGCTTGAACTTCCGCTCCTGCGGCCGCGTACGGTCCAGGACCGCCACCTCGAGCCGCTCGGCGGGGATCTCCCGCTCGCTGCCGTTGGTGTCCCGCGAGAGCGCCTGTACGGCGAGCTTGAGCGCCTCCGCGAGCGTCATCCCGTCCCGGTGGCGCTGGTCGAGGAAACTGCTGATCTGCTCCGCGTTGCCGCCGACCGCGACCGAGCCGTGCTCGTCGACGATCGAACCGTCGTGGGGCAGCCGGTAGATCTGGTCACCCTCGGGGCGGGCCCCGACCTCGGCGACGACCAGCTCCACCTCGTACGGCTTCTCCGCGTTGCTGGAGAAGATCGTGCCCAGCGTCTGCGCGTAGACGTTGGCGAGCCCACGGGCCGTCACATCTTCACGGTCGTAGGTGTATCCGCGCAGATCGGCGTACCGGACGCCGCCGATCCGCAGGTTCTCGTACTCGTTGTACTTGCCGGCGGCGGCGAAGCCGATCCGGTCGTAGATCTCGCTGAACTTGTGCAGCGCACGGGACGGGTTCTCGCCGACGAATACGATGCCGTCGGCGTACTGCAGCACGACAAGGCTGCGACCGCGGGCGATGCCCTTCCGGGCGTATTCCGCCCGGTCGGCCATGGCCTGCTGGGGTGAGACATAGAACGGCGTCGACACCGGCTATCCGTCCCTTTCTGTCGTTATCACGTCGGTTCGAAGGACAGGAGCCGTCAGAGCAGCGCGGCGCGCGGGCCGTCGGGCTGTTCCAGCCGCCGCTCGAGGATCGAGCGGGCCAGCTCGGAGGACTCCGCCTCGGTGAGCCGCCGGAATCCCTCTTCGGTGATCACGGTGACGATCGGATAGATACGGCGGGCCACGTCCGGGCCGCCGGTCGCCGAGTCGTCGTCGGCGGCGTCGTACAGCGCCTGGACCACCAGCGTGGTGGTCTGCTGCTCCGTCAGATCGTCGCGGTAGAGCTTCTTCATCGATCCGCGGGCGAAGATGGAGCCGGAGCCCGTCGCCGCGAATCCGTGTTCCTCGGAACGGCCGCCCGTCACGTCGTACGAGAAGATGCGGCCCTTCTCCCGGTCGATGTCCCAGCCGGCGAAGAGCGGGACGACGGCCAGGCCCTGCATGGCCATGCCCAGGTTGCCGCGGATCATCGTGGAGAGCCGGTTCGCCTTGCCCTCCAGGGAGAGCTGGGCGCCTTCCACCTTCTCGAAGTGCTCGAGCTCCAGCTGGAAGAGCCGGACCATCTCCACCGCGAGACCGGCGGTGCCGGCGATGCCCACCGCCGAGTACTCGTCGGCGGGGAAGACCTTCTCGATGTCGCGCTGCGCGATCATGTTGCCCATGGTGGCCCGCCGGTCACCGGCGAGCACCACGCCGCCGGGAAACGCGGCGGCGACGATCGTCGTGCCGTGCGGAGCCTCTATGACGCCCTTGACGGGCGGCAGGACGCGCCTTCCGGGCAGCATCTCGGGCGCATGGTCACCCAGAAAGTCCATGAACGACGACGAGCCCGGCGTCAGGAAGGCTGCCGGCAGACGCCCGGTGCTACGAGGGTTGGCTTCCACGCGTTTCCTTCCGGATAGGCGGCGGCCCGCCACTGGGAGGCCGGGCCGATCTTTAGAACTGTGCACGGACCATACCCGTACGATCGCCGGTCATCCGTCCCGGTGGACCGGACCTGGGTCCACGGCCACCGGGACGGACAACGGGCCTTACTCTCCGCCCTTTTGAACGAAGGAGCGGACGAAGTCCTCGGCGTTCTCTTCGAGCACGTCGTCGATCTCGTCGAGTACGGAGTCGACGTCGTCGGACAGCTTCTCCTGACGCTCCTTGAGGTCTTCGGAAGCCTGCGCGTCCTGCGCGGTCTCCTCGACCTCCTCGGTGGAGCGCGTCGCCTTCTGCTGTCCGCCGTCGGTGTCCTTGGTCGCCATCTCTACCTCACCCCGCTCGCTCGGTTCGATGTCCTTGATCAGACCCTACAAGCGGGGTCTGACATCCGCGCCGTACTTTCACAACGCGTGGGGACCATCTCGATGATTCCCACCCGGCGCCCCTTTCAGCCGCCCGAGAGCACCCGGACCAGGTCTTCCGCCGTCCTGCACCGGTCGAGAAGCTCCTTGACGTGATTGCGTGTACCGCGCAACGGTTCCAGCGTGGGGACGCGCTGGAGCGAGTCCCGGCCCGGCAGGTCGAAGATCACGGAGTCCCAGGAGGCCGCGGCGACGTCGTCCGCGTACTGCTCCAGGCAGCGGCCGCGGAAGTACGCCCTGGTGTCCTCAGGAGGCTTCGTACCGGCCCTCAGCACCCTGCCCTCGTCCAGGAGCCGCTTCATCTTCCCGCGGGCCGCCAGGCGGTTGTACAGGCCCTTCTCGGGGCGAACGTCGGCGTACTGGAGGTCCACCAGGTGAAGCCTGGGGGCGTCCCAGTCCAGGCTGTCGCGCCTGCGGTAGCCCTCGAGAATCTCCCGCTTGGCGATCCAGTCCAGCTCACCCGACAGGCTCATCGGGTCGTTCTCGAGCCGGTTCAGTACGTCCTCCCAGCGCGCCAGGACATCCTTCGTCTGGTCGTCGGCATCGACGCCGAACCGCTCCTCCACGTACTTGCGCGCCAGCTCGAAGTACTCCATCTGAAGCTGGACAGCGGTGAGTGTCCGGCCGCTGCGCAGCGTGATCAGCCGTTGCAGCGTCGGGTCGTGCGAGACCTGGTGCAGCGTGCGCACCGGCTGGTCGACTGCGAGGTCGACGTTGATGAAGCCGTCCTCGATCATCGAGAGCACCAGGGACGTCGTACCCAGCTTCAGGTACGTCGAGATCTCGGACAGGTTCGCGTCTCCGATGATCACGTGCAGCCTGCGGTACTTCTCGGCGTCGGAGTGCGGCTCGTCACGCGTGTTGATGATGGGCCGCTTGAGCGTGGTCTCCAGACCGACCTCGACCTCGAAGTAGTCGGCTCGCTGGCTGATCTGGAAGCCGTGCTCGTGGCCGTCCTGGCCGATGCCCACCCGGCCGGCGCCCGTGACGACCTGCCGGGACACGAAGAACGGCGTCAGGTGGCGCACGATGTCCGAGAAGGGGGTCTCCCGCTTCATCAGGTAGTTCTCGTGCGTGCCGTAGGAGGCGCCCTTGTTGTCGGTGTTGTTCTTGTAGAGGTGGATCGGCTGGGCGCCGGGGAGCTGCGCGGCCCGCTCGGCGGCCTCCGCCATGATCCGCTCGCCGGCCTTGTCCCAGAGCACGGCGTCCAGCGGATTGGTCACCTCCGGCGAGCTGTACTCGGGGTGCGCGTGGTCGACGTACAGCCGCGCGCCGTTCGTGAGGATGACATTGGCCAGGCCGATGTCCTCGTCCGTGAGCTGACTGTTGTCGGCGGCCTCCCGGGCGAGGTCGAAGCCTCGCGCGTCCCGCAGCGGGTTCTCCTCCTCGAAATCCCAGCGGGCGCGCCGCGCCCGGTGCATCGCCGCCGCGTAGGCGTTGACGATCTGGGACGAGGTGAGCATGGCATTGGCGTTGGGGTGGCCGGGGACGGAGATCCCGTACTCCGTCTCGATGCCCATTACTCGCCGTACGGTCATGCGGCCCTCCTTGCCCGGCGTCGCCCCCGGACGGGGGCGGCACTCAAGTACCGCTGGTTCTCCGGTGCGTGTGCGGTGCCCGGCCCCGCACTGCGCGACTCGGCGGTACCGAAGAGCCTAGAACGCCTCTGCCCTGGTAGGGAGATCAATTCCGTCATTGCTCTGGTGTGGTCGGTGTGGCGGCCGGTGTGGCTGGAAAGCAGCAGGCTGCGGATACCCGAGCGGGTACCCGCAGCCGGTCTGCGATCTACAGGTACTGACCGGTGTTTGCCACCGTGTCGATGGAGCGCCCGGTGTCCGCGCCCTGCTTTCCGGTGACGAGCGTGCGGATGAATACAATCCGCTCGCCCTTCTTTCCGGAGATTCGGGCCCAGTCGTCCGGGTTGGTGGTGTTCGGCAGGTCCTCGTTCTCCTTGAACTCGTCCACGCAAGCCTGGAGGAGGTGGGAGACTCTCAGACCCTTCTGGTTCTGGTCGAGGAAGGCCTTGATGGCCATCTTCTTGGCCCGGTCGACGATATTCTGGATCATCGCGCCGGAATTGAAGTCCTTGAAATACAGGACTTCCTTGTCGCCGTTCGCGTACGTGACCTCGAGGAAGCGATTTTCCTCGGACTCGGCGTACATCTGCTCGACGACCGACTGGATCATGCCGTGGACCGCGGCCTCCCTGGAGCCGGTGTGCTCGGCCAGGTCGTCCGCGTGCAGCGGCAGGGTGGACCTGAGGTACTTCGCGAAGATGTCCTTCGCCGCCTCGGCGTCCGGACGCTCGATCTTGATCTTGACGTCGAGCCGGCCCGGCCGCAGGATCGCCGGGTCGATCATGTCCTCTCGGTTGGAGGCGCCGATGACGATGACGTTCTCCAGGCCCTCCACACCGTCGATCTCGGCGAGCAGCTGCGGAACGATGGTGTTCTCCACGTCCGAGCTGACACCCGAGCCACGGGTGCGGAAGAGCGACTCCATCTCGTCGAAGAAGACGATGACGGGGGTACCCTCGCTCGCCTTCTCCCGGGCACGCTGGAAGACCAGGCGGATGTGGCGCTCGGTCTCACCGACGTACTTGTTGAGGAGCTCGGGGCCCTTGATGTTGAGGAAGTAGCTCTTCCCCGCGGGCTGGCCGGTCACCTCGGCGACCTTCTTGGCAAGGGAGTTGGCGACGGCTTTCGCGATCAGCGTCTTGCCGCAGCCGGGCGGACCGTAGAGCAGGATGCCCTTCGGCGGCCGCAGTTCGTGCTCCTTGAAGAGGTCGGGGTAGAGGTACGGAAGCTCGACCGCGTCGCGGATCATTTCGATCTGGCCGCCCAGACCGCCGATCTTGTCGTAGTCGACGTCCGGGACCTCTTCGAGGACGAGCTCCTCGACCTCGCTCTTCGGGATGACTTCGTAGACGTAGCCGGACCTGGGTTCCAGCAGCAGGGCATCGCCGGGACGGATGGTGACGTCCATCAGCGGCTCCGCGAGCCGCACCACCCGTTCCTCGTCGGTGTGCCCCAGCACCAGGGCGCGCTCGCCGTCCTCAAGGATCTCCTTGAGGGTGACGATTTCCCCGGCACGCTCGAACTCCATGGCCTCGACCACGTTGAGGGCCTCGTTGAGCATGACCTCCTGGCCACGCCGGAGCTCTTCGAGCTCCACGCTGGGGCTGACGTTCACCCGTAGCTTGCGGCCACCGGTGAAGATGTCGGCCGTGCCGTCCTCGTTCGCCACGAGGAAGACACCGAAGCCGGCCGGCGGCTGCGCGAGCCGGTCGACTTCTTCCTTGAGGGCCACGATCTGGTCGCGGGCCTCACGGAGCGTATTGGCGAGCCGCTCGTTCTGTGCGGACACGCCGGCCAAGTTGGTCTGCAGCTCGACGATCCGCTCTTCGAGAATCCTCGTATGACGCGGAGAGTCGGCGAGCTTGCGGCGCAGGACGGCGATTTCCTGCTCGAGATAGGCAACCTGGCCGGCGGGGTCCTCAGACCCTCGCCCCGGCCGGATGCCGCGGTTGATGTCGTCGTCGTGGGCTGCCACGGTCCTCACCTCCTCCAAGGGGAGCTGGACGCTTCCTGACCCTACCTGGGCGGGTGCGGGTTGAAACCCCTAGATCACAAAGACTGCGGGGTGTGTCCGATCTTCACCCTTGCGTACTCCCTCACACCAGGGGAATACCCACCCATCAACATCGGAAAGCGGCCGGTTGTATCGTCGAAGTGTTCAACACCCGTCAGGGCTGGCAGCAATTGCTACAACCGCGCAGGAAACGGCAGGAGATATGACCGTGCAGCAGAAGGCTCCCACCGACGACGGCGCACAGACCGGCGACCCGCTCGAGGTGTGGATCGACCAGGATCTCTGCACCGGCGACGGCATCTGCGTCCAGTACGCGCCGGAGGTGTTCGAGCTCGACATCGACGGCCTGGCGTACGTGAAGAGCCCCGGCGACGAACTGCTGCAGGCTCCCGGCGCCACAACGCCCGTACCCCTGCCGCTTCTCCGGGACGTCGTCGACTCGGCGAAGGAGTGCCCGGGCGACTGCATCCACGTGCGCCGCGTTTCGGACAGGGTCGAGGTCTACGGGCCCGACGCGGAGTGACGGATCACATACTCCGCGCGTCCGGCAGGACCGTCCTGGCGAACTTGCCGCCCTTCCACTGCCACTTGACCTTCTCCTGCCGGTCCGGGCAGCAGCGCGGCACGTCCGGCGTCGAGTAGCCCAGCACTGTCGCGGACACCGTGCCCGCGCTCACCTCGAAATCGCTGACGCCCATCCCGTCCGCCGGGTCCACCAGGGTCGCCACGACGCGCGAAGGCCCGGTGAGTACGAAGACGCCGGTCGGCGGGGTGCCGATTCCCGACACGCAGCGCACGACGGCCACGGTCTCGGGCCGGCCGTCGCCGTCGAGGTCGCCGGAGCCCTGCTTGACCACACCGGGTTTCTGGCCGTGGCAGTCCAGTGGATACACCGCGCTCGACGCGTCGGGCGCGGGTGCGGCGGCCTTGACCGGCCCGGGCGCCGCTCCGGGGGCCGTCTGGGAGGCGGTGGCGGCTTCGGGCTGGAGCAGGCCGGCCGCGGCGACGACCGCGGCCACGGCGGCGGCGGTGGCGAGCCAGTGCACCGGGCGGGGCCGGGTGTGCGCGAGGTCCAGGGCTGCGGAGGTCTGCACGCCGGGTGTCTCCTGGGGCTGTACCGGTGGGGTGGCGAGCATCGTGCCACACGTCACAGCGGAGCGGAACGGCAGGGTCCGAACCCGTGGCGGAAAGCCGGCCCCGTGCGGGATCCGGTGCGGGAAAGGAACCCGGCCCCGCCCCCCGGCAGAGCGCTAACGGAAAAGCGCCGCCGCCGAGTTCCCCGGTCGGTCGGGGAACTCGGCGGCGGCGCTGGCTCGTTGCCGGGTCAGCCGCGGGAGGCCGACCCGCTCTCGCTGCCCGGTCCGGTGTAGTCCTCGCCGTACGCGCCCTTGGCGGGACGGCGGCGGCGCAGCGGCGCTTCCACGCCGTCCGCGAGGCGGCGGGCGGTCAGCAGGAATCCGGTGTGGCCGATCATCCGATGGTCGGGCCGTACGGCCAGACCTTCGACGTGCCAGTTGCGGATCATCGACTCCCAGGCGGTCGGCTCCGCGAAGCAGCCGATCTCGCGGATGGACTCGACGGTGCGCGCCAGCTGCGTGGTGGTGGCCACGTAACAGCACAGGATGCCGCCGGGGACGAGCGCCTTGCGGACGACGTCCAGGCACTCCCACGGAGCGAGCATGTCCAGGATCACGCGGTCGACGTCGGTGTCGGACAGGTTGTCCTGGAGGTCTCCGACGGTGAGCTGCCAGGCGGGGTGCGGACCGCCGAAGTAGCGCTCCACATTCTGCGTGGCGATCTCGGCGAAGTCCTCGCGGCGCTCGTAGGAGTGCAGCATGCCCTGGTCACCGATGGCGCGCAGCAGGAAGCTGCTCAGCGAGCCGGAGCCGACCCCCGCCTCGACGACGCGGGCGCCGGCGAAGATGTCGGCGAAGGCCAGGATCTGCCCCGCGTCCTTGGGGTAGACCACGGCGGCACCGCGGGGCATGGACAGGACATAGTCGGGGAGCAGGGGGCGCAGCGCGAGGTAGGCGACGTTTCCCGTGGTACGGACAACACTGCCCTCGGGAGCACCGATCAGCTCGTCGTGGGGGAAGGAACCCTTGTGGGTGTGGAAATTCTTCCCGGCCTCGAGCGTGAACGTGTAGTGGCGTCCCTTGGGGTCGGTGAGCTGGACCTGGTCCCCGACCTGGAAGGGGCCGCGACGGCGGGCGGCACCGGTCGGTTCGGACATGTGACCAGCCTACCGGTCTTTTTGGGGGCCTGATTCGCCGTGGTACGCCGTCGGAGGGGACAAGGGTTGCGCCAGGACCGTCTCTACTGCGGGCGGGCCATGGCCGACACGAAGGCGCGCTCCACGTCGGCGGTGGACAGCACGCCGTAGATCTCGCCCGTCTCCTCGACCACCAGGTACTCCGTGGCCGGGGCGGCTCGCAGACGCTCCAGCAGGGCCTCGCCCGCCAGCTCGGCCGCGATCTTCATGTCCTCGGTGAGGTCCTGCGCGAGCCCGCTCACCGCCACCCACGGCCTGCGGTGCTCCGGTACGCCGACGATCGCGGCCTCGCGGACGACACCGGTGGGCTCCCCCTGACCGTCGACGACGACGAGCGCGCGGGCGCCCGCCGCGTTGGCGCGGCGCAGGGCCTCGGAGAGCGGGGTGGCCGACTCGACGGGGACAGCTCGCCTGGTGAGCGTACGGGCGCGCAGGTCGGGGAGGTGTTCGCGCAGCCGGGCCATGCGCAGGCTGTTGCCCGCACCGGTCCAGATGATCGCGGCCAGGATGGCGGCGAGCAGGGCGTCGGTGACGGTCTCCATGCCGCCGATGTCCTCGGTGGAGTTGCCGAGGGCGCCGGTGTGGGTGAGCAGCGGGAGGCCGATGAGGACGGCCACGGCGAGCGCCCTGCCGACCCAGGCGGCGGCGACGGTGCCGCTCATCGGCTTGCCGGTGATCTTCCAGACGACGGCCCGGAGCATCCGGCCGCCGTCCAGCGGCAGGCCGGGCAGCAGGTTGAAGGCGGCCACGATGAGGTTGGAGATCATCAGGCCGGCCAGCAGGACGCCGGGCACGGTGCCGGGCTCCACGGCGCGCATGCCGGCGTAGAAGATGCCACCCAGTACGAGCGAGAGCAGTGGGCCGACGAAGGCGAGGACGAACTCGCGCCCCGGTGTCTCCGACTCCTTCTCGATCTCCGAGACCCCGCCGAAGAACTGGAGCTGGATGCGGCGCACCGGCAGCTTGAAGCGCAGCGCCGCGACCGTGTGGGCCAGTTCGTGGACCAGTACGGAGGCGTAGAAGGCGACGGCGAAGAAGAGGGAGACCAGGTACCGGAGGTTGCCCAACTCCGGGAGCACGCGGTCGAGCTGGCCGCCGAAAACCCAGGTGATGAGGGCGGCGACGAGGAACCAGCTGGGGGCGACGTAGACCGGCACGCCGAACGGGCGGCCCATGAGGAGGCCGCCGCCCGGCTCGCGCGGGCGCTGCGGCTTGCCGCCGCTCCCGTCGCTCTCGCCGCGCTTGTCGCGCTCGCCGCTCTCGTTCACAGGGGCCCTTCGTTCGCAAGCGTCCTCGCCGCCGCGTCCGCCGGCCACGCAGCGCGAGAGGTATCTGTCGTCGATGGTATGCGGACGGCCCCTCCGCGTTCCGCCTCGGCTCCCCTTTTGAGGCCTTCTGATACCACTCTGTCAGTGGCGGGTCTTAGGGTCTTGGACATGACTACGAGTTCCGGTCGGGCCGACGCTGCCCAGCGCCCCATGTCGCTCTCCCCCTCGCGGGCGAGCGATTTCATGCAGTGCCCGCTGCTCTACCGGTTCCGGGTGATCGACAAGCTTCCCGAGAAGCCGAGCGAGGCGGCGACCCGGGGCACGCTGGTGCACGCGGTACTGGAGCGGCTCTTCGACCATCCGGCGACGGAGCGTACGGCGGGGCGGGCCAGGGCGCTGGTTCCCGGTCAGTGGGACCGGCTCCTGGAGTCGAAGCCGCAGCTGACCGAGCTGTTCGCGGAGGATCCGGAGGGCGAGCGGCTCTCGCGCTGGCTGGTGGAGGCCGAGGAACTCGTCGAGCGGTGGTTCACGCTGGAGGACCCGACGCGGCTGGAGCCCGCCGAGCGGGAGCTCTTCGTGGAGACGGAGCTGGAGTCGGGGCTGCGGCTGCGCGGCATCATCGACCGGGTGGACGTGGCACCGTCGGGCGAGGTGCGGATCGTCGACTACAAGACGGGCAAGGCGCCCCGGCCGGAGTACGCCGAGGGCGCGCTGTTCCAGATGAAGTTCTACGCGCTGGTGATCTGGCGGTGGAAGGGCGTCGTACCGCGCCGTCTCCAGCTGGTGTATCTCGGCAGCGGCGACGTGCTGACGTACGACCCCGTCGAGGCGGACCTGGAGCGCGTGGAGCGCAAGCTGCTGGCGCTGTGGGAGGCCATCAAGCAGGCCACCGAGACGGGCGAATGGCAGCCGCGCCCGACGAAGCTCTGCGGCTGGTGCGACCACCGGGCCGTGTGTCCGGAATTCGGCGGCACTCCCCCGGCGTACCCGCTGCCCGTCGCGCTCACGGTGCGCCCGGCCGATCCGGCCGAGGAAGGCCAGGGCAGAATGGGCCCGGTCTAGAGAAGGAGACTCTGTGGCTATCCGCGTCCTGCTGGTCGACGACCAGCCCCTGCTGCGCACCGGCTTCCGGATGATTCTGGAGGCCGAGCAGGATCTCGCGGTCGTCGGTGAGGCCGGAGACGGTCTGCAGGCGCTCGACCAGGTCCGGGCGCTGCAGCCCGATGTAGTCCTGATGGACATCCGGATGCCGCGGATGGACGGCGTGGAGGCGACCCGTCAGATCACCGGTCCGGGCAAGGACGGCCCGGCGAAGGTGCTGGTACTGACCACCTTCGACCTCGACGAGTACGTGGTGGAGGCGCTGCGCGCGGGGGCCAGCGGCTTCCTGCTGAAGGACGCCCCCGCGAACGAGCTCGTGCAGGCGATCCGGGTGGTGGCCGCGGGCGAGGCGATGCTGGCTCCCAGCATCACGCGCCGGCTGCTCGACAAGTACGCCGATCACCTGCCGTCCGGCGAGGAGCAGGTTCCGGACACGCTGCACACCCTGACCGACCGCGAGGTCGAGGTGCTGAAGCTGGTGGCCCGCGGGCTTTCCAACGCGGAGATCGCCGCCGACCTCTTCGTGAGCGAGACGACCGTGAAGACGCACGTGGGACACGTGCTGACGAAGCTCGGGCTGCGCGACCGGGTGCAGGCCGCGGTGTACGCGTACGAGAGCGGCCTGGTCAGGCCCGGCGCCCAGTAACGGACGCCGGACCCGGCCCGGGGGGCTGGGTCCGGCGCGCGCTGTCGGAGGGCAGCCCGCCCTCAGCCCTTGCTGATCTCCCAGAACCGGAAGACGGTCGACGCGTCCAGCGTCCACTCCAGGCCCGAGATGTCGTGGTAGGCCACGGCGTACTGCTTGCCCTGCCACAGCGGGATGATCGGCACCTCGTCGGCGACGATCTCCTGGAGCTTGCCGAAGTCCTCCTCGGCCATGGGGCGGTCCGTCGCGGCGGCCGTGTCGGGGATGATCCCGTCGGTGATCCGGCTGTTCTCGTAGTTGTTGGCGAGGACGTTGCCCTTGCCGAAGAACGGCAGGGTGAAGTTGTCCGGGTCCGGATAGTCGGGGACCCAGCCCTTCACGTACACGCCGTACTTGCCGGCCGCGATGTTCTTCTCGTACTCGTTGATCTCGACCGACTGGACGGAGGCGTCGAAGAGCCCGCTCTTGTTGAGCTGCTTGGCGATCGCCTTGAACTCCGCGACCGTGGCGGGTCCGTAGCGGCTGGGCGTGGCCCAGAGGGTGACCTTCACCTTGCCGGTGATGCCCGCGCCGCGCAGGGCCCGCTCCGCCTTGGCGGGCTGCGGGCTGCCGCCGTAGGTGTCGAAGAACGCCGTGTTGTGGGCGCCGATACCGCTCGGGATGATCGAGTACAGCGGGGTGGCGGTGGACTGGTAGACGTCCCGCACCAGCGCGTCGCGGTCGATCAGGAACGCCATGGCCTTGCGCACGGCGGGCTTGCCGACCACCGGGTCGTTCACGTTGAAGACCAGGTGCTGGACCTCGGCGCTGGAGCCCTCGACGACCTCGATGCCCTGCTCGCGTCCGGCCTTGGAGTTCTGCAGATCGGCGATGTCGCCGGCCGTGAGGCCTCGGTAGGCGATGTCCACGTCGCGCTTCTTGAGGGAAGCGGCCAGCGCCTTCTGGTCGCCGTGGAAGAACTTCATGGTGACGCCGTTGTTCTTCGTCTCGGCGGTGCCCTTGTAGTTCTCGTTGACGGAGAAGTCAGCCTCGGTCCGGCCGAAGGTGTCCAGCGCGTACGGACCCGAGCCGACGGCCTTCTGGTCGGTGCGCAGCTTGTCAAAGGCGTACTCGCGGTGGTCGACGATGGAGCCGGCGCCCGAGGCGATCTTGCTCGGGAAGGTGGCGTCCGGCACCTTGAGGCGGAAGACGATGTTCTTGTCGTCCGGCGTCTCGATCGTGTCGATGGAGCTGAGCATGACCGACGCGGGGCCGGCCTTGTCGTTGATCTTCAGCGAGCGCTCGAAGGAGTACTTGACGTCCTTCGTGGTCAGCTCGTTGCCGTTGCTGAACTTCAGGCCGTCGCGCAGCGTGCAGCGGAAGACCGTGCTGCCGCCCTTGTCGAAGTCGCACTTCTCCGCGGCCTCGGGCTGCGGTGAAGTGCTGCCCCTGGGGAAGCTCAGCAGCGACTGGAAGACGTTGTTGAACAGCAGCCAGGAGCCCGGGTCGTAACCCGATGCCGGATCGGTGGCCAGCACCTCGTCCGACATTCCGATGACCACGCCGCCGTCAGTGCCCCCCGAGCCGGCCTCCTCGGTGCCACAACCGCTGAGCAGCCCCGCCGCCAGCCCCGCCGCAAGCGGGGCCGTCAGCCACTGGTTACGCCTTTTCACGGATCCTTGCCTCACAGATTCGATGAATTACCCACCGGCGGCGCGGTCTTCGCGGCCGGATAATGCCGGCGTCAGGAGACGCCGCGGCCCAGCTCCCACAACTGCAGGTCGGCTGAGGAGTTGATGGCCCATTCGACGCCGGTGACGTCGTCACGGGCGGCGACGTACTGCTTGCCCTGCCACAGCGGCAGCACCGGTACGTCGTTGGCGACGATTTCCTGGATCCGCTCGAACGGCTTGGCCGCCGACGCCCGGTCGGCCGCACGGCGCGATTCGGGGATGAGCTTGTTCCTGGCTTCGCTGCTCACGTAGGGCGAGTTGAGGAAGTTGTCCTCGTCCAGGAACGGCGCGACGTAGTTGTCGGCGTCCGGGAAGTCGGGGAACCAGCCCATGCCGTAGACGGCGTAGTCGCCGCGCTTCTGGTTGTCACGGAACTTCGACCACTCGGTGCCCTTGATGCTGACGTCGAAGAGGTTCGTGGCGTTGAGCTGCTCCTGGAGCACCTCGAACTCCTTCTTCGTCGCCGAGCCGTAGTGGTCGGTCGTGTAGTTCAGCGTCAGCTTCACCGGCGTGCTGATACCGGCGGCGCTCAGGATGCCGGCGGCCTTGGGCCGGTTCGGCTCGCCGTACTTGTTGAAGAACGCGTTCTGGTGCCCGGTGATGGTGTTCGGGATGAGCGAGTACAGCGGCTCGGCCGTCGCCGGGTAGACCTCGCTCGCGAGCTCCCCCCGGTCCACGACGGCGGCCAGCGCCTGGCGCACCGCCTTGCTCTTCACCGTGGAGTCCTCGGTGTCGAAGCCGAGGTAGCGGATTTCCAGGCCGGGCATCTCGATGAGGTCGATGCCCTTGGCCGGGTTCTCCGACAGGTCCTTGATCTGATCGGGCTGCAGGGTGCGCGTCATCATGCTGATGTCGCCGTCCTTCAGCGCCTTCTCCATGGACTCCGTGTCGGCGAACGACCGCAGTTCGACCTTGTCGTTCCGGAGCTCCAAGTCACCCTTGTACGCGGGGTTCTTGGTGAAGACGGCCTTGACGACCCGGTCGCCCTCGGTCTCGGTCTTCAGCGTGTACGGGCCCGAGCCGTCGGCGGCGAAGCCGTCCCGGAGCTTGTCGGCCTGGTACGTGTCGGGGTCGACGATGGCGGCGGCAGGCGTCGCGATCTTGTACGGGAACGTGGCGTCCGGCGTCCTGAGGTGGAAGACGATCTCGTGGTCGCCGTTGGTCTCGATCGTGTCGATGTTCGAGAGCAGCGCGACCGGACCGTTGTTGTTCTTGATCTTCAGTACGCGCTCGACCGAGAACTTGACGTCCTCCGCGGTGAGCGCGTCGCCGTCGGCGAACTTCAGCCCGTTGCGCAGGGTGCAGCGGTAGCTCTCGTTCTGGGTGTCCGTGAAGCCGCACTTGGAGGCCGCGTCCGGCACCGGCTCGCCGCCGCCGCGCGGGACGTGCATCAGCATCTGGACGGTCTGGCGGAGAACGTTCCAGGCACCCGCGTCATAGGCGAACGCCGGGTCGAAGGGCGCGGGCGCGTCCTTCGTGGCCACGAACTGGTCCGTGGTGCCCACGACAATGGCATCACCGCCCTTGCCACCGCCGCCCGGGCCGCCGCACGCGGCGAGCACGGGCGCGAGCAGGCCGATCACGGCCGGCAGCACCAAAGTCTTGCGGTTCATCCTGGACGTTCTCCCTCATCCGGCACTGAGTTTCAGCGGTGTACGGGATACTCCGCCGCGGCCGCCCGGTCGGGGCGGAGCGATCGGGCCGGGATCAGAGCGATCGGTTCTGTGGCCCCAGCAACTGGTTGAGCGCTGAGGCACAAGGTGGTGCGGCGAAGTTCTCGTGTTGAGATTAGTGGGAATCGCCGGGGAGGCCGGACCGGGCCGCTGGCGGCCCGCTATCGGACGGTGATCACGCATCCTGGCGGGTCGGCGCGATGGGGCGGGAATGATTCGTACACCGCTCCACCAATCAGGACAGAAGGACGTCAAATAAGGCCCCGCAGGGGCGCTTTGACGCAGCGGGGCACGACCGGAGGCAGCACGGAGGGTGACGAAGGTCACCCTATGAATACTTCTGTTCCACAGTGCATTTCTATTTCCGCGCGTCACGGAAAATGCACGGTCCAATGCCGAGAGTTCCGCTCAATTGCGAAAGTACGCTCGGTGCGCGGTTCAGTTCATTCGCGTGATCAGGGTCGTGAGAAAAGCGAGATCGACTTCTTCGAGCGATCCCACGACCACCCGGCCGCGCGCGGGCGCGATCGGCGCGACGGACGGGACGGCCACCACGCGGCAGCCTGCGGCCTCGGCGGCAGCCACACCGGTCGCCGTGTCCTCGACGACCGCGCATCTCCCTGGATCGGCGCCGAGCCGCGCCGCGGCGTGCAGATACGGGTCCGGGTGCGGCTTCGTACGCGCCACCTCGTCGCCCGCGACCGTGAGCGTGAACATCTCCCGGCCGAGCGTCTCCAGGACACGGTCGATGATGCGCCGGTGCGAGGCGGAGACCAGCGCGGTGGGCACCTCGTGGGCGGCCAGTTCCGCCAACAGCCGCGCCGCTCCGGGCATCAGCGGCACTCCACTGCCGATGCGCTTCTCGAAGCGGTCGTTGAGCAGCACCGTGAGCTCGGGCAGCGTGATGTCCGCGCCGGTCACCTCGATGAGATAGCCCGCGCTGCGGGTCATCGGCCCGCCGACCACCACGTCGCGCCACGCCTCGTCCAGCACATGACCGAGGTCCGCGAAGACCTCCGCCTCGACCTCCCACCAGAAGCCCTCGGTGTCGACCAGGGTGCCGTCCATGTCGAGGAAGACAGCCTGCAGAGCGGAGCCTTCGGCCGTACGGGTACTGGGCGCGGGGACGGTACTGGTCATCCGGGCACACCTCCTGAAGGGGCGAGAAGGCCGGCCGTCTCCCCAGGTGGGAAGGCGACCGGCCTGCGCTGGACCGACCAGTGTACGACTCGTCCGGGACTATCGCGCGTTGAAGTACTTCGCCTCGGGGTGGTGGATGACGATGGCGTCGGTGGACTGCTCCGGGTGGAGCTGGAACTCCTCCGACAGATGGACCCCGATGCGCTCGGGCTGCAGCAGCTCGGCGATCTTCGCGCGGTCCTCCAGGTCGGGGCAGGCGCCGTAACCGAGCGAGAAGCGCGCGCCGCGGTACTTCAGCGCGAACATGTCCTCGACGGCGGCCGGGTCCTCGGCCCCGAAGCCGAGTTCGGTGCGGACCCGGGCGTGCCAGTACTCGGCGAGCGCCTCCGCCAGCTGCACGGACAGCCCGTGCAGTTCGAGGTAGTCGCGGTAGGAGTTCGATTCGAACAGCTCGGCCGTGGCCTCGCCGATCTTCGACCCCACCGTGACGACCTGGAGGCCGACCACGTCCGTCTCGCCCGACTCCTCGGGGCGGAAGAAGTCCGCGAGGCACAGGCGGCGGCCGCGGCGCTGACGCGGGAAGGTGAAGCGGGTGCGCTCCGATCCGTCCTCGTTCAGGAGGATCAGGTCGTCGCCCTTGGAGTGGCAGGGGAAGTAGCCGTGGACGACAGCGGCTTCGAGCAGGTTCCTGGTGTGGAGCTGCTCCAGCCAGCCGCGCAGCCGGGGACGGCCCTCCGTCTCGACGAGCTCCTCGTACGTCGGCCCGTCACCCGTGCGTGCCTGCTTGAGGCCCCACTGGCCCTTGAACAGCGCGTCCTCGTCGAGCCACGAGGCGTACTCCTTCAGGCCGATGCCCTTGACGACGCGGGTGCCCCAGAACGGCGGCTCGGGGACCGGGTTGTCGATGGAGACGTCGGAGCGTACGGAGCCTTCCGGCTCCTCGACCTCGAGCACGGCGGTCGCGGCGTTCTTCGGCACACGGCGCTGCTTGAGTTCGGGGAGCTTGGCGCCGGGGACGCCGCGCTTGACGCCGATCAGGGCGTCCATCAGACGCAGGCCCTCGAACGCGTCGCGGGCGTAGCGGACTTCGCCGTCGTAGATCTCGTGGAGGTCCTGTTCGACGTACGCCCTCGTCAGCGCGGCGCCGCCGAGGATGACCGGGAAGTCGGCGGCCATCTTGCGCTGGTTGAGCTCCTGGAGGTTCTCCTTCATGATCACGGTGGACTTCACCAGGAGACCGGACATGCCGATGACATCGGCGCGGTGCTCCTCGGCGGCCTCGAGGATCGCGGAGACGGGCTGCTTGATGCCGAGATTGACGACCGTGTAGCCGTTGTTGGACAGGATGATGTCGACGAGGTTCTTGCCGATGTCGTGGACGTCGCCGCGGACGGTGGCCAGCACGATCGTGCCCTTGCCCTCGTCGTCGGTCTTCTCCATGTGCGGCTCGAGGTACGCCACCGCCGTCTTCATGACCTCGGCGGACTGGAGTACGAACGGCAGCTGCATCTGCCCGGAGCCGAAGAGCTCGCCGACGACCTTCATGCCCTCCAGGAGCGTGTCGTTGACGATGTCCAGTGCCGGGCGCTCGGTCAGGGCCTCGTCGAGGTCGGCCTCCAGGCCCTTCTTCTCACCCTCGATGATGCGGCGCTGAAGGCGCTCGTCGAGCGGCAGCGCGAGGAGCTCCTCGGCCTTGCCGGCCTTCATCGACTTCGTGTCGACGCCCTCGAACAGCTCCAGGAACCGCTGCAGCGGGTCGTACCCCTCCTCTCGGCGGTCGTGGATGAGGTCGAGGGCGACCTTGATCTGCTCCTCGCCCAGGCGGGCGATCGGCAGGATCTTGCTCGCGTGCACGATCGCCGAGTCCAGGCCGGCCTTCACGCACTCGTCGAGGAAGACGGAGTTCAGGACGATGCGCGCGGCCGGGTTCAGGCCGAAGGAGATGTTCGACAGGCCGAGCGTGGTCTGCACGTCCGGGTGGCGCCGCTTCAGCTCGCGGATGGCCTCGATGGTGTTGACGCCGTCCTTGCGGGACTCCTCCTGCCCGGTGCAGATGGTGAAGGTGAGGCAGTCGATGAGGATGTCCGACTCGTGGATGCCCCAGTTGCCGGTGAGGTCGGCGATGATCCGCTCGGCGACCGCGACCTTGTGCTCGACGGAGCGGGCCTGGCCCTCCTCGTCGATGGTCAGCGCCATCAGCGCGGCGCCGTGCTCCCGCGCCAACTTGGTGACCTTCTGGAAGCGGGACTCGGGCCCGTCGCCGTCCTCGTAGTTGACCGAGTTGATGACCGCACGCCCGCCGAGCTTCTCCAGCCCGGCCCGCAGGACGTCCAGCTCGGTGGAGTCCAGCACGATGGGCAGGGTGGAGGCGGTGGCGAACCTGCCGGCCAGCTCCGCCATGTCGGCGGCTCCGTCGCGCCCCACGTAGTCGACGCACAGGTCGAGCATGTGCGCGCCCTCGCGGATCTGGTCGCGCGCCATCTCCACGCAGTCGTCCCAGCGGCCTTCCAGCATGGCCTCACGGAACTTCTTCGACCCGTTGGCGTTCGTACGCTCACCGATGGCCAGGTACGACGTGTCCTGCCGGAAGGGGACGGTCTGGTAGAGCGACGCGGCGCCCGGCTCGGGGCGCGGATCGCGCGCGGTCGGGGTGAGGTCGCGCACCCGCTCCACGACCTGGCGCAGGTGTTCGGGCGTCGTACCGCAGCAGCCACCCACCAGGGAGAGGCCGTACTCTCGGACGAAGGCTTCCTGTGCGTCGGCCAGCTCGGGGGCCGACAGGGGGTAGTGGGCGCCGTTCTTGCCCAGGACGGGGAGGCCGGCATTGGGCATGGCGGAGATCGGGACGCGCGAGTGGCGGGCGAGGTAGCGCAGGTGCTCGCTCATCTCGGCCGGGCCGGTGGCGCAGTTCAGGCCGATCATGTCGATGCCGAGCGGTTCCAGTGCGGTGAGCGCGGCGCCGATCTCGGAGCCCAGCAGCATGGTGCCGGTGGTCTCGACGGTGACGGAGCAGATCAGGGGGACCGTGACGCCGGCGACGTCCATGGCGCGGCGGGCCCCGATGATCGCGGACTTGGTCTGGAGGAGGTCCTGGGTGGTTTCCACCAGGAGCGCGTCGGCGCCGCCCGCGAGCATGCCTTCGGCGTTCTGCTGGTAGGCGTCGCGCAGCGTGATGTACGGGGCGTGGCCCAGCGTCGGCAGCTTGGTGCCGGGGCCCATCGAGCCGAGTACCCAGCGCTGACGGCCGTCCTTGGCCGCGAACTCGTCGGCGACCTCGCGGGCGATGCGGGCGCCCGACTCGGACAGCTCGAAGACCCGCTCGGGGATGTCGTACTCGGCGAGCGCGGCGAAGTTCGCGCCGAAGGTGTTGGTCTCGACGCAGTCCACGCCCACCGCGAAGTACTCCTCGTGGACGGTGCGCACGATGTCGGGGCGGGTGATGTTGAGGATCTCGTTGCAGCCTTCGAGGTTCTCGAAGTCCTCGAGGCTGGGGTCCTGCGCCTGGAGCATCGTGCCCATCGCCCCGTCGGCGACCACGACTCGGCTGGCGAGTGCTTCGCGGAGGGCGTCAGCGCGGCTGCTGTGGCTGGCAGGCGTGGGGGTTGGCAACGAGGCCATGGATCTGCTCCCTGGGGTGCGACGGCTGTCGGCTTTGCGCCCTCCCGGCGGAAGGCGCACCTGGCCAGCGTAGCCGTGACCCCGTCCGTGGCGGGAAGGCGTCCCACGGGGCGGACGGTGTCGCGTTCGTGCCGTGTTCTGATGGCTCACGGTCGGGGGCATGCCTCGGACGGTGACGCCAGGTCGGCATGAGCCGATAGTGTTCAGCATTGTCGAACCGAGGTGGAGGTGGCCGAGCGTGCCGAAGAACATCCAGTCGCTCGAGCGGGCGGCGGCGATGCTGCGCCTGCTCGCGGGTGGCGAGCGCAGGCTCGGACTGTCCGAGGTGGCCTCGTCCCTCGGTCTTGCCAAGGGTACGGCGCACGGCATCCTGCGGACCCTCCAGGCGGAGGGTTTTGTCGAACAGGATCCGGCGTCCGGCCGCTATCAGCTGGGCGCCGAGCTGCTGCGCCTCGGCAGCACCTATCTGGACGTGCACGAGCTGCGCGCCCGCGCGCTGGTCTGGACCGACGACCTGGCGCGCTCCAGCGGCGAGAGCGTCTATCTGGGCGTACTGCACCAGAGGGGCGTACTGATCGTCCACCACGTCTTCCGTCCGGACGACAGCCGGCAGGTGCTGGAGGTCGGGGCCATGCAGCCGCTGCACTCCTCCGCGCTGGGCAAGGTGCTGTCCGCGTACGACCCGGTGGCGCACAACGAGGTCCTCGAGAGCGAGCGCAAGACCTTCACCCCGCACACGATCACCGACGCGGAGGACTTCGAAGCGGTGCTCGACCTGACCCGAGCGCGCGGCTGGGCCGCGGACGTGGAGGAGACCTGGGACGGGGTGGCCTCGATCGCCGCCCCCATCCACGACCGCCGGCGGATGCCGGTCGGTGCGGTGGGCATCACCGGGGCGGTCGAGCGGGTCCGTAACGGCGGGGAGCTCCGTCCGGAGCTTGTCGCGGCCGTACGGGACTGCGCTCGCGCGGTGTCGCGGGATCTGGGCGCCAGCCGCTTCTGAGGCGCGCTCGGCCACTTCCTGTCACGCTGGTAACGATCGCGAAACCGGTCTCGGAACCCTTGACGCGCATCTTAACCGGGGGCAAAACTGCCGTTCATCGGTCGGCAATGCCGAACACCTACCGGCAATACGCGCTAGAGTGTGGCAACGCCAAGGGACCGGCAAGGCCCTCACCGAGG
Organism: Streptomyces sp. NPDC055287; assembly: GCF_053646035.1. Lineage (NCBI taxonomy): Bacteria > Bacillati > Actinomycetota > Actinomycetes > Kitasatosporales > Streptomycetaceae > Streptomyces > Streptomyces sp. NPDC055287. The sequence continues at coordinate 154,594 of NZ_JBSHNE010000004.1, read as the reverse complement.
GCGCGGACCACCCGGAGGGACCCGGGGTTCGCCTTTCCCCTGGACGAAGGACAAAGGAGTCGCGGGTGTCCAGCTCCGACATCTTCATCGGCGAGATCATTGGTACCGCCGTACTCATCCTGCTCGGCGGTGGCGTCGTCGCCGCCGTCGTGCTCAAGCGCTCGAAGGCGCAGAACGCCGGCTGGCTGGCCATCACCTTCGGGTGGGGATTCGCCGTCATGACGGCGGTCTACATGACCGGCAGCCTCTCGGGCGCCCACCTCAACCCGGCGGTCACCGTCGGTATCGCGATCAAGGACAGCGACTGGAGCAACGTTCCGGTCTACTTCGCAGGCCAGATACTCGGTGCCATGGTCGGCGCCGCACTGGTCTGGATCGCGTACTACGGTCAGTTCCAGGCCCATCTCACGGACCCGGAGATCCTCGCGGACCAGCCGGCCGAAGAGGGCATGGTCGACCAGAAGGCCGCACCCAACGCCGGCCCGGTGCTCGGTGTCTTCTCCACCGGTCCCGAGGTACGGAACGTCTGGCAGAACCTGGCCACCGAGATCATCGGCACCGTCGTGCTGGTCCTCGCGGTGCTCACCCAGGGCCTCAACGACAGCGGCAAGGGTCTCGGCGTGCTCGGCGCGCTGATCACCGCCTTCGTCGTCGTCGGCATCGGCCTCTCCCTCGGCGGCCCGACGGGGTACGCGATCAACCCGGCCCGTGACCTGGGGCCGCGCATCGTGCACGCCCTGCTCCCGCTGCCGAACAAGGGCGGCTCCGACTGGAGCTACGCCTGGATCCCCGTTGTCGGCCCGCTGATCGGCGGAGCGCTCGCCGCGGGTATCTACAACATCGCGTTCGCCTGAGCCGACCGGCCGACCCTCTACAGACCTCCGGGAGCACACCGTGACCGACGCACACACCACCGGCCCGTTCATCGCGGCCATCGACCAGGGCACCACCTCCAGCCGCTGCATCGTCTTCGACAGGGACGGCCGGATCGTCTCGGTCGACCAGAAGGAGCACGAGCAGATCTTCCCGAAGCCGGGATGGGTCGAGCACGACGCGGCCGAGATCTGGACCAACGTCCAGGAAGTCGTCGCCAGCGCCATCTCCAAGGCGGGCATCACCCCCGCCGACGTCAAGGCGATCGGCATCACCAACCAGCGCGAGACCACGCTGCTCTGGGACAGGCACACCGGTGAGCCCGTCCACAACGCCATCGTGTGGCAGGACACCCGCACCGACGCCCTCTGCAAGGAGCTCGGCCGCAACGTCGGCCAGGACCGCTTCCGCCGCGAGACCGGCCTGCCGCTCGCGTCGTACTTCGCGGGTCCCAAGGTCCGCTGGCTGCTGGACAACGTCGAGGGCCTGCGCGAGCGCGCCGAGGCCGGCGACATCCTCTTCGGCACCATGGACTCCTGGGTCATCTGGAACCTGACGGGCGGCACCGACGGCGGCGTACACGTCACCGACGTCACCAACGCCTCGCGCACCCTTCTCATGAACCTGCACGAGATGCGCTGGGACGAGAAGATCCTCCAGTCGATGGACATCCCGGCCGCGGTGCTGCCGGAGATCCGTTCCTCCGCCGAGGTGTACGGAGTCGCCAAGGCCGGCCCGCTGAAGGGCGTGCCCGTCGCCTCCGCGCTCGGTGACCAGCAGGCGGCGCTGTTCGGCCAGACCTGCTTCGCCCAGGGCGAGGCGAAGTCCACGTACGGCACCGGCACCTTCATGCTGATGAACACCGGTGACACGCCCGTCAACTCGTACAACGGCCTGCTGACGACCGTCGGATACCAGATCGGCGACCAGAAGCCCGTCTACGCCCTCGAAGGCTCGATCGCCATCACCGGCGCGCTCGTCCAGTGGATGCGCGACCAGATGGGCCTGATCAAGTCCGCCGCCGAGATCGAGACGCTGGCCTCCTCCGTCGAGGACAACGGCGGCGCGTACTTCGTACCCGCCTTCTCCGGTCTGTTCGCCCCGTACTGGCGTCCCGACGCCCGCGGCGTGATCGCCGGCCTCACCCGGTACGTCACCAAGGCGCACATCGCCCGTGCCGTCCTCGAGGCCACCGCCTGGCAGACCCGCGAGATCAGTGACGCCATGACCAAGGACTCCGGCGTCGAGCTGACGGCCCTCAAGGTCGACGGCGGCATGACCTCCAACAACCTGCTGATGCAGACGCTCTCGGACTTCCTGGACGCACCGGTGGTGCGCCCGATGGTCGCCGAGACGACCTGCCTCGGCGCCGCCTACGCCGCCGGCCTCGCCGTCGGCTTCTGGTCCAGCACGGACGAGCTGCGCGCCAACTGGCGCAGGGCCGCCGAATGGACCCCCCGCATGGACGCCGCCACGCGGGACCGTGAGTACAAGAGCTGGCTCAAGGCCGTCGAGCGGTCCATGGGCTGGCTCGATGACGAGAGCTGACGAGGAGTTACCAAGATGACCACCCTGCAGAGCGTCCCGGCCCTCGGGACGCGCCCGGCCGACGGTTCGACCACGAGCCGCGCCGAAACCCGGGAGCAGCTTTCCAAGGCGACGTACGACCTCCTGGTGATCGGCGGCGGCATCCTGGGCATCTCCACTGCCTGGCACGCCGCTCAGTCGGGACTGCGGGTGGCCCTGGTGGACGCCGGTGACTTCGCCGGCGCCACCTCCTCCGCCTCCTCCAAGCTGCTCCACGGCGGACTGCGCTACCTCCAGACCGGCGCGGTCAAGCTGGTGGCGGAGAACCACTTCGAGCGGCGCGCCGTCTCCCGGGACGTCGCGCCGCACCTGGCCAACCCGCTGACCTTCTACCTCCCCGTCTACAAGGGCGGCCCGCACGGTGCGGCCAAGCTCGGCGCGGGCGTCTTCGCCTACTCGGCGCTGTCCGCCTTCGGCGACGGTGTCGGCCACGTCATCAGCCCGGCGAAGGCGTCCCGTGCGGTGCCCGAGCTGCGTACGGACGGCCTCAAGGCCGTCGCGGTCTACGGCGACGACCAGATGAACGACTCGCGCATGGCCCTGATGACGGTCCGTGCCGCCGTCGAGTCGGGCGCGACCGTCCTCAACCACGCCGAGGTCACCGGGCTTCGCTTCACCAACGGCCGGGTCACCGGCGCGGAGCTCAAGGACCGGCTCGACGGCGCTGAATTCGGCGTCACCGCCCGCCTGGTGCTCAACGCCACCGGGCCGTGGGTCGACCACCTGCGCAAGATGGAGAACCCGGACGCGGCGCCCTCCATCCGGCTCTCCAAGGGTGCGCACCTGGTGCTCAAGCGCACCGCCCCCTGGCGGGCCGCGCTGGCCACGCCGATCGACAAGTACCGCATCACCTTCGCACTGCCGTGGGAGGACCAGCTCCTGCTCGGCACGACCGACGAGGAGTACGAGGGCGACCCGGCGGATGTCGCGGTCAACGAGAAGGACATCGCCCAGATCCTGGACGAGGCCGCCTTCTCGATCCGCGACCAGCAGCTGTCCCGCGACCTGATCACGTACTCCTTCGCGGGTCTGCGGGTGCTGCCCGGCGGTCCCGGCGACACTTCGAAGGCCAAGCGCGAGACGGTCGTCACCGAGGGACGCGGCGGCATGCTGTCGGTCGCCGGCGGCAAGTGGACGACGTTCCGTCACATCGGCCGCACCGTCATGAACAAGCTCGCCGCCCTGCCCGGCCACCCGCTGGGCGAGGACATGGAGCCGATCTCGCGGCTGCCCAGGAAGCTGCCGCTGCCCGGCATATCCAACCCGAACGCGGTCGCGCACCGGCTGCTCGTCGACGGCGGTACGCCCGGCCCGCGGATGGCCGCCGACACCGCCCGCCACCTGGCCACGCACTACGGCTCGCTGTCCTTCGACATCGCGCGCCTGGCCAACGAGGACCCGGCGCTCGCCGAGCGCGTCCACCCGGACGCGCCGGAGATCTGGGCGCAGGTCGTGTACGCCCGTGACCACGAGTGGGCCGAGACGGCGGACGACGTACTGCGCCGCCGTACGACGCTGACGATCCGCGGTCTGGCCACGGACGAGGTCCGTGCCAACGTCGAGGACGTGCTGGGCCGCAAGGCCTGAGGCGTTTCGTTCGGGCTCGAAAGGTAAGGGGCAGCCGCCACGGCGGCTGCCCCTTACCCATTGCCTCACCCGCGGGCGCTTCCTACCACATAATGGGCGCCAGACATCGGATGTCTGAGCGACTGGGAGACCCACTGTGGCTGTCACCGACGAGGCGATCGGGAAGATCAAGGAAATGATCGTCTCGGGGGCCCTGCGCCCCGGCGACCGTCTCCCCAAGGAGAGCGAGCTGGCCGCCGGGCTGGGTCTGTCGCGCAACTCGCTGCGCGAGGCGGTACGCGCCCTGTCGCTGATCCGGATTCTCGACGTACGGCAGGGCGACGGCACGTACGTCACGAGTCTCGATCCGCACCTGCTGCTCGAAGCGATGAGTTTCGTCGTGGACTTCCACCGGGACGACACCGTGCTGGAGTTCCTCGCTGTACGCCGCATCCTGGAGCCCGCCGCGACCGCGATGGCCGCCACCCGGATCGGCGCGGTGGAACTGGACGCGCTCGGCTCGCAGTTGGACGCCCTGGGGCCGCGTCCGTCCGTCGAGGAGCTGGTCGCGAGCGACCTCGAGTTCCACCGCCGCATCGTGCAGGGCTCCGGCAACTCGGTGCTGTGTTCGCTGCTCGACGCGCTCTCCGGGCCTGCCACCCGGGCGCGCGTATGGCGGGGGCTGACCCAGGAGGACGCGGTCGGCCGAACGCTCAACGAGCACCGCGCGATCCTCGCCGCCCTGCGCGACCAGGACGCCGAAGCCGCCAAGTCGTGGGCGACGGTGCACATCGCGAGCGTCGAGCAGTGGTTGCGCTCGACCCTGTAGGGCGATGCGGGACGGTGCAGGGCGCTCCAGACATCGGGGCTCTGTTTTCGAATGATTCGGCGGGCGAAGGGCACGCTTCCCGCGTGCGCATCAGGCGTCCCCGCACCTGGTGGAAGCCGTAAGGTTGGTGCGTGGACAAGGGAACTTCGAAAGGGGGCACTGGGTGATCGAGCTCGAGGGGGTTCCCGAGCTGATCGACCCGGTCATGGTGGCCGCGTTCGAGGGCTGGAACGACGCCGGCGACGCCGCCTCCACCGCGGTGGCGCATCTGGACCGGGAATGGAAGGGCGAGGTCTTCGCGGCGCTCGACGCCGAGGACTACTACGACTTCCAGGTCAACCGGCCCACGGTGTTCATCGACGGCGGAGTCCGTAAGATCACCTGGCCCACGACACGGCTGTCGGTCGTACGGATCGGCGGCGACAAGCCCCGTGACCTCGTGCTGGTCCGCGGCATCGAGCCGTCCATGCGCTGGCGCTCGTACTGCAACGAGATCCTCGGCTTCGCGCACGAACTGGGCGTCGAGATGATCGTGATCCTCGGCGCACTGCTCGGCGACACCCCGCACACCCGGCCCGTGCCGGTCAGCGGCGTGACGTCGGACGCGGACCTCGCGCGGACCATGGATCTGGAGGAGACCAAGTACGAAGGGCCCACGGGCATCGTCGGAATCCTCCAGGAGGCCTGTACGCACGCGGGTGTGCCGGCGGTGAGCCTGTGGGCCGCAGTGCCGCACTACGTGTCGCAGCCGCCGAACCCCAAGGCCACGCTGGCGCTTCTCAACCGCCTCGAAGACCTCATCGACCTGCGGATCCCGCTCGGCGAACTGCCCGAGGACGCACGGGCGTGGCAGGTCGGCGTGGACCAACTGGCCGCCGAGGACAGCGAGGTCGCGGAGTACGTGCAGTCGCTGGAGGAGGCGCGGGACACCGCGGAGCTTCCCGAGGCGACGGGCGAGGCGATCGCCCGCGAGTTCGAGCGGTACCTGCGGCGACGCGACGGCGGCCCGGGCCCCGGTCACGCGACAGACGGGACCGAGGGCACCGGTACGTACCTGCGGGACAGTTCCGGCGGCCGTACGCGGCCCCCGAAGCCGCCCCGCGCGGAGCCCGGTTCCCCGCCGGAGGGACCGGAAGGCGCGGGAGGCTCCGACGGGGCGGAAGGCTCCACCGAGGAGTGAAGCGGGGCGGCGCCGGACGGCGCCGCCAGGTCGCTCCGCCGCGGGTGTCGGCGGCCCTGGTCCGGCGGGAACAGCCGCCGGCGATGAACAGACGCCCCGCTCCGTCGAGTTCGAAACCGACGGACATCGTGCCCGTACGCGCCCGTGCCCTCACTGATGATCCGGCCACGGCCGGGTCGCGAGGCTCGCGGCGCTCCGCCGGAGCGAGCACCTCGCCACACGACCACATGCCCGCCTTCGACCGCGGCGTCCGGCCGAAAGCCGGCAGCGAACAACCGGAACCGCCCCCGGCCCTCTCCGGGAGAGGTCCAGGGGCGGGATTGGCCGGAAAGACGTCTACAAGGCCACGCCGAGCAGCGCGTCGACGGCACGCGAGACGACACCGGGTGCGCCTTCGTCCGTACCGCCTTCGGACGCCTGGAGGGCGGCCCAGCGGTCCACGGCGGCGAGTGCGGCCGGGGCGTCGAGGTCGTTGGAGAGCGCCTCGCGGATCTCCTCGACCAGGGCGTCGGCGGACGGCCCGTCGGGGCGGGACACCGCCGCGCGCCAGCGCCCGAGCCGCTCAAGGGCGTCTTCGAGCACCTGGTCCGTCCACTCCCAGTCGGCCCGGTAGTGGTGCGCCAGGAGCGTGAGGCGGATGGCCGCCGGGTCCACGCCGTCACGGCGCAGCTTGGACACGAAGACCAGGTTGCCCTTGGACTTCGACATCTTCTCGCCGTCCAGGGCCACCATGCCGGCGTGTACGTACGTCTTGGCGAACGGGTACTCACCGGTCAGCGCCTGGGCGTGGGAGGCGCCCATCTCGTGGTGCGGGAAGGCCAGGTCCGATCCGCCTCCCTGCACGTCGAAGCCCATCCCCAGATGGTCCAACGCGATCGCCACGCACTCGATGTGCCAGCCGGGCCTGCCGCGGCCGAGCGAGGCGCCGTCCCAGCTCGGCTCGCCCTCACGGGCGGCCATCCAGAGCATCGGGTCGAGCGGGTTCTTCTTGCCGGGGCGCTCGGGGTCGCCGCCGCGCTCGGCGGACAGCAGCCGCATCGCGTCGGCTTCGAGACCGGACACCTCGCCGAAGTGCGGGTCGGCCTCGACGGAGAAGTACACGTCACCTTCGAGTTCGTACGCCGCGCCCGCCTCCCGCAGCCGCTCGATGAGCGGCACGATGCCGGGTATGGCCTCGACGGCGCCGATGTAGTGCTGCGGCGGGAGCATCCGCAGGGCGGTCATGTCCTCGCGGAACAACGCGGTTTCGCGCTCCGCGAGTTCGGTCCAGTCATGTCCGTCGCGGATCGCCCGCTCGAGCAGCGGGTCGTCCACGTCCGTGACGTTCTGGACGTAATGAACCTGCCGCTTGGTGTCGAGCCACACGCGCTGCACAAGGTCGAACGCGTTGTAGGTCGCCGCGTGACCGATGTGGGTCGCGTCGTACGGGGTGATACCGCAGACGTAGATTCGGGCGACGGGACCGGGGTCGAGGGTGATCAACCCACTGGTCGCGGTGTCGTGGATCTGGAGGTCGCGGCCCTTGCCAGGCAGGGCGGGGACCTCAGAAGCGGGCCAGGCATGCATGCCTCGAGCGTAACCGGACGCACGTTCCGGATACGAACCGGATACGAAATCGTGTCCGGCAAGGCACCCTTGCGCGGACCCTGTCTAAACCGGCGGCCACGGAATGGCCGGCCAGTCGCCGCTCGGCTCCGGATGGCGTGCCGTCGTGCGGAGCGTCGCCACCCGCGCGCGCAGTGCCTCCACCTCCGCCGGAGTGATCAGCTCGGCCATGCGGGTGCCGAGCGGGTTCCCCGGGGCCAGGTCCTGCGCCAGCCGGTCCACCACTCCGGTGGCCTCGGCCGTCAGCGGCTCGCCCGCCCAGCCCCACAGGAGCGTGCGGAGCTTGTCCTCGGCGTTGAACGTGACCCCGTGATCGATGCCGTACAGCTTCCCGTCCGCCGTCGGCAGCAGGTGCCCGCCCTTGCGGTCGGCGTTGTTGATGACCGCGTCCAGGACCGCCAGCCGGCGCAGGCGCGGATCGTCGGCGTGCACGAGGAGCGCTGTGCGCCCTTCCCCCACGTCGGCGAAGGCGATCGCCTTCCAGCCCTCCGCGGGCTCCTCGTCCTCGACCAGGGCGAGCAGCTCCCCGTCGGTCCCGTCGGCGGCCGTCTCGATCCACAGCTGGCACATGCCCTCGCCGTACGGGCCGTCGCGCAGCACGGTCGGCGGCACGAGGCCCCACCCCGTCGCCTCGGAGATCTCGTACGCCGCCACCTCCCGCTGTGCGAGCGTGCCGTCGGGGAAGTCCCACAGCGGCCGCTCACCGGCGACCGGCTTGTACACGCAGGACGCCGACACACCGTCGTACTCGATCCCGCAGTGCAGCACGGCGTTGGAGGCCTCGCGCACGCGTCCGCGCACCGTGAGCTGCCCCTTCGCCAGCACGGTGAGGAGGTCGGTGTCCGCCGGAGTCACGCTCCGCGGCGGTATCCGTTCTGACGCGGGCATACGTGTCCCTCCGGATCGAGCGGCAGGCTGCACAGCGGGCACGGCGGCCGGCCCGCGTTGACGACGTCGAGGGCGCGCTTGGCGAAGGCTCTGGCCTGCGCGCCGCTGAGCCGGACCCGCAGCATGGGCGGGCCGTTCTCCTCGTCCTGGAGCAGCCGCTCCTCTGCCTCCGCGAGATCCTCTTCGGTCTCCACGTCCAGCTCGACGAGGGCCTGCGCCTCGACGATCATGCGTTGTTCCTCACCGTCCCAGGCCAGCGCCATGGTGCCGACGCGGAACTCCTCCTCGACGGGGGCGTCCAGCGGCGCGCTGTCGGTGACATCGGCGGGGGCCACGGCCGGCACGGGGGCGTTGCCCCCGGTGCGGCGTACCACCTCGTCGAGCAGCTCGTCGATCCGCTCGGCGAGCGCCGCGACCTGGGTCTTCTCCAGGGCGACGCTGGTGACACGGCCGGCCGCGGATGCCTGCAGGAAGAACGTACGGCGTCCAGGCAGCCCGACCGTACCGGCGACAAAGCGGTCCGGCGGGTCGTAGAGGAACACCTGACGGGACACGTCCTGATCTCCCTTGAAATCGTCTGTGCGGTGAAATCGTCTTCATGCGCGGCCCTGGGGCGCGTCCACCCTACTGCGCGGAGCGATCACGGTGCGCCTGCGCCGCCCCCTACGGCCGCGTCCCCGTCATTGGCGCTCTCGCGCGGCGCCAGCGAGGAGAGGTCGCCCGTGTCGCCGAGGCGCACAAGAAAGGGCCGCAGCCCGGTGTACCGGATGGCCGTCAGGGAACACGGGTCCACGTGAATCCGCTGGAAGAGGTCAAGATGGAGCCCGAGTGCGTCCGCGACGACGGACTTGATGATGTCGCCGTGGGAGCACATGAGGTACACGGCGTCCTCGCCGTGTTCGGCCTCGATACGGGCGTTCCAGTCCCGTACGGCGTCGACCGCGCGCGCCTGCATGGCGCGCATCGACTCACCGCCCGGGAACGTCACGGAGGACGGGTGCTGTTGCACGGCGGCCATCAGCGGCTCGTCGGAGAGCTCGGCGAGCTTGCGTCCCGACCAGTCGCCGTAGTGGCACTCCCCTATCCGTTCGTCGGTGTGCAGCGGGAGGCCGGGCCGGGCGTCGAGCAGCGGCTGGAGGGTCTCACGGCAGCGTTCGAGGGGGCTGGTCACCGCCGCGGCGAGCGGCACGTCGGCGAGCCTGCCGGGCAGCGCGGCCGCCTGGGCGGCGCCGCGCTCGTCGAGCGTGACGCCTGGCGTCCAGCCTGCGAGGAGCCCGGCCGTGTTGGCGGTGGAACGTCCGTGGCGTACGAGGATCAGCGTGGCCATGGCCGCCAGCCTAGGCGGAAGTCGGCTCCTGGGTGCGCCGGGACCCGTACCGGGGGAGAATGCGCGCCGTGATCGTCGACTGTGCCATCTACCGGGAAGGGTGCCGCACCGAGGGCCCTTCCGACTTCTCCGACGCCCTCGCCGAGGCGCGGGCCACCGGCGACGCCTTCCTGTGGATCGGGCTGCACGAGCCGACCGAGAAGGAATTCGCTCTGGTGAGCAGCGAGTTCGGCCTGCACCCGCTGGCCGTCGAGGACGCGCTGTCGGCGCATCAGCGGCCCAAGCTGGAGGTGTACGACGACTCGCTCTTCGCGGTGCTGAAGCCGGTGATCTACGAGCCGGAGAGCGACACCGTGACGACGGGCGAGCTGATGGTCTTCGTCGGCGACTCGTTCGTGGTGACCGTACGGCACGGCGAGGGCGCCCCGCTGGCGGCCGTACGCCACCGCCTGGAAGCCGAGCCCCAGGTCCTGCGGCACGGCCCGACCGCCGTCCTGTACGCCGTGAGCGACGCCGTCGTCGACCACTACATAGAGGTCGGTGCCGAGCTCCAGACCGACCTGGAGGAACTGGAGGCGGAGGTCTTCGCGCCGGTCGGCAGCGACTCCAAGAACACCGCCGCGCGGATCTACACGTTCAAGCGCCAGGTCCTCGAGTTCCGTCGCGCGACGGGCCCGCTCGCCCAGCCGATGCTGCGGCTGTCGAGTCCCGGGCTGCCGTTCGTCGACGAGCACGCGCAGCCCTTCTTCCGGGATGTCAGCGATCACCTGACGCGCGCGAACGAGCAGGTCGACGGGCTCGACCGGCTGCTGTCCGACATCCTGTCCGCGCATCTGGCGCAGATGAGCGTCCGGCAGAACGACGACATGCGGAAGATCTCGGCGTGGGCGGCGATGGCCGCGGTTCCGACCATGGTCGCGGGGATCTACGGCATGAACTTCGAGCACATGCCCGAGCTGACCTCGGTGTGGGCCTATCCGGGCGTGATCATGCTGATGGTGGTGTGCGAGATCGGGCTGTACCGGCTGTTCAAGCGCCGCGGCTGGCTCTGACGGACCGTCCACCGGCCACCGCCCGGACCGACCGGGCCCCACGGGCGGGGCCGGTTCCAAGGGTCGGCGGGAACAGCCGGTCCGCCGCTCAGACGACTCCGGCCGCCGACGTCGCCGGGCCGCCCAGCGCGTCGCGCCGCTGCGGCGCCGACAGGCTCACCATGCGCCGCCAGCCGCCGAGGCGCTCGTACGCGTACATGGCGTGGATGCCGGCGGCGAGCGTGGCGGACTTGGCCTTCGGCCACTTCAGTACGCGCCCCATGTGGCCCATGACGGCGAGGCTGACGTCCCGGTAGACGCGGCACTCCTCCATGGCGCACTCGCGCAGGACGCGCTGGATCGTACGGCCGTGGCCCGCGCGGGCCAGCCGGAGGAGCTCCTCGTGGCAGTACGAGAGGTGGTTCTCCTCGTCGTCGCAGATCATCCTGATCGGCCTGCCCGCCTCGGGGTGGTCGCCGAAGTACTTGACCAGCATGTCCATCTGGTCGGCGGCCCGTTGTTCGGTCACCCGGCTGTGCGAGAGGTAGACGAGGATGTCCTGCTCGGTCAGCGGCTCGTCGCGGCGCAGCTTGTCGTGGGCGAGGCCGATGCCGCGCTGTTCGAGCAGCATCGTGTAGTCGGTTTCCGGCGGGACCGGGACCGGGTCGAGTTCCCGCTTCTTGAGCAGGGCGTTGAAGAGCCGGCCGTGCTTGTCCTCGTCGGCACCGTGCCGGGTGATCTTCGGGGCGAGGTACCTCATGGTCTCGGGCACGAGGGCCGCGATCCTGCCGTTCTCCCAGCCGCCCTGCGTCTCGCCGCTGGCGGCTATGGAGCAGAAGAGCTGGAAGGAAGCGTCGTTGTCGAGAATTTCCTGGAAGAGACTTCGGGCCGACAGCATCACTGATACCTCCGTGTACCTCCGTGCAGGCGTCCGCAAAGAACAAGTCAAGAGCGGTACGGGACGGCAGGCAACAGGGGCGGCGGTCAACTCCACCGGAAGAATGAACCCCGGGGCGGTACGGGCGCGTAACCCCACCGGGCCGTGGGGCGTTGTTGTGCATGACGGCCGTGGCGGGGAAGACCCCCGAGCCCCCACCACGGCCGCAGACTTTCTTCCGTTTTCTCATCCTGCGGTATTACGCCAGACCGGCGCGCTCCAGAGCGTCGGTACCGGCCCGCAGGGCGGAGATCCGCTCGTCGAGCGTGAAGCCGGCGGGGGCCAGCGTCAGTGTCGTCACCCCGGCCGCGGCGTACGCCTGCATCCGCTCGGCGATTCGCTCCACGGAGCCCAGCAGGGCCGTCTGGTCGATCAGCTGGTGCGGGATCGCGGCGGCCGCGCCCTTCTTGTCACCGCTCAGGTACTTGTCCTGGATCTCGGCGGCTTCCTTCTCGTAGCCCATGCGCTGGGCGAGCTGGTTGTAGAAGTTCTGCTTGCGGCTGCCCATGCCGCCGACGTACAGGGCGGTGTACGGACGGAACATGTCGGCCAGCGCGTTGACGTCGTCGCCGACCGCGAGCGGCAGGGTGGGGCAGACGTCAAAGCCGTCCATGGTCTTGCCGGCCTTCTCGCGACCCGCGCGGATGTGCCGGAGCGCGGTGTCCTCGATGTGCTCGGCCGAGGGGAAGATCAGCAGCGCGCCGTCGGCGATCTCACCGGTCTGCTCCAGGTTCTTGGGACCGATCGCGGCGATGTAGAGCGGGATGTGCTCGCGCTCCGGGTGGACCGTGAGCTTCAGCGGCTTGCCCGGGCCGTCGGGCAGCGGCAGCGTCCAGTGCTGCCCCTCGTACGACAGGCGCTCGCGGGTCATGGCCTTGCGGACGATCTCGACGTACTCGCGGGTGCGGGCCAGCGGCTTGTCGAACTTCACGCCGTACCAGCCCTCGGAGACCTGCGGCCCGGATACGCCCAGGCCCAGACGGAAACGGCCGCCGGAGAGGGAGTCGAGGGTGGCGGCCGTCATCGCGGTCATGGCGGGCGTACGGGCCGGGATCTGGAAGATCGCGGAGCCGACGTCGATGCTCTCGGTCTGGGCGGCGACCCAGGAGAGCACGGTGGCGGCGTCCGAACCGTAGGCCTCGGCGGCCCAGCAGACGTCGTAGCCGAGCCGGTCCGCTTCCTGGGCGACGGCCAGATTGTCGCCGTCCATCCCCGCGCCCCAGTAACCGAGGTTGATGCCGAGCCGCATGCCGCTCTCCTTACTGATCAGTAACGTCTGTGCCCGGGACTCTAGCGCGCGGGGGCGCGATCCGTCAGGGGGCGTCCGGGCGGCGCCGGAGGTCTCCGGGAACGAATCGGCCAGGTGGCCCCGCCCGTCGACCTGTCCACCGGACTTGTCCACAGGTCTCCTGCCGCCGGGCCCCCGGCCAGTAATCTCGCGCCCATGGAGCAGAGGCATCTCGGCCGTACGGGCCTGCGCGTATCGAGAATCGGGCTGGGCACCCTCACCTGGGGCCGGGACACCGACGAGCACGACGCCGCCGACGTGTTGAAGGCCTTCTGGGACGCGGGCGGCACGCTCGTCGACACGGCGGACGTGTACGGCGACGGGGAGGCGGAGTACCTGCTCGGGCAGCTCGTGGAGCGGCTCGTTCCGCGGCGCGATCTGGTCATCGCGACCAAGGCGGGCAGCGTGCCCGATCCCGACCGGCGCTTCGACGGGTCGCGCGGCCATCTGCTGGCCGCGCTCGACGCGTCGCTGGAACGGCTCGGCACGGACTACGTCGACGTGTGGCAGGTGCACGCCTTCGACCCGGCGACGCCGCTGGACGAGACGCTCCAGGCGCTCGACATCGCGGTCGGCAGCGGCCGGGCGCGGTACGCCGGGGTGTCCAACTTCTCCGGCTGGCAGCTGGCGAAGGCCGCCACCTGGCAGCTCGCGGCGCCCGGTGTCCGGACCCGGCTGGCCAGCACGCAGATGGAGTACTCGCTGCTCCAGCGCGGGGTGGAACGCGAGGTGTTGCCGGCCGCGCTCGATCTGGGGGTCGGGCTCCTGCCGTCGTCGCCGCTCGGCCGGGGCGTGCTCACGGGCAAGTACCGGCGCACCGTACCGCCGGACTCGCGCGGCGGGTCCGAGCACCTCTCCGGGTTCGTCGCGCCGTACCTCGACGAGGCGGCCCGCCGCATCGTCGACGCGGTGGCGACGGCCGCGGACGGCCTGGCCACGACCCCGCTCCAGGTGGCCCTCGCCTGGGTCCGCGACCGGCCCGGCGTGGTCGCCCCGATCGTCGGCGCGCGCAACGCGCAGCAGCTCGCGGCGGCATTGTCAGTGGAGGCGCTTAGTCTTCCAGACGAGATCTGCCAGGCGCTCGACGACGTGTCGGCGCCCGTGCACCGCTATCCCGACCAGGACTGGAGCACGCTGTGACCGCGCTTCCCCGGGGGGCAACCCCCGGATCCCCGGCTGAACCCCGCGACACGACCACGGCGGCCGGTACCGAGCCGGCCGCCGAGCCGACGGTTCCGGCGCCGGCGCCCGCCGGGGACGACGAGAAGCCGGCCACCGAGCGCGCCACCACGGCCCGGGCGGCCGGCCCCGGGGCCGGTGCGGCACAGACCGCGCCCGGCGCGGACGCCGAAACCACCGGGGAGGCGACCGGGACCCCGACGGACGCGACTGAGGACGCAGGTACCGAAGTGCAGCACGACGACAGCCCAGAGCCCCCCGAGGACGACACCGAGGACGAGGCGACGGACGCTGGAGGCCACGGCGACGACGCGGGCGAGGAGCCCCCGACCGCTGCCGGCGAAGGTTCGGCGGAGGCCGAAGCTGGGGCCGCCGGTGCTGAAGGCGCGGCCGCCGTGCCGCAGTTGTCCGAGGCCGAGGCGGAGATCGCCGCACAGCGGGAGTTGCGGGAGCGGATCGAGCGGCGCAAGGCCGAGAAGGCGGCGCCCGTCGAGGCGGGGGCCAAACTGAGCGGGCAGGCCGCCGAATTGCTCGCGGCCGTACGGGCCGTGGAGAGCGGCGCCAAGTCCGGCGACGCGTTCTTCGCGTCCCCGGCACCCGCGCCGCGCCCCGTCGCGCCCGCACCCGCCGCCTCCCCCGCTGCCGGTCCGGAGGCGCCCTCACGCGTCGCCCCGGCGGCCGGGACCGTCGCCGCCGCGCCCGAGGCCGTGGCTTCGGTTCGGGCCGTGCTGGCCGAGGGCGGAGCCCCCGGGACGCTGGCCGCGCCTGTCGTCGGCGTACTCGGGGAGCAGGCCGGGCAGGTACTGCGCGACGATCCGTGGCAGTTGCTGTCCGTACCGGGGGTGCGGCCCGAGCAGGCCGACGGATTCGCGCGCGCCCTGCTGGGCGCGGAGTGCGGCCCCGGCGACGAACGGCGCACGGCGGCTCTCGTCGGCTGGCTCCTGGAGCGGGCGGCGGTCCAGGGCCACACCGCCCTGGAGTCGGGCACGGTCCGCAAGGCGCTGGCCGAGCACAAGGTGCCCGATCCCGACGAGGCCGTTCAGAACGCCGTCTCCGAGGGGGTGGTGCTCGTCTTCCAGGACGGCGGAGCCGACGAGGCAGACGAGAGCGACGGGCCCGTGGAGGTTCTGCTGGGGCTCGACCGCTACGCCCTGGCCGAGGAGAGCCTCGCCGACGGCTTCGCCCGGCTGGCCAGCACGTTCGACAACGACGCGGCGCAGGCGGGCGATTGGGACCCGGGGGCCGTCCCGCCCTCCGCCGCCGAGCTGATCCGCGCGGCGGCCGCCAATGGCCTGGTCGCCCACAGCGGCGGCGAGGCGGCCCGCGCCGAACCGGCCGCGCTGGTCGCCGTGGCACGCGGGCTCGGCCTGCGGGCGTACGCCGCCTCGCACAGCGCCGACGGCCGCGGGCGCCTCGCCGCCGTGATCGACGACGCAGCGGCATCGGTCACCGTCTCGGGGCTGCTCGCCGGTACCGAAGGCCCCGGCCGGGACGAGGACGGCGCGCTCGCCCTCGACCTGCTGGTCGTGCTGGACGCGCCGCAGCTGGACGTGGAGACCGCCGCGATCCTCGCGGAGTCCCTGGCGGACGGCACCAGGCTCGTCCTCAGCGGCGACCCCGGCGTGCTGTCGTCCGCCGGGGCGGGCCGGGTCTTCGCCGACCTGCTGGCCGCCCGCGCGTGCCCGCACATCGTGTCGCGTACGCCCGACCCCGGCCCGATCGGCGAGCTGGTGTCCGGCATCGGGATCGGGGAGCTGAACCAGGTCGAGGCGCCCGGCAAGGAGGTGGTGATCGTCCCGGTCCGCGACGCGGGCGAGGCCGTTCACCGTACTGTCCAGCTGGTCGCCGACTCGGTGCCGCGCGCGTTCGGGGTGTCCCCCGCCCAGACCCAGGTGATCACCCCCGGGCACGGCGGCTCCGCGGGCACCCGCGCGCTGAACGCCGCGCTCAAGCAGCGGCTCAACCCCGGCCCGGGCCGGTTCGGCGGCTTCGACCCCGGCGACCGGATCGCGTACGTCCCGGCGCCCGGCCGGACCCTGCCCGGCACGGTCGTGTCGGCGGACGCCGACGGCCTGCACCTCGATTGCGACGGCACACCGGTCGTCGTACCCAAGGACCGGGTCGAGAACACGGTGCGGCATGCCTGGGCGCTCACCGCGCACCAGGCGACCGGGATGCGGTGGCCCGCGGTCGTGGTCGTCCTGCCCGGCGACGCGGCGCCGGCGCTCAGCCGCCCGTGGATCTACACCGCGTTCAGCCGCGGGGAACGGCACCTTTCCGTGGTCCACGGCGTCGACCAGGCGCTGCCGCGCGCGGTGACGGAGATCCCGGACCGGCCGCGCACCACGCGCCTGCGCACCCTGCTCCGGCCACCCGCCCAGCCGCCCACGGAGCCGACCGCCGGGGAGCCCGCCCCCTAGAGGACCGGGGAGGCCGCCGGCCGGGGCTCAGGCCGGGCCTGACGAGCTCCGGCCGGAGGGTCTCAGGTCCGGTCGGAACCGTCGGCCTCGTCGAACTCGTCGTCGAAGACAGAGCTGACATCGAAGCGGCACACGACCCGCTGCGGATCGGCCTCCTCGAAGGGGGCGCTCAGCCACTCCCCCGGCTCGGGCAGGTCGTCCGCAGCGGCCACCCACAGCGTGGAGTCGCCCTCTTCCAGACCGAATTCCTTGTGCCGGGAAGCGATTTCATCCGGTTCGTACTCGCCGAAGAGCACGCCGAGAGCGGCATGGACGCTGCCGCCGACGATGGCCACGGCATTGCCACGCTCCTCGGCATCGACGTCGGTATCGAGCTCGACCTCGATCGCCGGACCGTCGACGTCCGGGTCCAGATCGGCGATCCGCTGCGCCTGGGCGAGCAGTCGCTGCGTCTCCACCACCGCGTAGTCGCGGCGGATCAGGACACTCACGGCATTGGGTTCCTCGGGCCCGGTGTAGGGCGGCAGGGAGTCGTCGGACCCCGGGATCTCGAAGGGTGTGACCTCGTCGTAGCGGTCGTAGAGCCGCTCGTCGTACGCCTCGGCGGCCGCGGCAAGCTCGTTGAACGCGTCGTACACGGCAGGGTCGTCGTCCCCGGTGCGGCGTTCGACCGCTTCGAGGTGGCGGTCGAGCGCGACTTTGACCGCCTCCGCGGCGGCGCGTACCTCGGCAGCGGTGGGCTGCGCAGCATCAGACATAGTGCAGACGCTATCCGTACTGAGGCTCAGCTTGCACAATAGATGCGATGCCGGAATACGAATTTGTCGACGTGTACGTACCTCGTGGGGTCTCCCGCAAGGAGGCGACCCGTCTGCTGACCGACCATGCCGAGTACGGACACTGGGAGTTGGACCGACTGAGTCTGCGCCGGGACGGCAGCCGCCGCGTGCGGCTGCGCCGGCGCATCATCCGACAGGTGCGCGCCACCTGGTGAAGACGGAGCGGGCCCCGCGATCGCGGGGCCCGCTCCGTTTCCCGTGCCGGACGCGCCGGCACTTTTTCCTGTCTTACGCCGCTGAACGTGACCGGCGGTACAGCACCGCACCGGCCAGCAGCAACCCCGCGCCGGCCGGGATGACCACGCCGAGCGGAGCGCCGGCGCCGGTCTGCGCGAGAACGTCGCTGCCCTTGGGCTGCGTGACGGTCTGGGTGTCCGGGCCGTCCGGGCTGCCGGGCTCGTCGGGCGTCGCGGGCTCGTCCGGGTCCGCGGGCACACCGGGCTCGGTGGGCTCCTGCGGAGTGCCCGGCTTCCCGGGTTCCACCGGCTCGCCGGGCTTGCCGGGCTCCCCGGGCTTCCCCGGCTTTCCGGGCTCGTCCGGCTTCCCCGGCTCACCCGGCTTTCCGGGCGGGGTCCCCGTGGAGTCGTTGGCGCAGTCGTTGCCCGTGGCGGCGTTGCCCAGCCCGCCGACAGTGACCGTGTTCCCGCAGGCGTTCACCGGTACGTGGACCGGTGCCTGCACGTTGTTGCCCGAGCCGACACCGGGCGAATCGCTCGTGCGGCCCTCGGCCGCCGATGCGCCGCCGTGGTTCTTGCCGGGCCGCGAGCCATGGGAGTCGTTGACGCAGCTGTTGCCCATGGCCGGATTGAGCACCCCGACCACGTTCACGGTGTTGCCGCACACATTGACCGGGACATGCACGGGAGCCTGCACGGAATTCCCGGAAAGTACACCTGGGGAATCCGACGCGGACCCTCCCGCCCCCGAACCGGCGTGCGCGTTGCCGCCGCTCATGGCCAGCAGACCACTGGCGGCCGCCACGGTGATCAGGCTCTTCCTCGTTACCTGACGCATTTGGTACGTTCCTCTGCCTTTTGCCTTCACCGAATGCCCGCGGGACTTTGTTGCCGGCCGCGGGCCGAATTCCCAGCGGCCCCGGAGTGCGTGGAGCGCACTCCGGGGCCGCCCGGGACTCAGACCCTTACGGGTTCAGTCACAACGTCACTTGTTGACGCAGGTGTTGCCGAAGGCGGGGTTCAGCAGCCCGATCACGGAGACCGTGTTGCCGCACACGTTCACCGGCACGTGGATCGGGGCCTGGACGACGTTGCCCGAAAGCACGCCGGGGGACCCGACAGCAGCACCCTGGGCACCCGAATCGGCGACGGCCATGCCCGCGCCGGCGAGAACCAGACCACCAGTGGCAGCCGCAGCGGCGACGACCTTCTTGATCATTACTTTTCCTCCTTGTTGGCAACCAATGCGGTCCCAGCCGCGGACCGCACACCTTGTAACGAAGGGAAAGTAATGGGGCTACTAGCCTATGGTCTCATTCACTCTTTTCAGTCAAATAGCACGTCCGGCCGATTAGTTGGAAAGTCGTTTCACCACTTGTCCGCTCACCACTTGTCGGGTCGGCGCTTGTCCCGTCAGCACTGGTCCAGGAAGCGGTCCAGAACCCGTACGCCGAACTTCAGCCCGTCCACCGGAACCCTCTCGTCGACGCCGTGGAACATCCCGGCGAAGTCCAGCTCGGGCGGCAGCTTCAGCGGAGCGAAGCCGAAGCAGCGGATCCCCAGGTCGTCGAACGACTTCGCGTCGGTGCCGCCGGAGAGCATGTACGGGACGGCCCGCGCGATCGGGTCCTCGGCCCGCAGCGCAACCTGCATCGCGTCGACGAGATCGCCGTCGAAGCTGGTCTCCAGGGCCTTGTCGCCGTGCACGTCCTCGCGCCGTACCCGTGGGCCGAGGATCCGGTCGAGATCGGCGAGGAACTCGTCCTCGTATCCGGGCAGGAACCGCCCGTCGACGTGCGCCGTCGCCTGCCCCGGAATCACGTTCACCTTGTAGCCCGCGCCGAGCATGGTCGGGGCGGCGGAGTTGCGCAGCGTGGCGCCGACCATCTTCGCGATGCCGCCGAGCTTGGCGAGCGTCGCGTCCATGTCCTCGGGGTCGAGCGGGGTGCCGAGCGCGTCCGAGAGTTCGTCCAGGAAGGACCGTACGGTCTTGGTGACCCGCACCGGCCACTTGTGCCGCCCGAGCCGCCCCACCGCCTCGCACAGCTCGGTGATGGCGTTGTCGTTGTTGGTCATGGAGCCGTGGCCTGCGGTGCCGTCCACGGTGAGCCGCATCCAGTGCATGCCCTTCTGGGCCGTCTCGACGAGATACAGCCGCAGGTTCTCGTTGACGGTGAAGGAGAAGCCGCCGACCTCGCCGATCGCCTCCGTGACGCCCTCGAAGAGCCCCGGGTGCTTGTCGACGAGATGCCGAGCCCCGTACGTACCGCCCGCCTCCTCGTCGGCGAGGAAGGCCAGCACGACGTCGCGCGGGGGCTTGCGGCCGCTGCGCATCCGGTCGCGTACGACCGCGAGGGTCATCGCGTCCATGTCCTTCATGTCGACGGCGCCCCGGCCCCACACGCAGCCGTCGGCGATCTCGCCCGCGAAGGGGTGGTGCGTCCAGTCCTGCGCGTTCGCCGGAACGACGTCGGTGTGCCCGTGGATGAGCAGCGCGGGCTTCGACGGGTCCTCGCCCTCGATCCGGGCCACGGTGGAGGCCCGCCCCGGGTGGGACTCGAAGATCTGCGGTTCGAGCCCCACCTCGGCGAGCTTCTCCGCGATGTACTCCGCCGCCGCCCGTTCCCCCGGCCCCGAGTGGTCTCCGTAGTTGCTGGTGTCGATCCTGATCAGGTCCCGGCAGAGATCGACGACCTCGTCCTCGCCCGAGACCGGAACGGCCTTGTCCGCCCGGCCGGCCCTCTTCGACTCGCTCACGCTGCTTCCTCCCACTGGCGTTGCTGGTGGTCCCCCTCATCCTCCCGCCGCCCCACCAGGGGGTGTGATCAGGGGGTCTGAATGTTTGCTATGGTTTTCCACGTCGGAACGGCCCGGGGCCGCGAGACAGACACCTTGTCCGGGTGGCGGAATGGCAGACGCGCTAGCTTGAGGTGCTAGTGCCCTTTATCGGGCGTGGGGGTTCAAGTCCCCCCTCGGACACCAGCGAAGAACCCCCAGTCGAACTGGGGGTTCTTCTGTTTTTCAGTGCCCTCTGGTGATCCACTCCTGGAGATGCGGGGCTTCCGCGCCGATGGTGGTTCCGTCGCCGTGGCCGGTACGGACCTCCGTGTCCGGGGGCAGCGTGAGGAGCCGGTCGCGGATGGAGCCGACGATCGTCGGGAAGTCCGAGAACGACCGCCCGGTGGCGCCGGGCCCGCCCTGGAAGAGGGTGTCGCCGGTGAAGACGGTGGCCAGCTCGGGCGCGTGCAGGCAGACCGCGCCGGGGGCGTGGCCCGGGGTGTGCAGGACGGTGAGCGCGGTGCCGGCGACGGTGAGCGTCTGTCCGTCGGTGAGCTCGCCGTCGGGGGCACGCTCCGGGTGCGTCTGCTTCCACAGGGGCAGGTCGTCGGGGTGGAGCAGGATCGGGGCGCCGGTGGCGGCGGCGAGGGCCGGGGCCGCGTCGATGTGGTCGTTGTGGGCGTGTGTGCAGACGATGGCCCGCAGGGTACGGCCCTGGAGTGCGGCGGCGATGGCGTCCGCGTCGTGGGCCGCGTCGATGACGATCGCCTCGGTGTCGTCGCCGACGATCCAGACGTTGTTGTCGACGTCCCAGGTGCCGCCGTCCAGGGAGAAGGTGCCCGAGGTGACCAGGTGGCCGATCCGTGCGGAGGTCATGAGAACTCCACCACCGAGCGCAGTACGTCGCCCTCGTGCATGCGCGCGAAGGCCTTCTCGACGTCGCCGAGCCCGATCGTCTCGGTGACGAAGGCGGCGAGGTCGATACGGCCCTGCTGGTGCAGGTCGATGAGCATCGGGAAGTCGCGTGAGGGCAGGCAGTCGCCGTACCAGGAGGACTTCAGGGCCCCGCCGCGGCCGAAGACGTCGAGGAGCGGGAGGTCGAGCCGCATGTCGGGGGTGGGGACGCCGACGAGGACGACGGTGCCGGCCAGGTCGCGGGCGTAGAAAGCCTGCTCGTACGTCTCGGGGCGGCCCACCGCCTCGATGACGACATCGGCGCCGAAGCCGCCGGTGAGCTCGCGGACGGCTTCGACAGGGTCGGTGGAACGGGAGTTGACGGTGTGGGTGGCGCCCATGGTGCGGGCGGTCTCCAGTTTGCGGTCGTCGATGTCGACCGCGATGATCTTCGCCGCGCCCGCGAGCCTCGCTCCCACGACGGCCGCGTCGCCCACGCCGCCGCAGCCGATGACGGCGACGGAGTCGCCGCGGCCGACCTGGCCGGTGTTGATGGCGGCGCCGATGCCCGCCATCACTCCGCAGCCGAGCAGGCCCGCGACGGCGGGCGAGACGGCCGGGTCGACCTTGGTGCACTGGCCGGCCGCGACCAGGGTCTTCTCGGCGAACGCTCCGATGCCGAGCGCCGGGGACAGCTCGGTGCCGTCGAGCAGCGTCATCTTCTGCCGGGCGTTGTGAGTGTCGAAGCAGTACTGGGGGCGGCCGCGCAGACAGGCCCTGCAGCGGCCGCACACCGCACGCCAGTTGAGGACGACGAAGTCGCCGGGGGCGACCTCGGTGACGCCCTGGCCGACCGACTCGACGATGCCCGCCGCCTCGTGTCCGAGGAGGAAGGGGAAGTCGTCGTTGATGCCGCCCTGCTTGTAGTGCAGGTCGGTGTGGCAGACCCCGCACGCCTGGATCTTCACGACGGCCTCGCCGGGTCCCGGGTCCGGGACGAGGACGGTCTCCACCCGCACCGGTTCGTTCTTCCCCGGTGCGACAACCCCTCGGACCTGTTGTGTCATGGGTGAACTTCCTTCCTCGCGCGTCGACTACGGGCACCGCATCCGCACCGTACCCGCTCTAGAGACCGGCGTCGTAGACCTTCCGCCCGTCCACGAAAGTGCAGGCGACGCGGGTCGCCGCGATCTCCTCGGGTGGTGCGGCGTACGGGTCGCGGTCGAGCACGGCCAGGTCGGCGAGCGCTCCGGAGCGGATGCTTCCCGTGTCGTCGAGGTGGTTCACGTACGCGGACCCGGCCGTGTACGCGGCGAAGGCGTCCGTGAGCCCGATGCGCTGCTCCGGGAGGAAGACGGGGCCGTCGCCCAGCGGCTCGACGCGGTTGACCGCCGTGTGGATGCCGTGCATCGGGTCGGGGCTGCTGACCGGCCAGTCGCTGCCCGCGGCGAGGGTGGCTCCGGAGCGCAGCAGTGCGCCGAACGGGTACTGCCATCCAGCTCGTTCGTCCCCGAGGAAGGGGATGGTGAGTTCGTCCATCTGCGGTTCGTGCGCGGCCCACAGGGGCTGGATGTTGGCGGTGGCGCCGAGTTCCCTGAAGCGGGGGATGTCGTGCGGGTGGACGATCTGGAGGTGGGCGAGGTGGGGGCGGGTGTCACGGTGGCCGTTGGCGGTGCGGGCCGCTTCGACCGCGTCCAGGGCGTCACGTACGGCGCGGTCCCCGAGCGCGTGGAAGTGGGCCTGGAAGCCGAGGGCGTCCAGCTCTGTGACGTACCGGCGCAGGTCCGCGGGGTCGATGAAGCTGGTGCCGCGGTTGGCCGTGGCGCAGCCGCAGCCGTCCAGGTAGGGGTCGAGGAGGGCGGCGGTGCCCGTCTCGGCGACTCCGTCGACCATGAGCTTCACCGATCCGGCCCGGAAGCAGCCGTGGCTCAGCTCGGACCGGCGTGCGACCAGTTCGGGTATCTGCTCGGCGCCGCGTTCGCGGTCCCACCACAGGGCTCCGCTGACGCGGGCGGTGAGCGATCCGTCGCGCGCCGCGGTGAGGTACGCGTCGGCGGGGTCGGACATGGAGCCGAAGGTGCCGACGATGGCATCCTGCCAGGCGGTGATGCCGTACGAGTGGAGCAGTCGCTGGGCCCGGAGCAGGGCGGCCAGCCGGTCGGCGGGGGTGGACGGCGGAGTGAGGCGGGCGACCAGGTCCATGGCGCCCTCCTGGAGCAGGCCGGTGGGCTCGCCGTCGGCGTCCCGCTCGATGCGGCCGTCGGCCGGGTCGGGGGTGGTGCGGTCGATGCCCGCGAGACGCAGCGCGCGGGTGTTGGCCCAGGCGCCGTGGTGGTCCCGGTTGGGCAGGTAGACGGGGCGGTCGGGAACGACCGCGTCGAGCAGGTCCCGGGTGGGGCTGCCGCCGGCGAACGCCTCCATGGACCAGCCGCCGCCGGTGATCCACTCCCGGTCGGGGTGCGCGTCGGCGTACGCCCGGACGGCGGCGGTGGTCTCCGCCGCCGTCCGGACGGCCGTCAGGTCGCACTGCGCCAGCTCCAGGCCGGCCGACACGGGGTGGATGTGGGCGTCCTGGAATCCGGGCACGAGCAACCTCCCGGCGAGGTCGACGACTTCGGTCTTCGGCCCGATGAGGTCGCGTACCTCGTCGTGGCCCACCGCGGTGACGCGGCCGCCGGTGACGGCGACCGTGGTGGCGCGGCTGCGGGCGGCGTCCAGGGTGAGGACGGGGCCGCCGGTGAGAACCAGGTCGGCGGGGTTGTGGCGCATGGTGAGGTTCCTTCGGCAGGAGTGACGGGAAGGGAAAGCGGCAGGAGTGATGGGGTGGAAGGTCACACGGTCAGGGGGACCGCGTCGGGGTCGGTGCCGCGTCCGGTGACGAAGTACGGGGATTTGCGGACCCACTTCGCCCAGGCCGCCGCGACGACTCCGCTGAGCAGCATCACGGCGGGGCACGCCAGCATGAACCAGCCGTTGTCCGGGCTGATTTCGAAGTGGTCGGCCGAGGTGTAGAAGGTCCAGCAGAGGTAGCCGCCGAGGGCGAGCAGGACGGCCGCGCTGAGCACCGGCACCACGACGACGCGCGGTGTCGAGCGGAAGCGCGCGGCGGCGGCGAGCGCGGTGAGGGCGTAGTAGAGGGAGACGACGACGCCGATCGCGTTGACCGAGGCGAGGATCAGGTCGCCGATCTTCGGGAGGACGAGGGAGAGGAACGCGACGGCCGCCGCGACGCAGCCGATGGCGACCGTGCCCGCCGCCGGGGTTCCGTAACGGGGGCTGATCCTCGACCAGAGCGGACCCATCGTACGGTCGCGGCTCATCGCGAACATGCCGCGGACGGTGGGGATCACGCCGGCCTGCAGAGAGGCGACGGCGGAGAAGGTGAGCGCGATCAGCGGGAGCGCGGCGAGCGGCTGGTCGGCGAGGCGGTCGCCGAAGAAGGTGAGGCCCTGGGCGCCGTTGCCGGCCAGTTCGTCCTGGGACAGGACGCGCTGGAACGCGAAGGAGCCGAGCAGGAAGAGGCCGAGCATGGTGAAGAGCGTGATCAGTCCGGCTCTGGAGGCGTCCTGCGGGTCGCGGACCTCCTCGTTCACGCTGAACGAGGACTCGAAGCCCCAGTAACAGAAGACCGAGAGCAGGAGCCCCTGGGCGAGCGCCTGGCCGGAGGGGATGGTGAAGGGGTTCAGCCAGTCGAGGCTGAAGGGGTGCGGGCCGACGACGAGTCCGTAACCGCAGAAGGCGAGCAGGACGGCGTACTCGAAGACGAGCAGGTACTTCTGCAGTTTCGCGGCCGCGCGCAGGCCGGTGACGGCGGTGAAGGTGACGGCGATCAGGACCAGGATGCCGAGCGCGGTGGACTGGGCGGTGGAGTCGGGGTCCAGGGTGAGCCCGGCGACGCCGCGTATGCCCGTCTCGCGGACGAGCTGGAGGAGGGCGGAGCCGGTGACGGCGGTCGTGTAGGAGAGGAAGACGACCGTGGCGACGAGGCCGATCCAGCCGACGAGGAAGCCGAGCCAGGGGCTGAGGGAGCGCCCCACCCAGACGTAGCCGCTGCCCATGTTGGGCTCGGACCTGTTGAGCCGCGTGTAGGCGCTCGCGATGCCGAGGACCGGCAGGAAGGCCAGCAGCATGATGATCGGCAGGTGCAGGCCGACGACGCCCGCCGTGACGCCCAGGCCGATGCCGATGCTGGTGGTGGCGGCGGTGCTGGAGGCGGCGATGGCGAAACCGTCCATGACGCCGAGGGTCCTGGTGAGCGTGCCGGGCGCGGGCGGGTCGCTGCCGTACGGGGTCTTCGATGGCGTCATCGCCAGCTCCTTCACCGGGGGGCCACGACGGCCCCGATGGCGGCACATCGAACTCCGCCGGGGCTTCACACGTCAACGGCGTTGTCGTAACGTGCGCGGCATGAGTGAGCGAGTGGTGCCGGAGGAGGGGCGGCGGCGCAGGCGCCCCACCAAGCAGGGCACGGTCCTGTCCGAGGAGCTGATCGTCGGTACGGCGCTGCGGCTGATCCACGAGCACGGCGCGGCGGCGCTCACCGTGCGGCGGCTGGGGGCTGCGCTGGGGGCGGACCCGAGCGCGCTCTACCGGTACTTCCGGGACACCGACGATCTGCTGCTCGCGGTCGCCGACGAGCTGATCGGCCGTACGCTGCGGCGGTTCCGGCCGACGGGCGAGTGGCGGGCGGACCTGCGGACGCTGGGTCTGATGATGCACGCCGACTACCAGGCGCATCCACAGGCGGCGATGCTGACCTGCGCACGGGTGACCGGGCGGGAGAACGAGACGCGGTCGGTGGAGACGATCCTGGGCGTCCTGCGCGGGGCGGGATTCCCCGATCCCGAGGCGGTACGGGTCTATCACGCCTTCGTCGACCAGACGCTGGCGTTCGCGGCGCTGGACGCGTCCACGCTCGCGCTGCCGGCGGCCGCCCGGGAGTCGGAGGCGCGGGCCTGGCAGGAAACGTACGCGCGACTGCCCGCCGACAGCCATCCGAACATCGCCGCGACCGCGCCGGTGCTGGTGGCGGAGATGCGCCGCAGTGGATATCCGGCGGCTCTGGAGATGGTGCTGGCGGCGGCGGAGGCCCGGCTGGGGGCGGTGCTTTCCGGCGCCCCGCCCGTTCCCGGACGTGGGGCTCCGGCCCGGGTCCCGGTCCGCACACGACGGACGGACTGAAATGCGCCGGGGCGGTACGGCGATGCGGCCGGTGCGACTCCTTTCGGGTCGCACCGGCCGCATCACATCGAAACTCGGCCCGGCCGGGCCGCCGCGCTAGGCGCCCTCGCGCTCCAGCGCCAGCGCGGCCACGCGCCTGCGGACCACGAACCAGCCGCCGACCAGAGCCGCCGCGATCAGCGGGAGGCACGTCACGGTCGTACGGCCCACGCCGCCGCCCCACCACATCAGGACAACCACGGAAGCGAGGAAGGCCAGCGTGACGAGCTGCGTGTACGGGGCCCACGGCAGCCGGTACGCGGGGCGGGTGACCCGGCCGTCCTTCGAGCGGTGCCAGAAGAGCAGCGAACAGAGCATGATCATGCCCCAGGTGCCCAGGATGCCGATCGACGCGAAGTTCAGGACGATCTCGAAGGCCTCGCCGGGCATGACGTAGTTCAGGCCGACGCCCAGGACACCGAAGCCGGCGGTGAGCAGGATGCCGCCGTACGGAACCTGGCCCTTGTTCATGCGGCCCGTGAACTTGGGCGCGGAGCCCGACAGCGCCATCGAGCGCAGGATGCGGCCGGTGGAGTACAGGCCCGAGTTCAGGCTGGAGAGGGCCGCCGTCAGCACCACGAGGTTCATGACGTCCGCCGCGCCGGGCACGCCGAGCTTGTTCATGACGGTGACGAAGGGGCTCTCGTCGCCGGAGTACGCCGTGTACGGCAGCAGCAGCGCGAGCAGGATGACGGAGCCGACGTAGAAGACGCCGACGCGCCACATGATCGAGTTGATCGCCTTCGGCATGATCTTCTCGGGGTTCTTGGTCTCACCGGCGGCGACGCCGCACAGCTCGACCGACGCGTAGGCGAAGACGACACCCTGGATGACCAGCAGCATCGGCAGCATGCCGACCGGGAAGAGGCCGCCGCCGTCGCTGATGGTGGAGAAGCCGGGGGTGTGGCCGTCGAGCTGATGCTGGGTGGCGACCAGGTAGATGCCGATGGCCATGAAGACGACCAGCGCGGCGACCTTGACGATCGCGAACCAGAACTCCATCTCGCCGAAGTACTTCACCGAGATCAGGTTCGCGGTGAGGACGACGGCGAGGGCGATCAGCGCGAGCACCCACTGCGGTACGTCGCTGAACATGGCCCAGAAGTGGGCGTAGGTCGCGGCCGCTGTGATGTCGGCCACCGCCGTCGTCGACCAGTTGAGGAAGTACAGCCAGCCGGCGGCGAAGGCGCCCTTCTCCCCCATGAATTCACGGGCGTACGACACGAACGCGCCGGAGGAGGGCCGGTAGAGGACCAGCTCGCCGAGCGCCCGGACGACGAAGAAGGCGAAGACGCCGCAGACCGCGTAGGCGATGGCGAGGGACGGGCCCGCGCCCGCCATGCGGCCGCCGGCGCCCAGGAACAGGCCGGTGCCTATCGCTCCGCCGATGGCGATCATGTTGATGTGGCGGGACTTCAGGTCCTTGCTGTAACCCTCGTCACCCGCGTCGACATGTGGGGATGTCGACACGGGATCGGCGGGACCGGCGGGGGCCGCAGACAGGGTGCGGTCACTCATGCTGTTTCTTCGCCTTCATTTGGGGGGTGCTGTGCGGTACCGGGCCGCACGATCGTGTTGAGGGTGATCTCGACGTGTTCG
The DNA here is from genome assembly GCF_053646035.1 of Streptomyces sp. NPDC055287. NCBI lineage: Bacteria > Bacillati > Actinomycetota > Actinomycetes > Kitasatosporales > Streptomycetaceae > Streptomyces > Streptomyces sp. NPDC055287. The sequence goes on along the minus strand of NZ_JBSHNE010000004.1, from coordinate 126,378 downwards.
AGGTGCGCGGCCATGGCCCGCACCGCCGCTCCTTCGGAGCCGCCGACGATCGCCTCGACGAGCGCCCGGTGCTCGAGGTCCGACTGGCGTCGTCGGTCCCCGAGTTGGTTCAGGAAGGTGGACTGGCGGGCAAGGGCGTCCCTGATCTCTTCGATGATCTTGTGGAAGACAGGGTTGCCCGACGCCTGTGCGACAGAGATGTGGAAGAGCGTGTCCAGCGCCACCCAGGCGGTGGGGTCGGGCTCATGCTCCATTTTCCCGATCAGGTGCGTCAGCAGGTCGACGTCGTCCCGCGTTCGCCGCGTAGCAGCGTAACCCGCCACGGGGATCTCGACGTGCCGTCGCACTTCGAGCAGGTCGCGGGCGGAGTACGACCCGAAGATCGGGTTCTGGTCGGGGCCGCTGGCCGCGACATACGTGCCCTTGCCGGCCCGGGACACCGTGAGGCCGAGCGCCTGGAGCGCGCGCAGGGCCTCCCGTACGACGGAGCGGCTGACCTCGAAGCGCTTTCCGAGCTCGGCCTCCGTGGGGAGCTTCTCGCCGATCGCGAGTTCACCCCGCTCTATGGCGTCCCGGAGGTGGGTGAGGACGGCTTCCATCGCGCTGATGCGCCGGGGTGCGCCGCCACCTGTCCGGCTGTCTGACAAGACCATGCGGAGAATGCTCGGAGGTCGGACATGCAAGCGTCAAGAGTGTTCAGAGAGTTGATTTAAGGCAAACGAAAGGATAATGGGGCGGACATTACGGACACTTCAGGGGGCGAGCACGTCGAGCTCCTGGAGCGCTCCGACGGCGATCTCGCGGGTCAGCCGCTCCGCCCGCGCGGCGTCGCCTTCCCTTACGGCTTCGGCGACTTGGACATGCAGCGTGACGGCCGCGGGGTCCGGATCCTCGAACATCACCTGGTGCCTGGTGCGTCCGCTGAGGACCTCGGCCACCACGTCGCCGAGGCGGGCGAACATCTCGTTGCCTGATGCACGCAGTACGACGCGATGGAACGCGATGTCGTGCACGAGGTACGCGTCGAGCTGTCGGCCGCGCGAGGTCGCGACCATTCCGAGCGCCTCCTGGGTGAGCGCCGCGCACTGCTCCGGGGTCGCGAACTGCGCGGCGAGTCCGGCCGCCACCGGCTCCACGGCGGAGCGCAGTACGGTGAGCGAGCGCAGCTGACGGGGACGGTCGGCGCCGGCCAAGCGCCACCGGATCACCTGCGGGTCGTAGACATTCCATTCCTCGGTGGGGCGTACGGTCACGCCCACCCGGCGGCGGGACTCCACGAGGTGCATCGACTCCAGGACCCGGACCGCCTCGCGGATCACCGTGCGCGAGACGTCGAAGCGCTGGGCGAGCTCGTCCGTGCGCAGCACGCTGCCGGGCGGATACTCACCGGCCGTGATCGCGGGACCGAGGCTCTCCAGCAGCTGGGCGTGCAGTCCCCGGGCCTGGTTGGTCATGGGGATCAGCCTACGGGGCGACACCCGGGAGGAATAAGTACGACGTTTATGTCACAGCCTCTTGAATACGTCGTACCTAATGGGTTTCAGTAGCGCGACGGACCGATGTCGATGAAGACAGCGAGGCACTCCACTCATGAACAGCCCCCACGTCGTCGTGGTGATGGGCGTGGCAGGGACCGGCAAGACCACCGTCGGTCCCCTGCTCGCCGCCCGGCTCGGCGTCCCGTACGCCGAGGGTGACGACTTCCACCCCCCGGCCAACATCGCCAAGATGTCGGCCGGAACCCCGCTGGACGACGCGGACCGGTGGCCCTGGCTCGACGCGATCGGCGCGTGGGCACACGGCCGGGCCGGGCTGGGCGGGGTGGTGAGCAGCTCCGCGCTCAAGCGGGTCTACCGCGACCGGCTGCGCGCGGCCGCCCCCGGCGCCGTGTTCCTGCACCTCACGGGCGACCGGGAGCTGATCGAGGAGCGGATGCGGGAGCGCAAGGGGCACTTCATGCCGACCGCGCTGCTGGATTCGCAGTACGCCGCCCTGCAGCCGCTCCAGGAGGACGAGGCGGGCGTGTCCGTGGACGTCTCGGGGTCTCCGGAAGGCATCACCGAACGAGCCGTCGCGGCCCTGCGCCGGTTCGACAGCCAAGACTTCAGAAAGTAGAGAGCCGTGACCAGTCTCAGCGTCGAGACGCTGGCAGCGGGCGTCGTCGAGCCGATCACCTCGGCGGGCAACGGCCAGTTGGGGATAGCCGTCCTCGCCGGCATTGCCGTCATCGTCCTGCTCATCACGAAGTTCAAGCTCCACGCGTTCCTGGCGCTGACCATCGGGTCGCTGGCCCTCGGAGCGTTGGCGGGCGCCCCACTCGACCAGGCCATCACCAGCTTCTCCACGGGGCTGGGCAACACGGTCGCGGGCGTCGGCGTCCTGATCGCGCTCGGCGCGATCCTCGGCAAGCTGCTCGCCGACTCGGGCGGCGCCGACCAGATCGTCGACACGATCCTGGCGAAGGCGAGCGGCCGTGCGATGCCGTGGGCGATGGTGCTGATCGCCAGCATCATCGGTCTGCCGCTCTTCTTCGAGGTCGGCATCGTGCTGCTGATCCCGGTGGTGCTGCTCGTCGCCAAGCGTGGCAATTACTCCCTGATGCGGATCGGTATCCCGGCGCTGGCCGGGCTGTCCGTGATGCACGGGCTGATCCCGCCGCACCCCGGCCCGCTGGTGGCGATCGACGCGATCGACGCCAACCTTGGCCTCACGCTGGGGCTCGGTGTGCTGGTCGCGATCCCGACCGTGATCATCGCGGGGCCGGTCTTCTCGAAGTACGCCGCCCGCTGGGTCGACATCCCGGCGCCCGAGCGGATGCTGGGTTCCCTTGCGGGGGCGCAGCGTCCGTCCGAGGAGCTGGAGCGCCGTCCCGGCTTCGGCGCGACGGTGGCCACCGTCATGCTGCCGGTCGTTCTGATGCTGGCCAAGGCGCTTGTGGACATCGTCGTCGACGACCCCGAGAACGCCGTTCAGAGGGTCACGGACGTCATCGGTTCGCCGCTGATCGCGCTGCTCGCCGCCGTGCTGGTGGGACTCTTCACGCTGGGGCGCGCCGCCGGGTTCACCAAGGAGCGTCTCTCCTCGACCGTCGAGAAGTCGTTCGCACCGATCGCGGGCGTGCTGATGATCGTCGGCGCGGGCGGCGGCTTCAAGCAGACACTCATCGACGTGGGCGTCGGCCAGATGATCCTGGACTTCTCCAAGGACTGGGCGATCCCGACGCTCCTGCTGGCCTGGCTGATCGCCGTGGCCATCCGGCTCGCGACGGGCTCGGCGACCGTGGCCACCATCTCGGCGGCCGGTCTGGTCGCCCCGCTCGCGGCCGACATGTCGGCGTCGCACGCGGCGCTGCTGGTACTCGCGGTGGGCGCGGGCTCGCTGTTCTTCAGCCACGTCAACGACGCCGGGTTCTGGCTGGTGAAGGAGTACTTCGGCATGGACGTCGGCCAGACGATCAAGACCTGGTCGGTGATGGAGACGATCATCTCGGTGGTCTCGCTGGGCTTCGTCCTGCTGTTGTCACTCGTCCTCTAGGTCCGGGCGGCCCTTCAACTCCCGCGCCCACAGCGGGTGTTCCAGCTCCGCCCACTCACGGTCGACGGTCCCGGTGCGCATGCCGCGCCGGGACTCCGGCCGCATCAGGGCCATCCCGATGTGCCCGGCGATCACGATGCCCATGGTGAGGGCGAGCCAGTCGTGGACGAAGGTGGCGCTCGTACGCCAGACGAGCGGGGCCAGGTCGGTGAACCACATCAGCAGCCCGGTGCCGAGCATCACCAGCACCGCGCCCGCGATCCAGCCCGCGTAGAGCTTCTGGCCCGCGTTGAACTTGCCCGCGGGGCGCGACGCGTGGCTCATGTCCCGGCGCAGCGCGGCCCGCAGCCACTGCCGGTCGTGCGGCCCGAACCGGTTCAGCCTGCCCAGGTCGGAGCGGAAGGCGCGGGAGGCCAGGCCGAGCAGGAAGGGCGCCGGGATCAGCAGTCCGGACCACTCGTGCACGGTGACGACCAGATGGCGCCGGCCGACGAGTTCGGCGAGCTGGGGTACGTACAGGCAGGCCGCGGTCGCGATGCACAGCAGGGTCAGGCCGGCCGTGGTCCGGTGCACCCAGCGCTCGGAGCGGGTGAAGCGCCGGAGGCGGCCGGGTGGTTCAGACCGTAGGAGCATCGTCGCGTCCGTTCGACCGGCCGACCCACGCGTCGACGTCATAGCCGCGCTCCTCCCAGTACCCGGGCCGCACCTCGGACGTGAGGGTGATGCCGGAGAGCCATTTCGCCGACTTGTAGAAGTACATGGGCGCGACGTACAGCCGCACCGGGCCGCCGTGCGCGTGGCTGAGCGGCTTGTCCTGCATGCGCAGGGCGACCAGCACGTCTTTGCGGCCGGCCTGCTGGAGGGTGAGGCTCTCGCTGTACGTACCGTCGAAACAGGTGAAGCGGATCGCCCTGGCCTCCGGCCGCACCCCCGCGGCGGCCAGCAGCCGGGACAGCCGTACGCCCTCGAAGGGGGTGTCCGGGACGCGCCATCCGGTCACGCACTGGACGTCGCGGACGATGCGCGTCTGCTGCATCGCGCGCAGGTCGTCGAGGGTGTACGTGGCGGGCCGGTCGACGAGCCCGTCGATCTTCAGCCGGTAGTTCCCGGAGCCCTTGTGCGGCACGGAGGAGGCGACGGAGTAGTAGCGGAAGCCGCCGCCGTTGGGGAGGAGGCCGGTCAGGCCCGTGGGGTCCTTGTCGGCGGCGGAGCCGAGCAGGGACTCGAGCCCCTTCTGGAGGTACGGCGCGGAGGCGAGGCCCGCGGCGCCGAGGCCCAGCATGCCGAGAACGAGCCGGCGGCCGACGGGTGCGCCGCCGCTGTCCGGGCCGGCCGGTGGTTGAGGAGTCACAGAACAATTCGAACACCCGCGGCCGCCGAGGGCCAGCGACCACGGGTGTCCGTCAGACTTCCGTCAGACTTCGGCCGGTCCTCGTCAGACCTCCGTGGCCTGCTTCTCCAGTTGGAAGGCCTCGTTGCCCAGGCCGATCCGGGCGTGCACCTCGGGCTTCGCCGAGCGCAGGACCGCGCCGTACACCAGGCCGCCGACGAGCGTGACGCCGATGATGCCGGGCAGGATCCAGCTCAGGGCGGAGCCGGGGCCCGCGCCCACGAGCACGTCGAAGTCCCTCACGGTGTAGAAGGCGATGACCAGCAGCGTCACCGCGGCGATGCCCGAGGCCACGAGGCGTCCCGCCTGCGCGCGGCCGGCTCCGCGGCGTACGAAGAAGGCGATGACGGCGAACGACGCGGCGGCCATCAGCAGGATGACTCCGAGCGCGCCGACGTTGCCCATCCAGGTGAAGAGGTGCAGCACGGGCACGGTCGGGTCGCCGGCCGGCTTGTCGTCGGTGACCGCGAAGGCGAGGACGACAGCCAGGGAGACACCGGACTGGAGCAGCGAGCCGGCGGCGGGGGCGCCGCTCGTCCTGTTCGTACGGCCGAAGGAGGCCGGCAGCAGGCCCTCGCGGCCCATGGCGAAGGCGTACCGCGCGACGACGTTGTGGAAGCTGAGCAGAGCCGCGAACATTCCGGTCACGAAGAGGATGTGCAGCACGTCGGTGAAGGTGGAGCCGAGGCGGCTCTCGGTGAGGGTGAAGAGGAGTCCGGGCCCCTGCTCCCCCGCCACCTCGACGATCCGGCCGGGCCCCGTTGCGACGCTGAGCGCCCAGGCGCTGAGGGCCAGGAACAGCGCGGCGTAGCCGACGGCGAGGAACATCACGCGCGATACGACGATCTGCGGGCGGCTGGTCTCCTCGGCGTACACCGGGGCCTGCTCGAAGCCGACGAAGGCGGCGATGCAGAAGCAGAGCGCGGTGCCGAGTCCGGCGCCGGTGAGGGTCTCCGGGTTGAACGCCTGGAGGGACAGGCCCTCCTTGGCAGGGTCGGCGATCGCGGCCACATCGAAGATCACGACGAGTGCGCACTCGACGACCAGCAGGACGCCGAGCACCTTGGCGTTGAGGTCGATCTTGAGCCAGCCGAGCGCCCCGACGACCAGCACGGCGACGAGGGCGGGGATCCACCAGGCGAGGGTGATGTCGAGGTAGGTGGCGAAGATCCCGGAGATCTCGAAGCCGAGGATGCCGTAGATGCCGACCTGCATGGCGCTGTACGCGACGAGCGCGACGAGCGACGCTCCGGCGCCGGCGGTGGGGCCGAGGCCCCGGGCTATGTACGCGTAGAAGGCGCCGGCGTTGTGGACGTGCCGGCTCATCTCGGCGTATCCGACGCTGAACAGCATCAGGACCACGCCGAGGATGACGAAGAGGAGTGGCTGGCCGACGATGCCCATCACGCCGTATGTGGTGGGCATGACACCTGCGACGACCATGAGGGGGGCGCTCGCGGCCAGTACGGACAGCAGGAGTCCCGTCGTGCCGAGGCGGCCGGCTCGCAGCGCCCGCTCCTGCCCCTTGTACGTACGGATCTCGTCGGCGCTGGTGTCTCTGCTTCTCTCGCTCGTGCTCGAACTGCCCGTCGACATGGCGGGGTTGTCCCTTCGCTTCGGTGAGGTGACGCTGTCCTTGGCTCTGGCTGTGACGTGCTGAGTCATGCGATCCCGAGCGCGGCGCCGCGCGCGGCGCGAAAGGCCCGGTGCGGGTCCCGGTCGGGGTACGACCACGGGGCTTCGGTGGCGTGCGGGCCGATGCGGTTGAGGAGGGCGGCGGCCTCGGCGGGTCTGCCCTCGCAGAGCTTCGCGTGGGCCAGGTAGTTGAGGTCGATGTGCCGGCGCGGGTGTCCCTCGTGCTCCCACTCCAGCCACCAGTCGAACGCCGCCTTCATCACCTGGCGGGCGCGGCGGCCCGTCCAGTGGCCGGAGGCCCCGGGGTCCTTCGGCGCTTGGCCCGCGAGAGCCAGTGCCCGGTAGCGCTCGGCGTGGGCCACCACGGGGAGTACGGCGAGCGGGGAGTCGGCGGGGGCCTGTTCGGCGGCCCAGGCGGCGAAGTCGTACACCTCGTGGAGCGGGTCGCTGCCCGTGTCCGGCCGGCGTTCGGCGAGACGGGCGGCCATCAGGTGGTGGGCGTGGTGGTGCTCGGGGTGGCGCAGCCGGACCTGGTCGAAGAGCTGGGTGACCTCCTCCTCCGTACCGAGGGAACGGGCGAGCAGCAGCAGGCCGAGCCACGGGGTCGGGTCGGCCGGGGAGCACTCGGCGGCGCGGCGGCAGGCCTCACGCGCGCGGCCCTCGGGCTCCTTGCCGCGCAGCGCGCCGAGGACGTTGGCGCAGGCGATCAGGGTGACGGCGTCGGCGCTCTCGGGTTCGGCGAGGAGCCAGTCGCCGGCCCAGGCGGCGGCGCCGTTGGCCTGGGCGAGCACGACGAGACGGTGGCCGCGGCGGTCCCAGTCGTCGCCGGTCGCGGCGAGCAGGGAACGAGCCCTGGTCCAGCGGCCCTGGGCCAGCTGGCCGCGTACGGTGACGAGTTCGGCGTCGTCGAGCGCGGCGTCGAACGAGGGGTCGGTACGGCGACGCGAGCGGCCGAGGGGTGGCGGAGGTGGGGGCATCCGCGGGTCCTCCACGGCGCAGTGTGCGAGCGTTTGATCACGCACAGCAAAGCGGTAGGGGGTACTCCACGTCAAGGGCGGTCTACACCAACTTTGCGCCGACTTGCGGTAGTTGAACGGGCACCGACGTCCTGGGCCCGATTTCCTCCTGACCTCGTATCTCCAGGGCCCGATTCCTCCTGCTCCCGTCACTCCAGGACCCGATTCCTCCAGCGCGGGCCTAGTCTTGCCCCCATGCCTGAACACTCTTCGCTGCCTCCGTGCCTGCTGGCCTTTCCCGGGCCGCTGCGGGACCGACTGGTCTCCGCCGTGCTGTCCGGCGAGAAGGTCTCGACCACCGGTCTGCTCGCCGAGTACGAGGCCGAACGGGAGGAGCTGCCGCCGGTAGGCGAACGGTCCGCGGTGATCGACTCGGACGGCCGGGAGGTGGCGGTGATCGAGCTGACCGAGGTGCGGGTGCTGGCGCTCGGCGAGGTGGACCTCCGGCACGCACTGGACGAGGGCGAGGGTTACACCTCGGTGGCCCAATGGCGTGCGGGACACGAGAGGTTCTGGCACAGCGAGGAGATGCGGGAGGCCCTGGGCGACCCCGAGTTCACGGTCGACGACACGACGATGATCGTCGCGGAACGCTTCCGGGTGGTCGAGCGGCTGGACGGCGCGGCGGCCGTGTAGCCGGCCGCTCCCCCGCCAACGTCTACGCCACCGCCCTCGCCGCCGCGCGGCCCGCCGTGCGGCCGGAGAAGAGGCAGCCTCCCAGGAAGGTGCCTTCGAGCGAGCGGTAGCCGTGGACACCGCCGCCGCCGAACCCCGCCGCCTCCCCCGCCGCGTACACGCCCGGCAGCACGCCGCCGCCCCCCGTGAGTACGCGCGACGACAGATCGGTCTCCAGACCGCCGAGCGATTTCCGGGTGAGGATGTGCAGGCGTACGGCGATGAGCGGACCCGCCTTGGGGTCGAGGATGCGGTGCGGCGTGGCCGTACGGATCAGCTTGTCGCCCAGGTAGTTGCGCGCGCCCCGGATCGCCATGACCTGGAGATCCTTGGTGAAGGTGTTGGTGATCTCCCGGTCCCGCGCGGTGATTTCGCGCCGCAGCCGCGCCTCGTCGATCAGCGGCTCCTTGGTGAGCGCGTTCATGCCCCGCACCAGTGACGCCAGGTCCTTCTCCACGACGAAGTCCGCGCCCTTGTCCATGAACGCCCTGACGGGGCCGGGGACATCGGCCCGCGCGCGGCCGATGACGTCACGGACGGACTTGCCCGTCAGGTCCGGGTTCTGTTCGGAGCCCGAGAGGGCGAACTCCTTGCCGATGATCTTCTGGTCGAGGACGAACCAGGTGTAGTCGTACCCCGTCCTCATGATGTGGTCGAGCGTGCCCAGCGTGTCGAAGCCGGGGAACAGCGGCACCGGCAGCCGGTTGCCGCGGGCGTCGAACCACAAGGACGAGGGGCCGGGCAGGATGCGGATGCCGTGCTTGGCCCAGATGGGGTTCCAGTTCTGGATGCCCTCCGTGTAGTGCCACATCCGGTCGCGGTTGATCATGCGGCCGCCCGCCGCCTCGGTGACGCCCAGCATCAGACCGTCGACGTGCGCGGGTACGCCGGAGAGCATCGAGGCCGGCGGGGTGCCCAGCCGTTCGGGCCAGTTGGCGCGTACGAGATCGTGGTTGCCGCCGATGCCGCCCGAGGTGACGATCACCGCCTGGGCCCTGTACTCGAAGGCCCCCGTCACGTCGCGGCTGCTGGCGGCCCCGCGCTCGGCGGCCGAGGGCTCCAGGATCTCGCCGGTGACGGTGTCCACGGAGCCTGCGCTGCGTGTGAGGCCGGTGACGCGGTGGCGGAACCTCAGCTGGACCAGGCCACGCGCCACGCCGTCGCGTACGCGGCGCTCGAAGGGTGCGACGATGCCGGGGCCCGTGCCCCAGGTGATGTGGAAGCGGGGTACGGAGTTGCCGTGCCCGGTGGCGTCGTAACCGCCGCGTTCGGCCCATCCCACGACGGGGAAGAAGCGCACACCCTGCCCGTGCAGCCACGCCCGCTTCTCGCCGGCCGCGAAGTCGACGTACGCCTCGGCCCACTTGCGCGGCCAGTGGTCCTCCTCGCGGTCGAAGCCCGCAGCGCCGTGCCAGTCCTGGAGTGCCAGCTCGCGGCTGTCCTTGATCCGCATGCGGCGCTGCTCGGGCGAGTCGACGAAGAAGAGGCCGCCGAAGGACCAGTGCGCCTGACCGCCGATGGACTGCTCGGGTTCCTGGTCGAGCAGGATCACCTTGCGGCCCGCGTCGACGAGTTCCGCCGTGGCCGCCAGGCCCGCGAGGCCCGCCCCGATCACGATCACGTCAGCGTCGTACGCCATGGTTTCCGTCCTTGCCGGGGCGAGTAGGCCGAGAAGTTACTCGTGCGTCAGATCTTCGGCAGAGGCGGGCGGGGCGTCAACCGGTTCGCGGCAGTGGGGTTGGATGGGCGGTATGACTCCGGTGACTCCTGCTGACGAGATTCTGGACATCGTCGACGAGAACGACGAGGTGGTCGGACAGGCCCCGCGCGGTGTGGTGTACGCACGCGGCCTGCGTCACCGCTGCGTCTTCGTCCTGGCGCGGGACGGTGGGGGGCGGTACTTCGTGCACCGCAGGACGCCGGTGAAGCTCGTCTTCCCCTCGATGTACGACATGTTCGTCGGCGGGGTCGTCGGCGCGGGCGAGTCGTACGACGAGGCGGCGCTGCGCGAGGCGGAGGAGGAGCTGGGGGTCCGCGGACTGCCCGCGCCGGTCCCCCTGTTCAAGTTCCTGTACGAGAGCGGCGACGGGGTGGGGGCCTGGTGGTCCTGCGTCTACGAGGTGCGGTGCGACCTGCCGGTGAATCCGCAGGCGGAGGAGGTCGCCTGGCACGGCTTCCTGACCCGCGCGGAGCTGGAGCGGCGGCTCGGCGAAGGCGGGTGGCAGTGGGTGCCGGACGGTCTCGCCGCGTGGGAACGGCTGCGCGCGTTGCCGGGCCCGGGGGCCCCGGATTCCCGCCCGGCCTGATCACGTCCTCCGGGACTCGCCGCCAGGGCGTCCGCCAAGGCCTGCGCCTGCGCTTCGGTGATGCCCTGGGCGAGCGGGACCGCGCGGGGGCTGTACGGCTCGTCGCAGACGGCGAGGGGGCTCGCGTCCGTGACGTACCAGCGCGCGCCGTCGCCGAAGAAGCTCGCGTCCAGCAGGTGCGCGGCGGTCTCCCGCGCCCGGCCCGCAGGTGTGCCGCAGCAGGTCAGCGCCTTCTCGACCACGCCCACCGCCTCGTCGGGCGTGTCCGCGTCGCCCAGGACCGGCAACAGGAGCAGCAGGCGCTGCGACGGGTCGTCGAGGCCCTCGCCGCCGTCCGCCGGGGAAGCGGCGATGGCCGTCAGCTCGGTCCAGGACAGGCCGGGGCCGGCGTCGTGTCCGTCGAACTTGCCGAGGTGACCGAGCCGCCCCCAGTCGGGGTGGTGGACGAAGAAGTCGATGCCGTTGTCCTCGGGGAAGTTGCGGTAGACGGCGACGGCCGTGTGGCCACCGCCGAAGGGCACCCGGAGGACCGGCCACGGCCGCTCCTCGTCCCCGAGCCGGCCCAGCACGGCGTCGAAGTCGGCGGTGTCCGTGCCGAAGCGCTCCGTCAGCTCGTCCGGGTCCCCCGCCGTGACCCACAGATGCGCGAGCCAGAACGCCGGGTCCTCGGCCAGCTTTTCGGCCGCGACCAGCTCGTGCTCCGTCTCGTACAGCGGGAAACGCACGACGTCGTCCATGCACCGCAGCGTAGAGGCGGCCACTGACAACGGGCCCGGTAGGGTGCGGCGGGTGACCGAGTTTGTACGGAGTCTGCGGCTCTGGTTCGCGCCGCAGCGCATCCGGGAAGAGGGCGACACCCCCGACTACCGCTTCTCGCTGGCCAATGAGCGCACCTTCCTGGCCTGGATCCGTACGGCGCTGGCTCTCATCGGCGGCGGTTTCGCGGTCGACCAGTTCCTGCCGGAACTGGCGTACGGCGTCCGCGCGGGCATGGCGCTCGGACTGCTGGCCGCCGGTGTGCTGTGCGCACTGCGGGCGGTCAACCACTGGGTGCGCTGCGAGCAGGCCATGCGGCGCGGCGACGACCTTCCCGTCACCCGGTTCCCGACGGTCCTGAGCCTCGTGGTCGCGGTGGTCGCTGTCGCCATGGTGGTGGTCGTCCTCTTCGGCTGGGAGGGCAGCAGTTGAGCGGCCCGGCCGCGCCCGTCCCCGACCGCGACCCCGGTCTGCAGCCGGAGCGGACCAGGCTCGCCTGGCGCAGGACCACGCTGGCCTGCACGGTGGTGGCCGTACTGGCGGCGAGGCAGGCGGTCCAGGACGAGGCCGGCGTGGCCGCGGTGGTCGCCACCGCGCTGTGCGTGCTTGTCTGGCTGGGCTTCCTGCGGGTCGCCCACCACCGCATCCGGGCCGTCGGCAGCACGGCCACGCCGGCGCCGATGTCGGTGCGGGCCGCACTGACGGCGACGGCCTGCACGATCGCCCTGGCCGGGTTCGCGGTGGCGATCGTCGTCTGAACCGGCCGGGCCCGGGGCGGAGCCTCGTGGAGCCGATCCGGGCGCCGGGCAGGTGGCCGGTGGAGCACAGGGGCGAATTCGTCGCGGCGCAGGGCTGGGAGACGGATGAAGCGGGCGTCCAGGACTAGCCTGGAAGTACCACAAAGTATCCGTAATCGCACCAGAGGTGAACGCAATGGCCACCCTGCACCAGGAGCACCCCACCCACGAGCACATGCACGGCCCGGCCTGCGGGCACGCCGCGGTGCCGCACGGCGACCACACCGACTACGCGCACAACGGGCACATGCACCGCGAGCACTCCGGGCACTGGGACGAGTGCGAATCCACGGATCACCACACGCACCACGCTCACCCCCATGAGCACGGCCAGGACTGTGGGCACAGCGCCGTCACGCACGGCGATCACCTCGACTACGTCCACGACGGCCACCGCCACGCCGCACACGACGGCCACTGGGACGATCACTGAGCGCAGGCCCCGGACCCGGGCCTCCCTTCCCCCGGACGGGCGCCAACTGGCAGGCTCTCCCCAGCCGGTTCAGCCAGTGACCCGGCCCGACCCGGGGGAATCCCAGTGCCCGCCACGGACCCGTACCTCGTTCAGCTCGCGCCCGGAGTGCACGCGTACATCCAGCCGGACGGCGGGTGGTGCCTGAACAACGCCGGATTCGTCAGCGACGGCGCCTCGACCCTGCTCGTCGACACCGCGGCCACCGCGCGCCGGGCGCAGGCGCTGCGCGAAGCGCTCCTCGCGACCGGCGCGCCGCTCCCCCGTACCGTCGTCAACACCCACCACCACGGCGACCACACCTACGGCAACAGCGTCTTCACCCCGGAGGCGACCGTCGTCGGGCACGACACCTGCCGCGCCGAAGTCCTGGCGGTCGGGCTCCAGCTGCACCTGGTGTGGCCGCAGAACGACTTCGGTGACATCACCGTCACCGCGCCCGCTCTCACCTACAGCGAGCGGCTCACCGTCCACGCGGGCGGGACCGAGGTACGGCTGATCCACCCGGGCGTCGCGCACACCACCGGCGATTCGATCGTCCACCTGCCGGAGTACGGGATCGTCTTCACCGGCGATCTGGTCTTCCAGGGCGGCACGCCCTTCGTGGCGATGGGGTCCCTGAGCGGGTCGCTGCGCGCGCTCGACGTGCTCCGCTCACTCGGCGCGGACACCGTCGTGCCGGGCCACGGCCCGGTCACCGGTCCGTCGGCGTACGACGCGACCGAGCGGTATCTGCGGTACGTCGCCGAGCTGGCCGAGGCCGGGCACGCCAAGGGCCGTACGCCGCTGGAGACGGCGCGGGAGGCCGGTCCCGGCGCCTTCGCCGGGCTGCGCGAAAGCGAGCGCCTGGTCGCCAACCTGCACCGGGCCTACGCCGAGCTGGACGGCCTGCCGGAGGGATCGCCGCTCGATCCGGTGCTCGTCTTCGGCGACATGGCGGCCATGAACGGCGGGAAGCCGGTCGCCTGCCACGCGTGATCCGCGTCTCGGGGTACGTCGGCGCACTGGACGGCATACCGACTGGTCGGCATGATGAGTCGCGACGTCCTGTCCGCCGTGTCCGCCCCCGGAGGTACCCCCATGAGCGCAGTCCACCCGCCAGGTCTCGATCCCGAGCAGCTGCGCGGTCATCTCGACCGCGAGCGGCCGGGGCTGGTGCGCGGACCGCTCAGCGCCCGGCTCATCGAGGGCGGCCGCTCGAATCTGACGTACGCCGTCACGGACGGCACGGCGCGGTGGGTGGTGCGACGGCCGCCGCTCGGCCATGTGCTGGCGACGGCGCACGACATGAAGCGCGAGTTCCGCGTGATCAGCGCGCTGCACCCGACGGATGTGCCGGTGCCCGCGCCGGTACTGCTGTGCGAGGACGAGTCGGTCATCGGGTCGCCGTTCTACGTCATGGAGTTCGTGGAGGGCGTTCCGTACCGTACGGCCGACGAGCTCGCCGCGCTGGGCGCCGAGCGCACCCGCGCCGCCGTACTCGGCCTGGTCGACACGCTCGTCGCCCTGCACGCCGTGGACCCCGCAGCGGTCGGCCTGGGCGACTTCGGCCGCCCCGAGGGCTTCCTCGACCGGCAGCTGCGCCGCTGGGGCAAGCAGCTCGACGCGTCGCGCAACCGTGAGCTCCCGGGCATCGACGAGCTGCACGCGGCGCTCGGGCGCTCGCTGCCCGACTCCCCCGCGCCCACCGTCGTACACGGCGACTACCGGCTCGACAATGTCCTGATCGGCGGCGCCGACGACCGGATCAATGCCATCCTCGACTGGGAGATGTCGACCCTCGGCGACCCGCTCACCGACCTCGGGCTGCTCGTGATGTACAGCTCCGAGCTGGGGCTGCCCGACTCCCCGGTCTCCACGACGGCCGGCGCCCCGGGCCACCCCTCGGCGCGCGAGATCGTCGAGCGCTACGCAACCGGGTCCGGCCGGGACACCTCGGCGATCGCCTGGTACACGGCGTTCGCGTGGTTCAAGCTCGCCGTGATCCTCGAGGGCATCCACTACCGCTACACGCTCGGGCAGACCGTCGGCGCCGGCTTCGACCGGATCGGCGACCTCGTGCCCGTCTTCATCGAGCACGGCCTGACCACCCTTCAGGAAGGCTGAGACACCATGGATTTCGCATACGACGCACGGACCGAAGAGCTCCGCGCCAAACTTCTCGCCTTCATGGACGACTTCGTGTATCCGGCCGAGGCCGTCGCGCACGAGCAGCGCGAGCGGCTCGCCTCGCCGTGGGACACCCCGCAGGTGGTGGAGGACCTCAAGACGGTGGCGCGTCGGCAGGGCCTGTGGAACCTCTTCCTTCCGGACGCGGAGTACGGCGCCGGGCTGACCAACCTCCAGTACGCGCCGCTCGCCGAGATCACCGGCCGCAGCCCCCATCTCGCGCCCACCGCGCTGAACTGCGCCGCGCCGGACACGGGAAACATGGAGCTGCTGGCGCAGTTCGCCACCGACGACCAGAAGAAGCAATGGCTGGAGCCGCTGCTCTCGGGCGAGATCCGGTCGGCGTTCGCGATGACGGAGCCGGAGGTCGCCTCGTCGGACGCGACCAACATCGAGACCCGTATCGTGCGGGACGGTGACGAGTACGTCGTCACCGGACGCAAGTGGTACATCTCCGGGGCGATGAACCCGGACTGCAAGATCTTCATCGTCATGGGCAAGACCGATCCGGACGGCGCGGACATCCGCCGCCAGCAGTCCATGATCCTGGTGCCGCGGGACACGCCGGGCGTCGAGGTCCGTCGTGCGATGCAGGTGTACGGGTACGAGGACCACTCGCACGGCGGCCACGCCGAGATCGTCTTCGACGGCGCGCGGGTACCGGCGTCCGCCCTGGTCGGCGAGGAGGGCAGCGGCTTCGCCATCGCCCAGGCCCGCCTCGGCCCGGGCCGGATCCACCACTGCATGCGGCTGATCGGCATGGCCGAGCGGGCCATCGAGCTCATGTGCCGCCGGGCGGTGTCGCGCGAAGCCTTCGGCAAGCCGCTGGCCCAGCAGGGTGTCGTGCACAACTGGATCGCGGACGCGCGGGTGGCGGTCGAGCAGCTGCGGCTGCTCGTGCTCAAGACGGCGTGGCTGATGGACACGGTGGGCAATCGCGGGGCGCACACCGAGATTCAGGCCATCAAGATCGCCACGCCGCGGGCGGTCGTCGACATCATCGACAAGGCGGTGCAGCTGCACGGCGCGGGCGGCGTCAGCCAGGACTTCCCGCTGGCGGAGCTGTGGGCGGGGGCGCGGACGCTGAAGCTGGCGGACGGGCCGGACGAGGTGCACCAGCGGTCGCTGGCGCGGCGGGAGCTGAAGAAGTACGTGTAGGGGTGCGGGCGGGGGCGGGACGGTACGCCTGCGGGCGTCTTCCCGCCCCCGCCCGGTCCCGCGCCCGGCGTCGGACGCGGGACCGCAGACCCACCGCCCCTACGGCCGCAGCGCGCGCAGCAGCAGATCCGCCAGATGCTCCGCCACCTGCTGCGGCGTGAGCGGGCCGTCCGGGCGGTACCACGTCGACAGGTGGTGGACCGACCCGAAGTGGTAGTCCACCACCAGGTCGGCCGGCGTCGCGGTCGAGAACACGCCCGCCTGCTGGCCCTCTTCCACCAGCGCGCGGAACCGCTCGTGATACCGCCGCCGCTCCGCCCGCACCTGCTTGTCCTTCTCCGGGCTCAGATGGTGCATGGACCGGAAGAAGATCGACGCGTCGTCGAGATTGTCGATGGTCGTCACGACCACATCCGCCGCCGCGTCCCGCAGCCGCTGCTCCACCGGCGCGTCCGCGTCCGCGAACGCGTCGAGCCGCTCCTGCTGGAGCCGCAGGACACGGGCGTACACCTCGTGCAGCAGGTCGTCCTTGGAGCCGAAGTAGTGGTAGAGCGCGCCCTTGGTGACGCCGGCCGCCTCGACGATCTCCTGCACCGACGTGCGGTCGTAGCCCCGCTCGGCGAACAGGCGGGTGGCGGCGGCCAGCAGCCTCTGGGGGACGGGGATGCCGCTTCCGTCCGTCGTCCTGGCCATTGCCGCCACCTGCCTTTCGTCGAAACAACCGGTTGGGAGTTCAGGAACGGGAACGCAGTTCCCGCCTGAGGATCTTCCCACTCGTCGTCTTGGGAAGTTCCGGCAGGATCTCCACTTCGCGCGGATACTTGTACGCCGCCAGCCGTTCCTCGCAGTACGCCGAGATGTCCGCCGGCGCGACCTCGGCCCCGGGGCGCAGGCTGACGTACGCCTTGACACTCTCGCCCCGGTACGCGTCGGGGATGCCGACGACGGCGGCCTCGCGCACCGCCGGGTGGGTGTAGAGGACGTCCTCGACCTCGCGCGGCCACACCTTGAAGCCCGACGCGTTGATCATGTCCTTCTTGCGGTCGACGACGTACAGCCAGCCGTCCTCGTCCATGAAGCCGATGTCGCCGGTGCGCAGTTCCCCGCCGGGGAAGGCCTCGGCGGTCGCCTCGGGTCGGCGCCAGTAGCCGGGGACGACCTGCGGGCCGCTGACGGCGATCTCGCCCTGCTCGCCGAAGGGCACGTCCGCGCCCTTCTCGTCGACGATACGCACGACGGTGTCCGGACCCGGCACGCCGACGGAGAGCGTTCCCGATGCGGGGTCGACCGGGGCCTCCTTCTCGGGCGGCACGGAGGCGCAGGGCGCGGTGCACTCGGTGAGTCCGTAGCCGTTGCGGATGTACGGGCCGAAGCCCGCACGAAACTTCTCGACCAGGGCCGGCGGCAGCGGCGCGCCGCCCGAGGAGATGACCTGGAAGGACGCGAAGTGGTCCCGTGTGACGCCGGGGGTGGCGGCGAGGGCCATGAAGGCCGTGGAGGGGCCGACGGTGTAGGCCGGGCGGTGCTCGGTGAACGCGTCGAGGACGACACCCGGGTGGAAGCGGTAGGCGAGGACGAGCGTGCCGGCGTTGGCGACGCAGGCGGCCAGTTCGCAGACCATGCCGGTGATGTGGAAGAGGGGCGCGAGAGCGAAGTACGCCGAGCCCTCGGCTATCGGATGGCCGGTGCGCTGGCGCTCGGCGTTGTGCATGATGCCGCCGTGGACGTTCATGGCGCCCTTGGGGGTGCCGCTGGTGCCCGAGGTGTAGCTGATCAGCGCCACGTCGGTGGCGGTGAGCTCCCGGTCCGCCGGAGCCGGGAGGCCCTGGCGGGCGACCGTCACCAGATCGTCCGCGTCGTCCGCCTGCGGCGTCACCCGCTCGAAGTTCAGGACCCGCGTGTCGTTCCTGCTCTGGAGGTCGAGTTCGCAGGCGGTGAGGGCGACGCGTACGGGCGAGTCCGCGGCGGTGTCGCGCAGATACGACTCCCACGCGCGGTCCGAGCAGATCAGCGCGGCCGCCTCGGCGTCCCCGAGCGCGTGCGCGACCTCGGCCGACTTGTACATCGGGTTGAGCGGTACGACGACCGCGCCGGCCTTCCAGGCGCCCAGCAGCGCGATGACGAAGTGCGGGCTGTTCTGGAGCATGACCGCGACCCGGTCGCCGTGCCGCAGCCCCTTCGCGGCCAGGTGGCCCGCGACGGAGTCCGACAGCGCGTCGGCCTCGCGGTAGGTGAGCCGGCCGTCGAAGTAGGCGAGGGCGGGGTGGTCCGGCGCGCGGGTCACCGCGTCGCCGAAGGCGTGCAGCAGGGTGGCCGGCGGGGCCATGGGGGCGCGCTGGGCGTCGCTGAGCTGGGCGAGCCAGGGCCTGTCCGCGTAGATCGACGCGGCCGCGGACTCCTTGGCCGGCCCGGTGGTGGTCTCCTTGGTCGACTCGCTCATCGGCCGGCCTCCTCCCACTTCTGCTGAAGGTGGTTCATTCCGGTCAGCCAGCGGTCGGGGTTCCCGGCGCGGGCCTGGTAGTACCCGGCGACCTCGGGGTGCGGCAGGATGAGGAAGCGGTCGGCCGCGATGCCCTCGAAGAGTGCCTCGGCGACGTCCTCCGGCTCGATGGCGGTGGGCTCCAGCACCAGCTCGCCGGCCGAACCGGCGGCGGTCAGCATGTCGGTACGGACACCCTGCGGGCAGATCGCGTGGACCTTGACCCCGCGGTGACGGTAGGTCAGTGAGAGCCACTCCGCGAAGGCCAGCGCGCCATGCTTGCTGACGCTGTACGGGGCCGCGCCGACCATGGTCAGCAGGCCGGCCGCCGAGACGGTGGAGACGAACCGGCCGCTGCCGCGCTCCAGCCAGTCGGGCAGCAGCGCCCTGGCCGCCCGGACGTGGGCCATCACGTTGACGTCCCAGGCCGCGGCCCAGACCTCCTCGTCGGCGAAGGCGTCGCCGGGCGAGGCGAGGCCCGCGTTGGCGCAGTACACGTCGACCTTGCCGCCGAGCGCCTCGCGGGCCTCGTCGACGACGGCGGACGCGTCGCCCACGACGGCGGTGGCACCGATTTCGTCGGCGATCGCCTTGATCTTCTGCGCGTCGATGTCGTTGACGACGACGCGTGCTCCCCCGGCCGCGAATCTGCGGGCGAGGGCGGCTCCGATACCGCCTCCCGCACCGGTGACGACGACTCCCGCGTCGTAGAACTGGCTCATCCTTGAGGCCCGCCTCTCCTGCCGACAACTTCGGCAGACTAACCGGTCGGTATGGAGCAGCGGAAGGGGTAGAGCGCCCTCAACCCGCCGTGCCCGGCTCGTTCCCCGCGGCCCCCGCGCGCGCTAGCGTGCGTGGCCATGACAGACGGCGTCGATCACGGAGGTACTGGGATGAGCCTGTCCAGACGCGGGTTGCTGGCCGCCACCGGGGCGGCGGGAGCCGCCGGAGCACTCGGCGCCGCGGCTCCCCCGGCCGCCGCCGGGCGCCCCGGGCAGTTCCGGGTGCGGACCGGCTTCGACCGGCTGGCCGCCGACGGTTACGCGCTCCTCGACGGGCAGAAGGTCGGCGTCGTCACCAATCCGACGGGCATCACCTCGGACGTACGCCACATCGTGGACGTCATGCACGCCGACGACCGGGTGAACCTCACCGCCGTCTTCGGCCCCGAGCACGGCTTCCGCGGGACCGCGCAGGCGGGCGGCTCGGAGGGGCGTTACGACGATCCGGCGACCGGGCTGCCCGTGTACGACACGTACCTGAAGAGCGGGCAGCCGCTCGCCGACATCTTCACGGCGTCGGGCGTGGACACCATCGTGTTCGACATCCAGGACGCGGGCGCGCGCTTCTACACGTACATCTGGACGCTGTACGACTGCATGGCGGCCGCGGTGCTCGCGGGCAAGCGGTTCGTGGTGCTCGACCGGCCGAATCCGGTGACCGGGCGGGCCGCCCTCGGTCCCGTGCTGGACAAGGCGTTCGCGACGTTCGTGGGGCGCGAGCCGATCGCGCAGGCCCACGGGATGACGGTCTGCGAGCTGGCGCGGCTCTTCAACGGCGAGTTCCTGAAGCGGCCGGTGGTACTGGAGACGGTGAAGATGTCGGGCTGGCGGCGCGGCGACTTCTTCGACAGGACGGGCCTGCCGTGGGTGCCGCCGAGCCCCAACATGCCGACACCCGACACGGCACTGGTGTACTCCGGCACCTGTCTCTTCGAGGGCACCAACCTGTCGGAGGGGCGGGGCACGACCCGGCCCTTCGAACTGCTGGGCGCGGAGGGCGTCGACCGCGCGTGGGCGGAGGCCGCGAACGCCACCGGGCTGGCCGGGGTGCGCTTCCGGGAGGCGTACTTCGCGCCGACGTTCTCCAAGTTCCAGGGGAAGACCATCGGCGGCGTACAGCTGCATGTGCACGACCGGGCCGCGTACGACCCGGTGCGCACCGGCATCGCGCTGCTCATCACGGCGAAGAAGAGCTGGAGCGGCTTCGCGTGGCGGGCCGACAACTGGATCGACAAGCTGACGGGCAATACGCGGGTCCGCACGATGATCGACGCGGGGGCGGGGACCGACGAGGTGGTGGGCGCCTGGCGCTCCGACCTCGCGGCGTTCGGCTCCGTACGCCGGGAGTATCTGCTGTACCGGTGACACCGGGACGTGGGCGGGGGACCGGGCGGACCCCCTGGCGCGGGCCGAGGGGTGGGAGCCGGGATGCGGGCACCCCCCCGCACGAACTGGCGTAGGAGCTCGACCCCAGG